>DNSZ01000290.1:2185-3250 GCA_003500165.1 Paracoccaceae bacterium | reverse complement strand
ATATTTGAATCCAAGAACTGCCTTCGTTAACCTGTATGCCATATCCAATATCAAAGTTCATTGGGTCGCCAGTGCCGCGCATAACATCTGAGTGCGCTGCAGTTGAGGCGAAAATCAATGAACACGATACCACAAAACGGTTGAGCACGTTCGTTCTCCCTTTTCCGTAGCTTAGTTTGCTCAACCGAGTCTTGCACGCGAGGAACTTGAACTCAATCTCTTATCCACGACCCGGCCGGCCTCGTGATGGGCACGGCCGAGGACATGCGCGCCATGGCCGAGGCGCTCGACAAGGTGAAGGGCAGCCTCGTCTCCGGCTACGCCGCGAAATCCGGCCGGACGCCGGAGGACGTCTCCGCGCTCATGGCCGCCGAGACCTGGTTCGATGCAGGTGACGCGGTGGCGCAGGGCTTCGCCGACCGGCTGATCGAGCCCGTCCGGATCGCTGCGCGCTTTGACATCGGGCGCTTCCGCAACGCGCCGCCGGTGTTGGTGGAGCAGGTCGAAGCCGAACCGGAGCCCGGCGACGATACCGACGGCACAAACACCGAGGCCACCGACGACGTCGCCGACGGCGATCCGGTCGAGGACGACGAGGTCGCCGCTCCCGACACCTCGGAACCGTCCGCCCAAACCCCGCCGCCAAGCGGTGCGCCGCCCGATCCCGCCGCGATCCGGGCAGAGGCCATCGGGCATGCCCGGGCCGTCGTCGACCTCTGCCGCCTCGCGGGCCAGCCGCAGATGGCCGGCCGCCTCCTCGAAACGGACGCCAGCCTCGACGACGTGCGCGCCGCGCTCCTCGCAGCAAAGGCCGAGGTCGAGCCCGAGATCGCGCCGCATCACCCGCAGCCCGGCCGGTCCTCGGCCGCGCGCCCCTGGGGCGAGATCGTCGCCCGCACCTTCAAGCTGAAAGGATGACACCATGACCACGCTGGTCGAAGGTACCCACCCCGGCGGCTTCCTCGTCTGGGAAGCCTTCCGCGACTACACCCGCGAGACCATCACCGTCGCCGCCGGCACGCTCGAGCCCGGCACGGTGCTGGGCCAAATCACCGCCTCCGGCAA
>DNSZ01000290.1:0-2068 GCA_003500165.1 Paracoccaceae bacterium | reverse complement strand
GACAGGAGGCATCCTCATGGCCACCATGGACATCTTCGAAGGCGATGCCTTCACCATCGTCGAGCTCACCCGTGCGCTCGAGAACATCCCCTACAAGCCCGCGCTGCTCTCGGGTTCGAACCTCTTCAGCCCGCGCGGCGTGCGCTCCCGCACCGTCGTGATCGAGAGCAGGGACGGCACGCTGTCGCTGATCCCGTTCTCCGAACGCGGCTCGGCCTACGAGAGCCAAGTCCCCGGTCGAACAGATGTCTGCAGAGTTCCGCCAGTGTGATGTCCGGTGTTTCTGCGAGCGCCGCGTGGATCAGCTCGGCATGTGCCTCGATCTTGCGCGACCGCATGTCCCCACCCCGGGGCTTCGGCGCGAAAGACCCGGTCGTCCGCCGCGCGTCGTCCCAGCGGATCGCCGCGGATGGCGCGACCCCATACCGCGCCGCAGCGGCCCGCCGGCTCAGGCCAGCATCAATCGCCGCGATCACCCGTTCCCTCAGCTCCATGGAAAGTGGCTTGCCCATCGCTGTCCCCAAAATCTGCCTCGGGGTCAGTGAATCACTCCTTCAACGCAATGGGAATCCCCGATCGATTCAGATCGGTGGGTAAGCGCTCTAGCCCAGCAGATGGCAATAGCCCCGGAAACCAAAGCCGGACGCTAAACACGTACTCTGGCAGCGTAACAGGCCGCGCAGGAAGAACGCCAGAGCACTGACACCGGACGGTTACCGTTGATCCGGCCGACGATCTCGTCGATGAAATGCCGGTAGGCCGACAGGTCCTCGAAATCGCGGGGCCCACGCATGATCAGTGCACCCTCGATAGCGCGCTTCAGATGCCCATTGGGGCTCTCGATGGAGCCGTTCTCCTGCGGCGCGCTTTGTGAAACTGGACATTCGCTGAGGCATGTGTGGTTGTCCGGCATCATCCCGGGGCCGCGCGCTCTCTATAAGGGATGTTTCGGGGGATCACGCCGCGGCAAGGCCCGCGTCGCGGCGCCAGCGGCTGTTCCGGTTGCCCGACGGCCACGTCGCCGCTATGTCATGCCGCCGCCGCGCCCGGCCACGCCGATCCGTTGCCCAAGATAGCCGATCGCGACCGAGAGCGTAGCGATCTGCGGATACTCGCGTTCGGGGACGTCGACGCCGAACCGTTCATGCAGCGCAGCGACGAAATTCAGCACATCCATCGAATCGAGCGCCAGATCGTCCTGAAGGTGATCGTCTGCCCCCACATCCTCGGGTGCGATGTCAGGGGCGACCTTCACGAGTTCTTCAAGGTATCCCCGGCGGATTTCCTCTTCGGTCATAGCGCCTCCGGCTGTAGCACTCTGCTTTCGAACTCGGCAAGGAAACGGGCGGCCTGGCGGCCATCGGCAACCCGGTGATCGGCGGCGATGGTGACCGTGCCCACCAGACGGGGCACCACCGAACTGCCGGCGATCCACGGCCGCTTCTGCGGCGCGCCCAGCGCGACCAGCGCCACCTGCGGTGGAAAGATGATGCCCGCCATCGCCTCGGCCCCGCTCTCGCCCAGCGCCGAGACCGTGATCGTGCCCTCGGTCATCTCGCGCCCGCGCAGGCGGCCGGCCCGCGCCCTTGTGACCAGATCGCGCATGCCGGCCATGATGGCGTCGACCCCCATTGGCTGGGCGTCGAGGATCGCCGGCGCCACCAGCCCGCCGCCGCGCAGGGCGATTGCGACCCCGGGATTGACCTGCCCGGCGGGGCGGAAGCCGTCTTCGGTGTAGTGGCCATTGAGCGCGTTGACCTGCGCCGCGGCGAGCACGGCGGCCCGGACGAAGAGCGCGCCCATGAGCAGCCGGTCCGTGGGCGGGCTGCCCGCATTGCGCCGTTCCAGCCAGTCGGAGGCGGGCTGCAGGTCGATGGTCTGGGACAGATAGAAATGCGGAATGGTCCGCTTGGACCGCGACATCGCAGCGGCAATCGCCTTGCGCATTTCCTCCATCGGGCTTGCGCGCGTCTTCTTCGCCGGCGCCGCGGCGGCCTGCGCGGCGGCCTCGACATCGGCCAGCACGATGGCGCCGCCGGGGCCCGATCCTGCGATCCCGTCCAGATCG
>DNSZ01000294.1 GCA_003500165.1 Paracoccaceae bacterium | reverse complement strand
CATCGCTGTCCCCATTATCTGCTTCGGGGTCAGTGAACCACTCCTTCAACGCAATGGGAATCCCCGATCGATTCAGATCGGTGGGTAAGCGCTCTAGCGTCGATGATCTGGAGGCCGCAATCTACGACTACCTGCTGCAGCACAACGCCAAACCGAAGCCCTTCGTCCGGAGCAAAACCGCCGCGGACATCCTCACCCAAGAACGCCGCGCCCTAAACGCCCTCGATGAAATTCAGGGAAACCGGTAACAAGCGTCAGACTCGGAACACTAGCCGGTCGCGCGGCGCAGAACGCGGGCGGGCGCCGTCGCGGCCCGGACATCGCCCGGGGCGATCCAGCCGGCCAAATTGTCCGCGATCACCCCGGACAGCACGTCGATATGCGCGGTCTCGGCATTCAGGCAGGGAATATAGGTGAATTGCTCGCCCCCGGCCTCTTCGAAGCTTTCCTTGATCTCTTCGTTGATCTCTTCGAGCGTCTCGATGCAATCGGCCGAAAACGCGGGCGCGATCACGGCAATCCGCTTGCGGCCGGCCTCGGCCAGCCTGGCGACCTCTTCCACCGTGTAGGGCTTCAGCCATTCCTCGGGGCCGAACCGAGACTGGAAGGTGGTGACCACCTCGGCCTTGGGCCAGCCGAGCCTTTCCTGCAGCAGCCGCGAGGTCTTCTGGCACTGGCAGTGATAGGGGTCGCCCTCGGTCAGATAGCGTTGCGGCACGCCGTGATAGGAAACGACCAGCACCTCGGGCCGGTCGGCCAGCCCGGCATAGGCGCGCTCGACCGAGCCGGCCAGCGCGTCGATATAGGCCGGGTTGTCGAAATAGGGCGCCACGGTGCGGGTCGCGGGCTGCCATTGCGCCTTCATCAGCGCCCGAAAGAACTGATCGTTCGCGGTCGCCATCGTGGCAACCGAGTAATGCGGGTAAAGCGGGAAGAACAGGATCCGGTCGCATCCGCGTTCGATCAGCCGGTTGACGCGGCTTTCGACCGACGGATTGCCATAGCGCATGCAGAAATCGACCTCGACCCGGTCGCCATAGCTGGCTGCCAACCGTTCGGCGACCTTCACCGTCTGTTCCCGGGTGATCGTCATCAGAGGGCTTTCATCCGCCTCGGTGTTCCAGATCGACCTGTAGGCCGCGCCGCTGGAGAACGGCCGTTTCGACAGGATGACCAGTTGCAGGAGCGGCTGCCAAAGCCAGCGCGGATAGTCGATCACCCGTCGATCGGACAGGAACTCGTTCAGATAGCGCCGCATCGACCAGTAGTCGGTGGCGTCCGGGGTGCCGAGATTGGCCAGCAGCACGCCCACCCGGCCGAACCGGACCTTCGGGTGGTCGGCCGGCGCATCGGGCAGCGACACCGGATCGGGCAGGGGCAGGTCGTCGGGCTGGGTCATTCGGGTTCCTTCGGCGCTTTCCCGGTGTTAGCGTCCCGTCGCGGCAGGTCAAGCCGCCGGCCCGGCGGGTCGGGCGGCCGGAACTCCGTTGTCCCCAGCGCGTCGGCCAGCCGCACGCGCGCCGAACCGGGGCGCAGCGGCTGCGGCTGGCCCGGGCCGGGGGCCCAGCCGGTCAGCCAGATCAGGTCGAAGGTCGCACGCACCCGGCCCGGATTTTCCGGATCGGCAAAGCGGGCCCGGTAGATGTCCGCCGCCCGCCGGAACAGGTGGCGCGACGGCGGGGCCCGGTGCCGGGCGATGAGCGCATTCGCCTCGCCCATTGCCCGCAGATCGCGCATCAGCGCCCAGGCATCGCCATAGCTGAGCCGCACCCGGTCGGTATCGGCCACCGGCAGGGCATACCCGGCGCGCTGCAACAGCCCGCCGGCGTCGCGCACATCCGCCATCGGCGCGATGCGGGGCGCCAGGCCGCCGGCGATCTCCGCCTCGGCCCGGGCAAGCGCCGCGCGCAGTTCGCCGAGCGTTTCGCCACCGAAGAACACAGCCAGAAACAGACCGTCCGGTCGCAGCGCGCGGCGCGCCTGGATCAGCTGGCCGACCGGGTCGTCGGCCCAGTGCAGCGCCATCGCATGGACGATCAGATCATGCGCGCCGGGGCAAAGGTCCAGCGTCGGCGCGTCGGCAATCACCCGGGCACCCGGCAGGACGGCCGCCCAGCGGGCCGGGTGACCGGTCACCAGAGCCGGCGCGCGAAAGCTTCTGTTAACCAGGTTGAGTCTTTCCTGCAGCGCGGCTTCGGCGATGTCGTGCAGGATCAGCGCATCGCCTGGGCCCCGGGCGGCCCGCGCCCGGTTGCGGGCCAGCGCGGCGCGGTCGGTCAGACGTGGAGGGGCGGACATGGCGATGGCCTTTCTCGACGGTGCCGCGGCGCGCGACCGCTGGCGCGGGCTGGTCGCCCAGCTTTACCCGCCGCAATGTATGCTGTGCGGCGCACTGGTCGAAGGGGGCGCGCATCGGCTATGCGCGACATGCTGGCGCGAGGTCGCCTTTCTCTCCGGCCTGGTCTGCGAAAGCTGCGGCATCGCGCTGCCCGGCGACGGGCCCGGCCCGGTCCATTGCGACGACTGCCTGGCCCGGCCAAAGCCCTGGATGCGCGGGCGCGCGGCGATCGCCTATAAGGGGGCCGGCCGGCAGCTGATCCTTGGGTTCAAGCATGGCGACCGGACCGATCTGGCGCCGGCGCTGGGGGCCTGGGTGGCGCAGGCCGCGCGACCGATCGCCGCGGATCGGGGCGATCTGCTGATCGTGCCGGTGCCGCTGCACTGGCGGCGCCTGGCGCTGCGACGCTACAACCAGGCGGCGCTGCTGGCCCGCGCGGCGGCCGGGCTGCTGGGGGCGGCGCATTGCCCCGACCTGCTGATCCGCACCCGCCCCACCCCGGTGCTGGAGGGGCACAGCCGCGCGGCGCGGCACGCGACGCTCGATGGTGCGATCCGCCCGCATCCGCGCCGGGCCGGGCTGGCGCGCGGCCGCGCCGTGCTGCTGATCGACGATGTCATGACGACCGGCGCCACCCTGTCGGCGGCGGCCGAGGCGCTGCGCGCGGCCGGTGCCGAACGGGTGGATGTTGCCGTGCTGGCCCGCGTTGCGCCCGACCGGGCGCTGCCGTAAGCCGTCACCATGCAACCGGTCGAAATCTACACAACCCAATGGTGCGGCTTCTGTCACGCCGCGAAACGGCTGCTGACCCAGAAGGGCGTGGCCTTCACCGAGATCGATGTCGAGCGGGAGCCGGCGCGACGGGCCGAAATGGAGCGGCGCGCGCCCGGTGCGCGAACCGTGCCGCAGATCTTCGTCGGCGGCGCGCCGATCGGCGGTTGCCAGGAGCTTTATGGCCTCGACCGCGACGGGCAGCTCGACCCGCTGCTGGAGGCGGCATGCGCGCGGCCCTGATCCAGATCACCGCCTCGGACGATCCGGCGGCCAATCTGCCCGCGACCGAGGCCGCGCTGCGCCAGGCCGCCGCTGGCGGCGCGGATTTCGCCGCGACGCCGGAGATGACCAACATCATGTCCAGCGACCGCGCCCACCAGATGCGGGTGGCCCGGGCCGAGGGCGACGACCCCACCCTGGCCAGGCTGCGGGCGGTGGCGGCCGAACTTGGCTTGTGGACGCTGATCGGCTCGCTGGCCCTGCGGTCCGGGGACGACCCCGACCGGCTGGCCAACCGGTCCTTCCTGATCGCCCCCGATGGCGGGATCGCCGCACGCTACGACAAGATCCACATGTTCGATGTCGAGGTCGGCGACGGCCAGACCTATCGCGAATCGGCGACCTACCGGCCGGGATCGCGCGCCGTCCTGGCCGACACGCCGTTCGCCCGGCTGGGCCTGACGGTCTGCTACGATTTGCGCTTTGCCGCGCTGTTTCGCGATCTGGCGCAGGCCGGTGCGCAGGTGATCTGCGTGCCCGCGGCCTTTACCGTGCCGACGGGCGAGGCGCATTGGCATGTCCTGCTGCGCGCCCGCGCGATCGAGACCGGGGCCTTCATTCTGGCGCCGGCCCAGACCGGGACCCATCCGGGCGGCCAGGGCGGCCCGCCGCGCCGCACCTATGGCCATGCGCTGGCCGTNNCTGGCCATCACCCTGTTTGCCGAATTGCACGCGATCGACCAGCGGATGCGCGGGCGGCTGTTGCGGGCGCTGCCCGGGGGGCTGGGGATCAACCAGTTTTCGGTGCTCCACCACCTGGCGCGGCTGGGCGCGGAACGCTCGCCGGCGCAACTCGCCCAGAGCTTTCACGTCACCAGGGGGGCGATGACCAACACGCTGGCCCGGCTGCAGGCGGCGGGTTTCGTCCATATCCGACCCGATTGGGAGGATGGCCGCCGCAAATGGGTGGCGATCAGCCCGGCCGGGCTG
>DNSZ01000010.1 GCA_003500165.1 Paracoccaceae bacterium | reverse complement strand
GGGTGTTCGATGGGAAAGCCCCGCCCCAGGGCGGCCATCCCGGCGAGGCCTGGGGCTGCCGCTGCCATGCCGAGCCGCTGATCGAGGACCTGGGCGACTGGCAGCCCCTGTCCGGGCTTGCGCTGCGCCGGCTGACCATTGCCGCGGAACTCGACGGGATGGGCGCCGCAGCGGGCGACTTTGCCGCAGGGATCGTCGAGGGCATCTCGGAACTGCCCGCACGGGCCGCCTGGCTGACGCGCTATTTCCGGTTGCGGGTCGAAGAGGCGCTCGGCACGCTCGACCGCCGGGAGGCTGCCGAGCTCGCCGACAAACGGGCGCAGATCGACACCCGGATCGACGCGATCGGGGATTTCCTGCGCCACGCCCCCGACATCGCGGCGGCCCTTGCCGACTATGCCCGGGCGGTCGAACGCCGCCCGGCGCTGATCACCCCTGAATACGAAGCGGGCCGCGCGACCGAGGCGCAACTGGCCGAGGCCTATCGCGAGCGCGCCTATCTCGAAACAACGCTGATCCTGAACCTCGCGCCGGGGGCGGCGCTGACCCGGCTTCTGCGCCGCCGCGGGCGGCGCGGCGACACCGCCGATCCCGACCCGCTGCGCGACGATCTGCTGGACGAGGCCGCCCGCGCCCGCCGCCTGCCCGCCGATGTCGACTGGCCGGTGATCGCAAATCCCGGCATTGTCTGGGGCCGCGGGATCGCCGACCAGGGCGATCCGTGGGAAGACGCGCTGGCAGCCATGGGGCAACTGGGGGAGCGGTTGCCGCCCGGTTTCAAGACCTTCGATTTCCACGACGCCGCGACACGCACGGCAACCAGCGCCAAGACGCTCGACACCGGGCTGAAGACCTACCTTTCCGACCCGCGCCAGGTCTTTCATCGGCTGAAGCACTATATCGACACGATGGCGCGGTTTAGCCGGAGCAATCGCCGTAGATACCCACTGGAGTCAGACGAAATCGACCACCGCCGGCTGGAACTCGCGGTGCCGGTCGACTCCCTTCCGGAACAATTTACACAAATTCAACGCGCCATCGACTATGCTGCGGAGCGAGACATGATTGTAGAAGTGACACTGATCGATGGATAAGCGCGACCTGGCCATCCGGCAACTGCGAGCCGCCTTTGAGAGAAGGCCTAAACGGCCGCTGCCGCCGCCGCTTCCCTTTCACCAATGCGCGAATGTTCTGCAGTTCCGCTGGTTCATCGAGATCACGTCGCTGCTCTGCTACGGCGCCGCGAAGCTCGACCCGGACGGCTTTCGCACCTTCCTCGACCGCGATGCAGCTGACCTTGTGGTGGGGGAGACACTGCTCGAGGCACTCGACCGAAGCCGGTTCTGCAGCCCCGACGGGCCGGAACGCGAACGGTGGGACCGCGTGACACGCGACGTGCTCGGCGACACCGAGGCGGCGTTCGAAGCCGAAGCGATGGCGCGCGCGGGCATCAAGACGCGCGCGACGCTCTACAAAGGCAGCCATTGGATTTTTGTACGCCGGCAGGAAGGCGCAATCACCCTCAGCCCGCAATCGAGCGAAGGGACCGCGAGTTTCGCCGCCGTGGCTGGGGTTGAACAGTGCAAGGTCGCGGCCGATCTCGGGGCCGAGGCGCTGGGGCGCGTGGTCAACGATCTGTTCGCGGCGCTCGACGACAAGGCACCGCCGGGCGGATCGGGTTAGGCGCTCCCCCGCGCAGTTCAGACAGGCGCCATCGACGATGCTGCGGAGCGAAACATGATCGCAGAAGTGACCCTGATCGATGGATAAACGCGACCTGGCCATCCGCCAACTGCGAGCCGCCTTTGAGAGAAGGCCGAAAAGGCCGCTGCCGCCGCCGCTTCCGTTCCGCCAGGAGGCCACTGTCCTGCGCCTGCGCTGGTTCCACTTCATCGAATCGATGGCCTGTTACGGATTGTCCCGCGGTGACCCGGACGGCTTCCGCACATTCCTCGACCTCGACGTGCCGGAAGACACGCTTGGCGAGACGGTCTTGCGCGCGCTGGACGCCAGCCGGTTCATCCCCCCCGGCGATCCAGCCTTTGACAGTGTCATGAGAGCGTCGATGCGCGAGCCCGATCCGCTCTTGGACGCATTCGAGGCCGAGGCACTGCGCCGCGCCGGGGTCCAGACCAGGGCGACATTGTATCGGGGCAGTGTTGCGGTTGACGTAGCCCGGCAGGAGGGCCAGATCACGGTCTCCGCCTCGCCCAGCCGGGGCATCGCCGCCTGGGGCAAAGAGAAGGGCTTTCCCCATCCCGATATCGTGCTTGCCGAGACCGCCGCGCCGGTCGAGATCGGCCGCGCTGTCAACGCTGCGATCGCGCCCCTGCTGTAATGCCGACGGCCTCAATTCCTGACACTTTTGGTGTATTCCCGCGATGCGATAGAGCGAATGGCGTCCTGTTCATTTGCGACGGAATTCCATGGCGCATACCAAGGCGCGATGGGAATGGCTCATCGCGCCTTGGTATGACTGCGACCGCCATCAATGCCGCCATACGCTCAAAGCACTGAAGCAGGTTGCAAACGATCTGGGAACCCTTCCGCGAGTCAGATTTTCAGGCCGCCGGTACAAGCCCGCTTCTCTGCTCCCCGCTGCCGGGTTACGCTGCGGCCATGCGGGTGCCCCATATCAGCAAACCAGCCATTCGTGGCGCACGGCAGAGCGGCCGATCGGCCCTGCGCGTCCCGACCGGCGGGGCGGTGCGCCCGCATCGGGCGCCGGCATGACCGGTCTGCCCCCGCTGCGTGGCCGCGCGACCGCCGGGCGTCTGCTGGCCGAGTTGACCTGGCTTCGTGTCGGCGGGCCCGCCGAC
>DNSZ01000312.1 GCA_003500165.1 Paracoccaceae bacterium | reverse complement strand
AAGCGCAGAAGCAAGGTAAGGCCGCTTGACCCGCAGCACGCCGATCCCGGAGACGGTGACGCTCCACGTCCCGTTCCGCCTCGTGAAGCGCGGTGGCCGGAAGGAGATGCAATTGCCGGAAGGCGTTGCCCAGCTGCGCAGGACCGACAACACGCTGATCAAGGCGCTGGCCCGCGCCTTCCGCTGGAAGTGCATGCTGGAGTCCGGCGAGTTCGCCACCATCGGCGAACTGGCAGAGCGCGAGGGCATCGCGCCCTCCTACATGACGCGCGTCCTGCGCCTGACCCTGCTCGCACCCGACATCGTCGAGGCGTTCCTGGACGGGAAGCAGGGGCCAGAGGTGACGCTGGCGCACGCGCTGGAGCCGTTCCCCGCAAAGTGGCTGGACCAGCCTGACCATTTTGGGTGGATCGGTGGAAGCGGCCGCCGTTGAAAGGCGCCGCGATCGGCCGGCTCAGCCCAGAGCAGTCATTCGCTCTGACGAGACATGCAAGCGCTCTGCGCCTCGGGTCGGTCGTCGGGGTTCAGATAAAGGCAGATGTCATCGCGTCTCATGCCCCGAGTTTGACATGCTCGCCCAACAACGGGAATCCTGCGTCAGGTCGGGAACACTAGTATACCGTCTTAGATGCCTTCCTCGCGAACCAGAAACGAGGGGCCTCACCGCTCCGCTTCAAACCCACATACAGCCCCCGGACCCCGGATGAATCATCGTAGCTCTTGCTTGACTTGTATTTCGAGAAACTGAGCTTAAAGATGAGGCTTTGCCTGCAGCATTTCAGTGCTTCGTCGAGCCAATCGCGTTCCGCCCACAGGATAGCACCCTCATCCTGATATCTGCTCCTATGACTATCGGGGTCCGGTCGCCACTCGCCCCAGACTTCGCTCTTCAATGCGAGCCTGTTTGCGCGGTCACGCCAACGGCGCTCACCATCGTCGGGTGTCAGCCCGAGCAGCTTGTTGAGCGTCAGTCCCAGCCTTGGACGGGCCATAGCTCCCCGGGCGGCCCACTCGTCACGCTCGTCAATACCAATGGGATACTTCTCCGGCTCCCATATCAACGGATTGAACGGTGTCTTCCCGGCGTGGCGGTCAACACGCCCATCTGACTGAAAACTTGGCAGCCAGAGATCGTGTTCAGGTGTTTTCGAGAACTTCGCACATTGCCCGACCGCGCCCCGCTCCCTGATCAGAGCGGACATGAACCTGACGAATACGCCATCAGGTGACTTCCAATCTCCGCAGAGGGGCAAGAAGCCATCCTCAGAAACCTCGGGGAACCCAACCTTCCGAAACAACGCTTCATCATCAACGAGTGTTTCCTGGCTTCCTTTTCGTTCACCCAGGAGGTTCTGTCGCGCCTGCGCCGGAACAGAATCCTTGTGGTCGAACAACCACGATCCGTCCTCAAACGATACGTCGTTTTCCCTTAGCCACTCGTTCCAAGGATTTCCGTCTTCTGAGTCATAGCTGGCGCGTACGACGGGACGTGATTTCACCAGCGTCGTTGCGGCATGGAGGAGCGCATGCTTTTGCACGTGATCCCGGTACGTCTCGAACCTATCGTCTCCGCCGTGCCTGTAACGAACACCTCCGGGGAAATCTGACATACTCGTTGCATCGGGCCACTGTTGAATTACTGCATCGGCAATGCAGTCGCTGGCTTCATTGTCCGATATCCAAAAGAGCCTTGCCAGATTGGACACCTTGTACTTTTCAAAATCGTAGTCAAAACCAAAGTCGATCCGCCGATCCTTGTTGTCAGGCCAACCATTGCGCTCGATGACGCCATGCGGAGGCGTCCGGATTTTGCTCAATAGCTTCGTCCCTTGAGAACTCGCGACTCCATCGCTCCCTATGTGTGCCAAACATCGGGCCAGATGAAGCCTGTTCAGCGCATGCAAATCGGGCCGGTTTGCGAGTGCCTCGAGCCGCGGCTTGAGGGCTTCCAGCTCTTCGCCGTGGTGTAGGGCGGCACGTGCTATCCCCATCAATAGCCATTGCTGTGAATTCAGGAATGCGAAGCGGTGACTGTCGGAGGTCAGTGATGCGTTCTCGTTCACGTCGAAACGGTCAAGCAGTTGCTCGACATCCTCGGTCAGCCCGAGATCGATCATGCCCTTCAGGCTTCTTGCTGCCCGCCATCTGACAAAGGCATCACTGTCTCCGAGCAAGTGCCAGATGATGTCCGCAACAACCTCGCTCTCGCTGCTCTTGCCCGCAAATGCACTCCGATACGATCCTTCGCCGATCTCATCGCCCACCTTGGCAGCCGAACTCGACAGAAGACTCTCGAATGCTTCCAAAGCTGTCGATGGATCAACGTGACCACACAGGCTGGTGGCCAATTGAAGCCACTCGTCACCTCCGAGTTCGAGGCGCTCCTTTGCTATAGCCTCCAGGACCGATTGCAGCACAAATTTCGGATCGCCGCACAGCTCAGACAGGCGGTAGATTTGCCGCGAAATACCCGAGTAGCGAAGATCGAAAAGCTCAGAGCCCTTGAATGCAAACAACCTCTTGATCATTCCGAGAACATTGTTCCTTACATGCGCCGTGGTGCCGGACCATGCCTCCACGTATTCGATAATCAGACCCAGCGCGCTATCAAACTCAAGCTCAGCTGATTCACAAATTGCTTCGATAAAGTTCAGTCTCTTTGAATACGGGCATGTTTCACGTATCTCGTCGAACAGGCGCTTCCTGTAGTCGAACTGCAACAATTCATTGGCTTGGATTTCCTGCAACGCTTCATCCAGCGAGTGTGCGGACGTCGGATCAAACCTGGCGAGAATAGCTGAAAAGGCGTCCTCGCGAGACCCATCGGTCTGCTTTCTTGTGCCTACATGGACGCTTAGATCAGTGACCGTACCGTTGTGATTCAATCTGGCATTTTCGAGGTCGCGCTCATGCCGTGCTGCGTCTCGCAGGCCCCGCAGGCGGTCTCTCAATGCGTCATCGCCAATCTCTTCAAAGGCATCCACACAGTCGAGTAGGCTCTCCCACAGTGTTGGCCACCCGCCGAAACTGTGTTCGCTATCCAGCTTTTCGGCCACCAGTGAGAAGATGGCCTCCCTATCTTCCGGCTTGGCAACCGAAAGTAGATCAGCCAGTCCGTTCCCGGCTTGCCACTCATGCCAGCCATGATCCTCACACACCGTAAGCAATACAGCCGCGCGCCGCGGGTCCAGGCGGCCCCCCTTCGCGAGGTAACAGGTGAGCTGGGGAAGGCCATAGGAGTAATCAACGACGTCCTGATCGAACCAGCGTATCAGCTTGTACATTGCCGGAAAGCCGATGGAGGAAGAGGCAGCGCGTCCGAACAAGGTCCATCCAAACTTTGACGGTTCGTGTTGGAAGATCGTCTGGCAAAGATTCATAAGACGGTGCGAGAGCTCCGGCCTGATGTATCCCCCGGGCTGCTCAGCCGCGTAGTGAAGGACGGAATAGATCAAGTCGAAATCATCTCCGCCCATCTGATCAAGTTGAGCCAAACCTTGGCTGTAGTACTCCTGTGCCTCCGCAATGCTCATCGGCACCAATGATCCGGCCAATTGCCGGTAGGACTCGCCGCGCTGCTCGATGTAGTCGTCTTTCACGATGTCGCTGGAAAGGGAGCTTGCGAAGGCCCCTGCCACCTCAGACAAGTTCGCGCGCCGGGCGATGAGTGCGAAAACACTCAACTTCTCGCTCAGGGAGAACCGGTTCGCTCCGACGATCCCTAAAAGATCTTCCGCTTCTCGTTTTTCGACGGTTTCACAATGCCGAAGCAATATCTTAACGAATCCAAAGCCGACATGGCGGGCAACATTGTCTCTCCCCGTCTGGGCGTTCCAATGTACATCGGGCCGCAGCGCTGACTTCCAAATCGCCAAGTACGTCGCCAAAACACTGTTAGATATCGCACGTTCAGAAAGAACAGCACTCTCTATCGGCTTAACAAGTTGCAGGATGCTCGCGACGCCTTTTACAATGTTATCTCGCTCATGTTCTGAGAACTGCTTGCGCATATCAGGCGGCAAGCCTCTCCGATGCTTGCGGCGTTTATCTACGACTTTAAGGCTATCGAGGAAGGCCTTTAGATCAGCCTCTGAACCGATCGGTTTCGTCTTTCGCGTTATTTCGACATCTTCTGGTATCAGGTGGCGAAACGACAAAGGCTTACCCGCAGACCACGCTCTGACGCATGCAGATTGAACCGGCGTCCATACTCTATTCATGCCGTGCCGCTCGCCGTAGTCATAGCTTGATGGCCTCCGGTGGCGATACAGCTTGAGCACCTGCTTGGCTGATAGCCTGGAGTTCACGATCATGGAGGCCATTGCCGCACTGGAGACCGCACCTTGCAGTTCCATCTTGTAGTCTGAATGGTCCTCCGGCACGGTCTTCCTGTACCGCGCCGAAAGAGTGCTGGCCGCTCGCGAAACAGCTCTCAGCCTGCTTTTCGAAAGGCCACAGTCATTCGCTAGAAGCCCGATCTGAAGGGTGAGGGACAGACACCTCTTCGAGGCCGCGAACTTGGCAAGAATCTGCAACGCCTCACTTCCATTCGCTGCTTCATGCTGCGCGCACAGCGTGATCAGCTCTTCGATGACAGATAGCGCAAACCTAAAGCGCCAAATTTGCATGTTGCGATTAAATGACGAAAACTCATCCTTCAACACACTCAAGAACATGACCGAAGCAATATCGGATGCTTCCGGACCCGAGCGCTGATTCCTTTTGGTCTCATCATCATTGTGGAGATACCAGTTTATCCAGCCAATGGCCCTGTTCTGATGAATGCGCGCTTCGTCAAGCTCATTTGAGAAACTGTACGCGACGATGAGACGGGCGTCGCGAGCACCGCGCCAGCCGGAACGATCGTTGAACAACCGGCGCGATGCATCAGAGTCTCCCAAGACTGTCGCCAGTGCAGGAGAGCGCCGGATGAATTGATCGCCCCTCGCGTTTGCCGAAGCCACTTGCGAGAGTTCCATAGTGAGGCGCAAGGCACGGTCCAGGTCGTACTCGCGTGTGGCAAGCGAGAAAGCCGCGTAGAGGCGCGCAAGTCTTAACCGGCGCCGCCCATATTCGGATTCGACTACAGCTGGAAATTCATCCGATCTGGCCAGCTGATAAGCCCGGTTGCTGTCGCCAATGACCACAAGAAAATGCGGCAGCGCCTCCGCAGCGTAGAGCGAGCCCCTCTGGCGGGCTTGAAGCCGCTGCGCGATAGACTGCTGGGCTGCAGCTACGCTTGCGTAGTGTTCCTTGATATAGGTCTCTGTGGGCTCGTCTCGGAATATTGCCCCGTGTTTGACCAGCTCAAGCATGGGCGCAAGATCGGATGCGGCGCTATTGACCTGCGATTCTGACCAGCCCAAAGCCTCTGCAAGTTCACTCAACGGGATAGGCGGCGGAAGGAGCGACAGAGCAGCGAAAAATTCTCGAACGTCATTCTCGCTCCAACCTGCCGTGTGCAAGTCTCCGAATATTTTTGCACATTTTTGTTCGATCAAATCCTCCACAGATACTTCGGTCTGTGGCGCGTTACCGGAAACATTTGTGTCCCAGCTTTCAACAAGGTATTCGAGGACACGGGCATTGCCCCGCGAACGCGCGAGTGCCGTGGAGAACTCTACATCCGTGATATTCTCGCGCCTTGTCTCGAGAAAGCGCCGCGTTTCCATTTCAGTGAAGGGTTCGAGTTCAAGGCGCTTTGTCTGGCTCTTGCCGATGACGCGATCCATCCTATGGGGACGCGCGGTGAGCAAGAGCTTCACGCCCTCGATAGGCTCCGCGCTGAGCGATGCAAGCAGAAGCCTTGGAAAGGCGGCTTCATTGCGCACATCGGCTTCAAGCTGCGCGTTGTCCGCGGCGTCCAATACGACCAGTACGCCGCGCATTGCGGACTGGTTCTGAACGGTGTCACTTGCTTGCTTGAGACGCTTTCGGGCAACTTCGACCAATCCATATTGATCGCTGTCGGTTGGAAGAAGTGGATCGCAGAGTCCGCGAGCCGCCAGTTCATTAATGATTTGCAGCAATCCAATCCGAGGCAGGTGACGGGCCTGGGCTTCGGAGCGATACGAACCGCCTCCGAAGCAATCGAACACGACGACCTCCAGGGTATCCGTCAGATTTGCCGCAAGGCTCTGGATAAAGACAGTTTTTCCGACACCGCCGTCGGCATGCAGGAACACCGGTAGATTGCAGGTCAATACGCTGTCTCTTGCGTCTTGCAGGGCGCTGCGCTCAACGACGTCACCAACATCAACGAACCGCGTATCCGCCGGAAATAGCTGATCCTCATCACATTCAAGCGCATCGAGGACATCCTCACGCCTGATAGAGTTCTTTCCCTGACCCTCGATCTGCGCCTTCTCACGGACAAGCTCTACAAGAGCGAACAGTCTTTTCGCCGCCTGACCCGCAGAATCAGCCGACCAATCACTGACCGTTCTTCGCAAGGATCGGTTCTGTGAAGGCAGATCGCTTGTCGAGGCGCGAAACTCGATAAGCGGGAATATGTCCTCCGCTTCAATTTTCTCTTCTTGGCACCAGGTCTTAAGATATTGAAGTTGTGTCTGAGCGCTATTCGTTGTAGGTGCGCCTCCCGACTTTGCACATGAAATGGCGTCCCAAAGGTCGCCTGAGAACTCAGCGTTCGTCACGAATCCAAACGACAGTTTCTCCGCAATTTCCTCTTGCGTCACGCTCGCCCGAAAACCCCGTAGTGTTGCGGCGAATTTTTTGATCGTTTTTTTGAGGTAAGATGATGTGACGGGCTCGGCAGCCGCCTTGTATTTGAACTGCAGAATTTGCTGAGCCGTGCAGGTCTCGAAAGTGTCGCCGCTCCCGTAGAAGAGAACGAGATCGGCAATATCCTCTGCCTCTTTGCCAAGCTTAAGGCTCTCGTGCGGAGAAAGCCCTTCGACGACAATGGCAAAGAGATCGTCTTTTGGAAACACAAGCTGGAGGGCCCGCCGTGCCGCCCACCGTTCGTGAAAGGTGTGCCCGGCGCGTGATACTCTGACTTTGTCTATTCGTTGCCCGACTTTGCTCACAATAACCTCGGCTCCGAGAAAGCAACGATATATTGGCACAGGGCCGGAGACCAGTACAGAATGTAGGGAGGGCGGATTCAAGAATCAAGTGCAACGGTTGATGTGAAGGCCTGGATTTCTTCGGCCATGGCTTCAGCGGGTGTTCTCCATCCGAGGGTTTTCCTCGGGCGGTTGTTCATCAACGCAGCGACGTCGTTGAGCCAGGTCTGGCTGACGTCACTGAGGTCTGCCCCCTTGGGCATGAACTGGCGGAGCAATCCGTTGGTATTCTCGTTGCTGCCGCGCTGCCAGGGCGCGTGAGGATCGCAGAACCAGATGTCGATCCGCAGCCGCCGGGCCAGTTCCGGGTGGCAGGCCATCTCGGAGCCGCGGTCATAGGTCATGCTCTTGCGCAGCGCGGCGGGCAGGCGTTTCATCTGCCGGGTGAAGCCCTCCAGCGCCGCCGCCGAGCCGTTCCCGTTCATTTTGCTGAGAACAACGAAGCGTGTCTTGCGCTCGACCAGCGTGCCCACGGAGGACCGGTTGAAGGCACCCTTGAGCAGATCACCTTCCCAGTGTCCGGGCACCAGCCGGGCCTCGATTTCTGCGGGCCGGTGGATAATCCTCAATGATTCCGGAACGATGGCGCTGCCCGCCAGCGTGGTGCGCCGGCGGCCGCGCGACGGTTTGGCCTAGCGCAGGGCCTCGATCATGGCCGCCTTCAGCCCGCCGCGCGGCTGCGCGTAGATCGCCGCATAGATGGTCTCGTGGCTCACGCAGGCCGAAGGGTTCTCTGGGTGCATGCGCCGCAGTCTCTGCGCGATCTGCTCGGGAGACCAGCGCAGATGTACAAGCTTGCCGTGAACGAAGCGGTAGCGGTCGCCACCCTCGACAAGCTTGGGCTTGCGCCGAGAGCGTGCGCGGCGCTCATCATAGACACGCCGCGCCACCTGCGGGCAGTAACCGCCATCGCCCTGCCGACCACGCGCAAGCTCCCGGCAGATCGTGCTGGCGGGGCGCCCAAGAAGCTTACCGATGCCCCGCTGACTATTGCCCCGTTGATGCTCGGCGAAAATCACGCCACGTTCCTCACTGCTGAGGTGCTTNNCTTGAAACTTGAGCCTAAGGAGAGTCTGTTGCTTGAGGCCCGAAGTGATTGGCGACAACCGACCCGCTTGTCCCCGGCGACGCCGGGGCCATTTAATCGAGGGCAGCTGCAAGACCCACGGCTCGGACGTTGTTGCCATGTCAGAATGCCTGCTGGGGGCATCGTCCTCGAACGGGGCGCGCCATCCTGAGCCTTGTGCTGCTTGACTCCGGGCGGCTCTGAGCCCGGCTCGCGGGCTCTGACGGCGCACCCCTGCGCGTCACCAGCTTTATGCTCGGCGCGCTCACCGGCGAGGTCGGTATCTAGGCCTGAGCACGCCGTTAGACCACATCCGCCGCCGAAATAGACAGCCTCGTGTTGATCGTCCTGCGCGCCTCGCCCGGCGGGATGGCTGAGACCGACACCTACGCAGCAGCGGTGTTCCCACAGCTTGTTTCAGTCCTGATGAATTACCGAATTTTGGTGTTCGCTACCATCTCTTCAACCGGCTTTTCTCGGGAGGGTCAGGCCGCAGGGTTCGCGCGCTCGACCGGCGGTCTCGTCCGCATCACAGTCGCCTGAACGGGCTGCAGCGAACGACCGCAGCGGAGAGCGATGGATTTCAGTTCCATCTCGTCGAGCGCCACTGTCGTCGAAGTGTTCAGCCAAGCAGTACAGAAACCGGCGCGATTTCAATTCATTACAAGCCCTGCACCAAATCGGCGCAGTCATGANNGATCTATATAGAAATGGCGGAGAGACAGGGATTCGAACCCTGGAGACGGTTTCCCGCCTACACGCGTTCCAGGCGTGCGCCTTCGACCACTCGGCCACCTCTCCTTGGCCATGCTTCTAGCCGGGCCAGGCGTGCGGGTTCAAGGTCGCGCCGCAGTCTCGGTCCCGGAGAACTGCAGCCGGTACAGATCGGCATACACCCCGCCGCGGGCCAGCAATTCGGCGTGGGTACCCTGATCGGTGGCGCGGCCCCCATCCAGCACGATGATCCGGTCGGCGCCCCGAACCGTCGACAAACGATGCGCGATCACAAGCGTCGTGCGCCCGGCCGAAAGCCGGTCGAGCGCCGCCTGGACCTGCGCCTCTGATTCGGCGTCGAGTGCCGAGGTCGGTTCGTCCATCAGCAGCACCGGCGCGCTGCGCAGCACCGCCCGGGCAATCGCGACGCGCTGACGCTGGCCGCCCGACAGGTTCGAGCCGCGCGGGCCGGCCGGGCTGTCGAGGCCAGCCGGCAACCGGTCGACGACATCGTCGAGATGTGCCGCGGTTACCGCTTCGCGGATCGCCGCCTCGGTCGCTTCGGGCCTTCCGAACCGGATGTTCTCGCGCAGCGGATCGTCGAACAGCGCGGTGTCCTGGGAGACCACCGCGAACATGCCGCGCAGCGCCGCCAGGTCGAGCGTGGCGATATCGACCCCGCCGAGCCGGATTTGACCGCGCTGCGGATCGGCCAGCCGCGACAGCAGATTGAAGACGGTGCTCTTGCCGGCCCCCGATGCGCCGACCAGCGCGGTGCGCTGGCCCGCTTCGGCCGTGAAGGTGAGACCGTCGAGCGCCGGCAGGTCGGCATAGGCGAAATGGACATCCTCGAACCGGATGTCGGGTGGTCGGGCCACATCGCTGACTGGTCGGGGGCACGCCGGGGACTGGATTGTGGGCCGTTCGGCGAACACCGCCTGAAGCCGGTCGAGGCTGGCCCGCGCGGCCTGCCACTGACCGGTGACCTGGCCAAGCCGCCGGAGCGGTTCGAAAAGCAGTGCCGTCGCCGCCAGAAAGCTGGTCAGTTCGCCCACCGTCATCCGGCCGTCGATGATCTGCAGGCCGCCATAGGTCAGGACACCCAGAAAGCCGATCCCGGCAGCCAGATCCATCAGCGCCGGGATCGCCGCCTGGCCGGCCGCCGAACGGACCTGGGCCCTGCGCAGCGCATCGATCTCCCGCGCCAGCCGCTCGGAATCGCGTGTCTCGCTGGTGTTGAGTTTGATGGTCGTCACGCCGTGAAATATCTCGTCGAGGCGGGTCGAGACCCGCGCTGCCGCCTCGCGTGCACGCTGACTGACGTCGCGAACCCAGCGCTGCAACAGCGTAACCGGAAGCACCAGAAGCGGCGCCGCGGCCATCGCGACCAGGGCAAGGAGCCAGTCGCGCGCCAGGGCTACGCCGAGCAGGGCGAACAACATGATCAGGTCGCGCCCCGCGGCCGACAGTCCAACCGCCCAGATCGTCGCCATGACCTGCGTATCGCCACGCACGCGTTCGATCAGCGTGCCGGGCGGATTGATCTGGAACCATGCATTGTCGAGGCTCATCATATGCGCGACCAGATCGCCCTGTATCCGGGCAATGGCGCGCTGGCCGACCTGGGCCATCGCCACCCGCTGGCCGAACCCGGCCGAGGCGCGCGCAAGGAACGCGCCAAAAACGACCACCCCGACCCACACCGCTGCCGCATAGTCGGCGCCGATGAAAACGCCGTCGAACATCGGCCCGACCATCCAGGCGATCACCGCAACGGACCCGCCCTCGATCATCATCAGGCCGAACGCGACCGCGATCAGCTTCCACTGCGGCCGCAGATAGCCGCGCCACAGCCACCGGATGGTGTCCAGGTGGCCCGGATCCTGCGTGCGGTCGTCAGCCACGGCGACCCGAAAGCCTTTCCATGAATTCGGCCTGCAGCGCATCGCGATCGTAGCGGCTCGCGATCCAGTCGCGCAGCGGAATCGGCTCGTCGATGGTATCGGCCTGGTAGGCGTCGAAGAAATGGTCGAGCACCCCGGTCCGGGTCGAGCGCAGATGCAGGTGTTTCCAGTGCAGCTGGCGCTTGGCCTCGGCCACCGGGCGCCCCTCGATGGCGATCAGGTAAAGCGCCGCAGCAAAACCGGCCCGGTCGGAGCCCGACTTGCAATGCATCAGGAACGGGCGCGGCAGGGTCTCGAACGCTTCAAGCAGATCGAAAAGGAACACAGGCTTTGGCAGGCTGCGCGCCGCCAGCCGCACGCTGACAAGCTCCAGCCCCAGATCGCGGCAGGCTTCGGCCTCGAACAGATAGTGGCTTTGTTCGGCCTCGCCGCGCAGGTTCAGAACCGCCTTCAGCCCCAGCCGCCGCTTATGGTGCGCGAGCTTTCGCGGGCTGGGTTGGTTGGCCCGCCAGACCTCCGGCGCCACCTCGGCCAGATTGGTCCACCAGCCGCGCAGAAAGGCATGATCGACGAACTGGAAATGCCACCATGCGCGGCGCCGCTGGCCCGGTGTGGCAATCGAGTTGCCGGCTTTTTCGCGCAGATACCGGTCGAGGTTGAGCAGCCGGTCGTGCAGCTTCAGTAGCATGGTCTACAGCCCGCGCCGCATTGACAACGAGGCCGTCTATCCGGAATGGCCTGATCTGGCAAGCCGGCCCCCCCCGGCCGCGCCTTTCGGACAGGAGGTTGCCCCATGACCCTGGCCAACGGACGCCCCTATCTGGCGATCCCCGGACCTTCGGTGATGCCCGACAGGGTTCTGAATGCCATGCACCGCGCATCGCCGAACATCTATGCCGGCGAGCTTGTCGAGATGACCGAAAGCCTGATCCCCGACCTCAGGGCGGTGGCCCGGGCCGGGGGCGATGTCGCTATCTATGTCGGCAACGGCCATGCCGCCTGGGAGGCCGCGCTGTGCAATGTGCTGTCGCGCGGCGACCGGGTGCTGGCGCTGGCCACCGGGCGGTTCGGCCATGGCTGGGCTGCGATGGCCGAGGGTCTGGGCGCCGCGGTCGAGATCATCGATTTCGGCAAGCGGGCGCCGGCCGATCCGGGCCGGCTGCGCGCCGCGCTGCAGGCCGACGCGGACCACCGCATCCGGGCGGTGCTGGTCACCCATGTCGACACCGCGACCTCGATCCGCAACGATATCGCGGCGCTGGCGGCGGAAAGGGATGCGCTGGGCCATCCGGCGCTGATCCTGGTGGATTGCATCGCCAGCCTGGCCTGCGACCGGTTCGAGATGGATGCCTGGGGCGCCGATGTGATGGTGGCGGGCAGCCAGAAGGGGCTGATGACACCACCCGGGCTTGGCCTGGTCTGGTTCAACGCCCGCGCCGCGGCGGCCCGCGCCCGCGCCGGCATGGTCACCCCCTATTGGGACTGGGCACCGCGCACCAGGCCCGGGGCGTATTACGAGTATTTCTGCGGCACCGCGCCGACCCATCATCTTTACGGGCTGCGCGCGGCGCTCGACATGATCGGCGAAGAGGGGATCGAGGCGGTGTGGACCCGGCATGCCCGGCTTGCCGGCGCTGTCTGGGCCGCGGCGGCGGCCTGGGGGGCCGGGGGGCCGCTGCGGCTCAACGTGGCCGAACCCGCGCATCGCAGCCATGCCGTGACGTCGATGTCCCTGCCATCGCCGCATGGCACGGCGCTGCGCGACTGGCTCGAACGCGAGGCCGGCGTCACCCTGGGGATCGGGCTGGGAATGGCCGAACCGGGCGACCCGGCCTGGCATGGCCATTTCCGCCTTGCCCATATGGGGCATGTCAACGCCCATATGACGCTGGGGGCGCTTGCCGCCATGGATGCGGCGCTGAAGGCGCTCGACATTCCCCATGGCGCGGGTGCGATCGACGCCGCCGCCGCATCCCTTGCGGCGGCGCCGCCCGGCCAGGCCAAGCCATTGCCCGCCGGGCCGATGCCAAGGGTGCTGGGCACATAAGGCCAACGGTCATTGAAAGTGACCGTTATCTGCCTCCCGCGTCGGCACCCGCGCGCCGCGTCTTGCCGGGCCCGCGACCGGGCGCTAAGGTCTTTCCCGGATCGGGAGAACCGGGCGCGACCCGGTGCCGAAGGCGCAACCGCCCCGGAAACGCTCAGGCCCCAGGACCGATCCGCATGGAACACTCTGGAGAGAGGCGCACCATGGCGCCCGCCGACGGGATAACGATCTCAGGCGAAGGGACAGAGGGGGCACGGAACGGGCGGCCGGATCGCCCGGAGGACGCCCCATGACCGACGCGCGCGCGACCCCGCTCGCCGAGTTTCACCTGCGCCACGGCGCGCGGATGACGCCGTTTGCCGGCTGGGCCCTGCCGCTCAACTATCCGCCCGGGGTGAAGGCCGAACACGAACACACCCGCGAGGCGGTCAGCCTGTTCGATGTCAGCCATATGGGACAGGTCGCGCTGCGCCCCGGCTCCGGCGATCCGGCCGATGCCGCGCGGGCGCTGGAGGCGCTGGTCCCGGGCGACATTCTGGGCCTTGCCGAAGGCGCCATGCGCTACACCCAGCTGACCACCGATTCGGGTGGCATCATCGACGATCTGATGGTGACGCGGCGGGACGACGACCTGCTCCTGGTGCTCAACGCCGCCCGGGCCGCGGCCGACATCGCCCATCTGCAGGACCGTCTGCCGGGCGATGTGACGATCGAGCCGCTGGAGAACGCCGCGCTGATCGCGTTGCAGGGGCCGCAATCGGCCGAGGCACTGGCGCCGCTGATCCATGATTCGCACCGGCTGAGCTTCATGCAGGCGCATCGCTTCGACTGGGCCGGCGACCCGTTATGGATTTCGCGTTCGGGCTATACCGGCGAGGACGGGTTCGAAATCGGGCTCGCCGCCGATATCGCCGAGGAACTGGCCGAGGCGTTCATGGAGGACGACCGGGTGCGGCCCGCCGGCCTGGGCGCGCGCGATTCGCTGCGGCTCGAGGCGGGGCTGTGCCTGTATGGCCAGGACATCGACGAAACCACATCGCCCGTCGAGGCGGCGCTTGCCTGGTCGATCGGCCGGGCCCGCCGCCCGGGCGGCGCCCGCGCCGGCGGCTTTCCCGGTGCCGACCGCATCCTGCGCGAACTGGCCGATGGCCCGGCCCGCCGCCGCGTCGGGCTAAGGCCGCAGGGTGCCGCACCGATGCGGGCGGGGGTCATGCTGTTCGAGACCCCCGACGCGGCCGAGCCGATCGGCCGCATCACGTCGGGCGGCTATGGGCCAAGCGTTGGCGGACCCGTTGCCATGGGCTATGTCGAGGCCCGGGCAGCGCGGCCCGGCACGACCGTCCATGGCGAACTGCGCGGCCGGCGCGAACCCGTGGAGGTCGTCAAGCTGCCATTCGTTCCACAGGGCTATGTCCGCTGAACCCCGCCGAGGAGACCCGCATGAAATTCACCGAAGACCATGAATGGCTCGACGCCGACGGCGACATCGTCACCGTGGGCATCACCGAATACGCCGCCAAGGAGCTGGGCGATGTCGTGTTCGTCGAACTGCCCGAAGAAGGCACGATGGTGACCAAGGGCGACGAGATCGTCGTGATCGAAAGCGTCAAGGCAGCCTCTGACATCTCTGCCCCGATGGATGGCGAAATCGTCGAGGTGAATGCCGATCTGCCGGACAAGCCGGCGCTGGTGAACGACGATCCGCTGGCCGCCTGGTTCTTCCGCATGAGGGTCGACGACCCCGCGGTCCTGGACGATTTCATGGACGAGGACGCCTATCAGGCCCATATCGCCTGAACGCGCTGACGCGCCGGCCGGCGCCGCCGCGATGCCGTCGCCGGCAAACTCAGACAGGGGGCCGCCTGTCCGGCCCGACGGGGCCTGCCCCGAACCGACCAGCGAAGGACCCGGCCCATGCCGTATACGCCGACCGACTATCTGCCCTACGACTTCGCCAATCGCCGCCATATCGGCCCTTCGCCCCAGGAAATGGTCGATATGCTGGGGCTGCTCGGGCTTGAAACGCTCGAGGCGCTGATCGCCGAAACCGTGCCCGACGCGATCCTTCAGGCCGAACCGCTGAGCCTCGGTCGGGGCAAGTCGGAGCGCGAGATGCTCTTGCACCTGCGCCAGGTGTCGGCGAAGAACCGGGTTCTGACGTCGCTCATCGGGCAGGGCTATCACGGCACCATCACCCCGCCGGCGATCCAGCGCAACGTGCTGGAAAACCCCGCCTGGTACACCGCCTACACCCCATATCAGCCGGAGATCAGCCAGGGCCGGCTCGAGGCGCTGCTGAACTTCCAGACCATGGTCAGCGATCTGACCGGGCTGCCGGTGGCCAATGCCTCGCTTCTGGACGAGGCGACGGCGGCGGCGGAAGCCATGGTGATGGCCGAGCGGGTGGCGAAATCGAAGGCGCGCGGTTTCTTCGTCGATGCCGAATGCCACCCGCAAAGCATCGCGGTGATCCGCACCCGGGCCGAACCCCTGGGCATCGCGGTCACCGTCGGGGACCCCGAAACCGACCTCGACCCCGGGGCGGTTTTCGGCGCGATCTTCCAGTATCCCGGCACCCATGGCGGGCTGCGCGACTTTGCCGATGCGATCGCGGCGCTGCATGGCGCGTCGGCCATCGGCATCGTGGCGGCCGACCCCATGGCGCTGCTGCTGCTCAAGGAGCCGGGCGCCATGGGCGCCGATATCGCGGTCGGCTCGACCCAGCGCTTTGGTGTTCCGGTGGGCTATGGCGGACCGCATGCGGCCTATCTGGCGACCCGCGAAGCCTATAAGCGGTATCTGCCCGGCCGGCTTGTCGGCGTGTCGCAGGACGCCCACGGCAACCGCGCCTACCGTCTGGCGCTGCAAACCCGCGAGCAGCATATCCGCCGCGAAAAGGCCACATCCAATGTCTGCACCGCGCAGGCGCTGCCGGCTGTCATCGCCTCGTTCTACACCGTGTTCCACGGCCCGCGCGGGCTGCGCGCCATCGCCCAGCGCATCCATCGGCGGGCGGTGCGGCTGGCCAACGGGCTGAGCGAAGCGGGCTTTACGGTGGCGCCCGACACGTTCTTCGACACGATCACGGTGGAAACCGGCGCGCTGCAGACCGTGGTCCTGAAATCGGCCGTCGACGAGGGCATCAACCTGCGCCCGGTGGGCCGCAACCGGGTCGGCATCACGGTCGACGAACGCACCCGGCCGGCCGATATCGAGGCGGTGTGGCGCGCCTTCGGCATCCAGCGCACCGATGACGATCACAGACCCGAATATCGCCTGCCCGAGGCGCTGTTGCGCACGACCGACTATCTGACCCATCCGGTGTTCCACATGAACCGGGCCGAGACCGAGATGATGCGCTACATGCGCCGGCTGGCCGACCGCGACCTGGCGCTCGACCGGGCGATGATCCCGCTTGGCTCGTGCACGATGAAGCTGAACGCAGCGGCCGAGATGATGCCGATCAGCTGGCGCGCCTTCTCGCTGATTCACCCGTTCGTTCCCGCCGACCAGGTCGCGGGCTATGCCGAGATGATCGCCGATCTGTCGGCAAAGCTGTGCCAGATCACCGGCTATGACGCGATGTCGATGCAGCCCAATTCGGGCGCACAGGGCGAATATGCCGGGCTGATGACGATCCGCGCCTGGCACCGCTCGCGCGGCGAGGCGGGCCGCGACATCTGCCTGATCCCGGTATCGGCGCATGGCACCAACCCCGCCTCGGCCCATATGGCCGGGCTTGAAGTGGTGGTGGTGAAATCGGCCAGGAACGGCGATATCGATCTCACTGATTTCCGCGCCAAGGCGGCGGCGGCCGGCGATCGGCTGGCCGCCTGCATGATCACCTATCCCTCGACCCATGGGGTGTTCGAGGAGACGGTCCGCGAGGTCTGCGAGATCACCCATGCCTTTGGCGGGCAGGTCTATCTGGACGGGGCCAACCTCAACGCGCTGGTCGGGATCGCCAAGCCGGGCGAGCTGGGCGCCGATGTCAGCCATCTGAACCTGCACAAGACCTTCTGCATCCCGCATGGCGGGGGCGGGCCCGGCATGGGCCCGATCGGGGTCAAGGCCCATCTCGCCCCGTTCCTGCCGTCCGATCCGACAACCGGCGCGGCGGGGGCGGTGGCGGCCGCGCCGTTCAGCTCGGCCTCGATCCTGCCGATCTCCTGGGCCTATGTCCTGATGATGGGCGGCAAGGGGCTGACCCAGGCGACGAAGGTCGCGATCCTGAACGCAAACTACATCGCCAAACGGCTCGAAGGGGCGTTTGACGTGCTGTTCACCGGGCGAAACGGCCGCATCGCCCATGAATGCATCATCGACACCCGCCCGTTTGCCGAAAGCGCCGGGGTCAGCGTGGACGACATCGCCAAACGGCTGATCGATTGCGGCTTTCACGCGCCCACCATGAGCTGGCCGGTGGCCGGCACGCTGATGATCGAACCCACCGAATCCGAGACCAAGGCCGAACTCGACCGGTTCTGCGACGCGATGCTGGGCATCCGCGCGGAAATCCGCGCGATCGAGGAAGGCCGGATGGACCGCGAAAACAACCCGCTGAAGAACGCGCCGCACACCATGGCCGATCTGGTCGGCGAGTGGGACCGGCCCTACAGCCGCGAGGCGGCATGCTTCCCGCCCGGGTCGTTCCGGGTCGACAAGTACTGGGCACCGGTCAACCGGGTCGACAATGCGTTCGGCGACCGCAATCTGGTCTGCACCTGCCCGCCGGTGGCCGACTATGCCGAGGCGGCAGAGTAATCGGTGACGCGCGGCGCTGGCCCCGGGCGGGGCCGGCGGCGCGGCTTTGCCGGGGCGGCTTGCGCCCGCTCCTTGACGAACCGATCCGTCGGCGGGCATCGTCGCCCCATGACCCGCGCGCCACCGGCAGAACGGACCGACCGAACCGGACCTCCGGCGCCCATGCGGGGCGGCCCGGAACAACGCGGCATCGCCCTATGGCGGCAGCGGTGCGGCGCCCCGCACCGCCATCACCTTGCGGCCATGGTCGCCCCGGGCTGATGAAGGGCCGTCCGCACCATCAGCTGTCGCATCGCGAGCGGTGCGCCCCTGCCCGGCCCGGGATGCGCCGCCGCGCGATCCGGGTTTCCCGGACGCATCGATGACCGGGGCGTTGCCGCAGAAAGCCGATGCGGCCCGGCAGCCGCCGGACAACAATGAACCGAAAAAAGGGGAGGACAGGAAATGAAGACCAGAACGCTTGCAGCGGTGGCATGTCTCGCCGCGCTTCCTGGCATTGCGGCGGCCGAAGAGTATTCGGCCACCGTGGTCGCGGGTCACCCGCCGGTGTTCCGCTGGGTGCAGATGATCGATCAGGCCTTTGCGCCGGGCGTGAATGCGGCGCTGGAAGGCACCGGCCAGAGCATGCGCTTCACCGGCCAGTATGGCGGGGCGATCGCCGGGGTCGGCGACGAGCTTGAAACGGTCGAAGCCGGGCTCGCCGAAATCGGTGTCTGCCAAAGCCTGTTCGATCCGGCCAAGCTGGCGGTGCTGAACGTCACCTACTACACGCCCTTCGTCAGCGATGATCCGCGCACCGTCAGCATCCTGATGGACCGGCTGCAGCGCGACGATCCGCGCATGGCCGCGCCCTGGGCGGCGAATGGCGTCGTCTATCTTGGCGCCCCGATCGGCATCGACGACTATCTGTTGATGACCGATTTCCCGGTGGCAAGCCTTGCCGATCTCGAGGGACGCAAGATCGCCGCGCCCGGTCCGGCGATCAACTGGCTGTCGGGGACCGGGGCTGTGGGGGTCTCGGGCAATCTGACGACCTATTACAACGAGCTTCAGACCGGGGTCTATGACGGCGTGATCGTGTTCGCGTCGGCCGCGCTGCCGGGCCGTCTGTACGAGGTCGCGCCCCATGTCACGCGGTTCGGCCTGGGCGCGCAATATGCCGGCGGGCTTTGCGCCAACGAAGCCTGGTACGAAGGTCTCCCGGCCGAGGTGCAGGCGGCCCTGCACGCCGGTGCAGACGCGGCGCGGGACTGGTACCTCGACGCGCTGGAAGCGGCGGTCGCGACGGCCTTTGCCAGCATGGCCGACAGCGGCGCCACCATCACCGACGCCCCCGCCGAGATGCGTGCGGCATGGGCCGCCGGGATGGAAAACGCCGCGCAGCAATGGGCCGCACAGCTCGACTCGCAGGGCCAGCCCGGCAGCGCGATCCTGGCGCTCTACATGACCGCGATGCGCGAGGCCGGGGCCACCCCGCTGCGCGACTGGGACGCGGAGTGAGCCACCAGGAAACGCCGGCCGCACCGGGCCAGCCCTTGCCGTTGCGCTGGCTCGACGCGATCACCGCAGCGGCCAATGTGGTGGGCTCGCTGCTGATCTTCGGGCTGGTTCTGTTGATCGGGGCCGATGTCGCGGGTCGCAACCTGTTCGGCGCGCCGGTCTCCGGCGTGCCGGAGATGGTGTCGCTGTCCATCGTCGCGATCGTTTTCCTGCAGGCACCGATGGCGCTGAAGGCCGGGCGCATGACCCGCAGCGACGGGGTGCTGGGCAGTCTCAGGCGGCGGGTTCCGCGGGTCGCTGCCGCTCTTGAAACCCTGTTCGACGGCTTCGGGATCGTGGCTCTCGCCGCGATCCTGTACGCGCATTGGCCGATACTGGTGCAGTCCTGGGAACGGAACGACTTCGTCGGTGCGATCGGCGATTTCACGGCGCCGACATGGCCCGTGAAGCTGATGCTGCTGATCGGCGCGGGGCTGCTGCTGTTGCAGTTCGCGGCCCGGATCCTGCGGCGTCATCTGGGGTATCGGGCGTGACGGACTTTGCCGTCGGGGTGGTCGCGCTCGGTTCCATGGGGGTGCTGATCCTGTTCGGCCTTTACGTTCCGATCGCGCTGATCCTGTGCAGCTTTGTCGGTGTCTGGGTCATGATGGACTCGGTCGTGCTGGCCTCGCGCATGCTCGGCCTGGCGGCCAATGACGCGATTTCGGGGTATTTCTTCGGGGTCGTGCCGCTTTTCGTGCTGATGGGCTTTGTCGTCAGCCAAAGCGGGATGGGCCGGGATGCCTTCGACGTCGCCAACGCCATGTTTCGCCGTATCCGGGGCGGGCTTGGGGTGGGCACCATCGGCGCCAACACGATCTTTGCCGCGATCACCGGTATCTCCATCGCCTCGGCTGCCGTGTTTACCCGTCTTGCGGTCCCCGAGATGCGCCGGCACGGCTATACGCCGCGCTTTGCGGTGGGTGTCGTGGCCGGATCGTCGGTTCTGGGCATGCTGATCCCGCCCTCGCTCTTGCTGATCCTGTTCGGGCTCTTGACCGAACAAAGCGTCGGCGACCTGTTTCTTGCGGGGATCGGGCCCGGCCTGCTGCTGGCCTTGCTGTTCGGGATCGGCACCGTGCTGATGGCGACGTTCCTGCCGGGGTTCGTCGGTCGAAACCTGAGCGAGGGCGAGAACGACCTGGGCGCCCGGGACCTGCTGCTCAAGGGCGGGCCGATCACGCTGCTGATCCTGCTGGTCCTTGGCGGCATCTATGGCGGTGTGTTCTCCCCTGTCGAGGCGGGCGCAATCGGGACACTTGGCGCACTGGCCATCGGCTTTGCCAGGGGCACGCTGACGCTGAGCGGGCTGTGGGAGGTGCTTGTCGAGACGGGCCTTGTCACCGCCTCGGTCTGTTTCCTGATCATCGCCGCGCAGATGTATTCGCGGATGCTGGCCTTTTCGGGTGTTCCCGGAGCGTTTGGCGGCATGGTGGCGGCGGCCGACCTGACCGCGATCGCCTTCATCCTGCTTTATGTGCTGATCGTGATCCTTTTCGGCATGATCCTCGATTCCTCGTCGATCATGCTGATCGTGGTGCCGTTGATGCTGCCGATCGTGCAACCCATGGGGATCGACCTGATCTGGTTCGGCATCGTCACCGTGATTGCCGTGGAAATCGGGCTTCTTACGCCGCCTTTCGGGATCTCCGTCTATGTCATCAAGTCCACCCTCGACGATGCCGAGATTTCGCTGACCGACATCTTTCTGGGGGCCGCGCCCTTTGCGCTGATGATGCTCGTCTGCCTGGGCGCCGTCATCGCCGTGCCCGAGATCGCAACCGGCCTGCTGGGCCGATAGGAGGTTACATGACGCGACGGATCGTCGACATTTCGGTGGCGCTCGAGGCCGACATCGCCTCGGACCCGCCGATGATGCTGCCCGAGATCGACTATATGGCCCATGCCGAAACCGCCGATCAGGTCATCGGTTTCTTTCCCGGCCTGAAGCCCGAGCAACTTCCGGGCGGCGAGGGCTGGGCGATCGAGTTCCTGCGGGTCGCCACCCATAACGGCACCCATCTCGACGCGCCCTATCATCACCACTCGACCATGGATGGCGGCCGGCGCGCGATCACCATCGACGAGGTGCCGCTGGAATGGTGCATGAACCCGGGCGTCAAGCTCGACTTTCGCCACCTGCCCGACGGCCATGTCGTGACCGTCGCGGAACTGACCGCCGAGCTTGACCGGATCGGCCATGCCGTGCAGCCCTTCGACATCGTCGTCGTGAACACATCCGCGGGCGCGAAATACGGCCAGCCGGACTATGTCCATTCCGGTTGCGGCATGGGCCGCGAGGCCACGCTTTACCTGCTGGAACGGGGGGTGCGGATCACCGGCACCGATGCCTGGTCGTGGGACGCGCCATTCGCGCACACCGCCACCCGGTGGGCCGAAACCCATGACCCCGCGATCATCTGGGAAGGGCATCGCGCATCGATGGAGATCGGCTACTGCCACATGGAGAAGCTCGCCAATCTCGAGGTTCTGCCGCCGACCGGGTTCACAGTCTGCTGTTTTCCGGTGAAGATCAAGGCAGCCTCTGCCGGTTTCACCCGCGCCGTCGCCATTCTGGAGGATTGAGCATGTCGAAGACCATCATCACCTGCGCGATCACCGGCGCGATCCACACCCCGACCATGTCCGACGCGCTGCCGGTCACGCCCGGCGACATCGCTGGGCAGGCCATTGCCGCCGCCGAAGCCGGGGCCGCCATCATCCACCTCCATGCGCGCCATCCGGAGACCGGCGCGCCCTCGGTCGATCCGGCGCATTTCCAACTGTTCCTGCCGCAAATCCGCCAGGCGACGGATGCGGTGATCAACATCTCGACCGGCGGCAACCCGGTCATGACCGTGGCCGAGCGTATTCCGGCCGCCCTGCGTTTCAGCCCCGAGATGTGCAGCCTGAACATGGGCTCGATGAACTTTGCCATCCATCCGCTGGCCGACCGCTATACGCGTTGGAAAGAGGATTGGGAGGAGGGCTATATCCGCGCCTCCGAAGGCAACATCTTTCGCAATACCTTCGCCGATATCCGCATGGTGGCAAGAGAACTGGGCGGCGACCCGCATCACGTGAAATTCGAACATGAATGCTATGATGTCGGGCATCTCTACAACCTGAAGTTCTGCCTCGATCAGGGCTACTTCCGGAAACCGATCTTCCTGCAGTTCGTCATGGGAATTCTGGGGGGTATCTCGGCCGAGCTCGAGAACCTGATGTTCCTGAAGAAGACCGCCGACAAGCTGTTCGGCGATGGCTATCAGTGGTCGGCGATCGGTGCCGGTGCGCAACAGATGCGCATCGCGGCAACGGCGGCGATGATGGGCGGCCATGTGCGCGTGGGCCTCGAGGACTCCCTTTTCATTGCCCGGGGCGAAAAGGCCATCTCAAACGCACAACAGGTCGAGAGGATTGCAAGTATTCTGGAATTGCAGGGAAACGAGATCGCGACGCCCGCAGAAGCGCGGGCCATTCTCGGGCTGAAGGGCGCAGACCGCGTCGCGATATAGCGCCGTCGCGCCTGATCGGTTCGACAGCTCCGTTGTGCCGGGCGATGCGGTCTCTTTCGGGCGCTCCCGGGCGCACGCCCGGGAGGGCGCCCGCCGCGCGGCGGGC
>DNSZ01000177.1 GCA_003500165.1 Paracoccaceae bacterium | reverse complement strand
CATCGCTGTCCCCATTATCTGCCTCGGGGTCAGTGAACCACTCCTTCAACGCAATGGGAATCCCCGATCGATTCAGATCGGTGGGTAAGCGCTCTAAACGCCTCCACCGCCAGCGCGTTCTGAGCGTGGTGACGGGGGCGGGCCGAGAGCTTGGCATAGCCCAGGCGCCGAACGAGGCGGCTCATGGCAGCCGCACTCAACGTCACGCCAAATGCCTCGTGCACCCAGGCCGCCAGATCGACCAGCCGCCAGCGGACCACCCCATGGATCGCCGGGATCGGGCCCTGTTCGAGACGATCGACAAGGGCCTGCATCTGATCGGGTGTCAGCTTCGGTTCGGCCCCACGCGCCTTGCGGTCAATCAAACCCGCCGGGCCATCCGTATTGAAGCGTAACACCCAGTCCCGGACGACCTGAAGACCGACACCGCCGAGCTTCGCCGCGTGGCTGCGCGACCCACCATCGTAGATCGACGCCAAGGCCAGCAGACGACGGGTCTGGTTTGCATCGCTGCTTTCCCGAGCAAGTCGGCGACAATCATCGCCAGCGAAGTCCGTTCGAAGCTCAATCGCTGCTGCCATGGTAAACCTCCTCCGTTTCCCACGATGAATCAGAAATCAGCGCCGCTGTGAATCCCTCGCGTGAGTCTCACTCAACGTAATTCGGTATGACGGCTCGTTTTGGCGCTATCGGCAAGGACATCGCCGCAGGGTTGAGCCTGCGGCACGATCACGGGTCCCAGTACATGTCCCACGACTTCCAGAGCGAGATCCGATGGCTGGGCATCGCGTCCTCGCCGGCCTTCATCCGGGCGCCCGAGGGCAACGGATGCGCCGAGCGGTTCATCCGGACCCTCAAGGAGAACCTGCTGTGGGTGCGAACCTTCGACACCGTCGAAGAGCTCCGCGAGGCCCTGATCGACTTCCGGACAGCCTACAACGAGCACTGGCTGATCGAGCGACACGGCCACCGCTCGCCAGCCCAGTTCAGACGCGAACAGATGGACAGCCAGCCCATGGCTGCGTAGATGCAAACGGGTGTCTCAGAAACCGGGGGCGGTACACCATCACACTCCCGGCGCAGGCGCGGCTGGTGAAACGTCCGGCGCTGCTTGCGGGAAAGCCAGATCCCGGCGTCCTGCATCCATTGCCGCAACGTCTCGCGCGACACCGTCAGCCCGTGATCTTCCTGCAGTTTTTCCGCGGCCAGGGTCGGACCGAAATCAGGATAGCTCTCACCGACCAGCGTCATGGCAAACTCCCGCACCGCCGGATCGATCCGGCGGTTCGAGACACGGCCGCGCGCCCTGTGACGGATGGCGGCCGGGCCATCGGATCGAAACCGCTCAAGCAGCCTGTGAACCGTGACCGCGCACAAGCATCGCCTCGGCCGACGGGCAGGCGCAATGGATTTGCCTGAAAGGTTGATCCATGTCATTGCGGCAGCGCCCCGTTGATTGGACCCTATCGGCAGGGAGGACGGCCATGATGGGCGACGATGATTCGGAGCGTAGCGCGCCGGGCGATGATGTCTGGGGGCAAGCGCGGGCGATGCTCGACGGCTTGGATGGCGGGCTCAACATCGCGCATGAGACGCTCGACCGGCATGTCGCCGCTGGGCATGGCGGGCAGGTGGCGCTGCGCTGGATCGGCAAGGACGGCGCGTCGCGCGACCTGACCTATGCCGATATGGCCGGGATGACGTCGCGATTCGCCAATGTGCTGGCGGCGCGCGGGATCGGCCGTGGTGACAGCTTGTTCTGCCTGATGGGCCGGGTGCCCGAACTGTATGTCGCCGCGCTGGGCGCGCTGAAGGCGGGCGCGGTGTTCACGCCGCTGTTTTCGGCCTTCGGGCCCGAGCCGATCAGGACCCGCATGGAAATCGGCACGGCGCGCGTTCTGGTCACCACGCCCGGGCTGTACAAGCGCAAGATCGCGGCCTGGCGCGACCAGATTCCGTCGCTTGAACTGGTGTTGATCGCAGGCGATGACGCGCCCGAGGGCTGCGTCGCGCTCGGCCCCGCGATGGACGCGGCCGACCCGGTCTTCGAGACTGCGCGAACCGCGCCCGAGGACCCGGCGCTGATCCATTTCACCTCCGGCACCACGGGCAAGCCGAAGGGCGCCGTGCATGTCCACAATGCGGTGCTTTACCATGCCTTTTCGGGGCGCCACGCGCTCGACCTTCGGCCAGGCACGGTCTATTGGTGCACCGCCGATCCGGGCTGGGTCACCGGCACCTCCTATGGCATCATCGCGCCGCTGGTGAACCGGGTCACGATGATCGTCGACGAGGCCGAGTTCGACCTTGACCGCTGGTACGGGATGATCGGGCGCGAAAAGGTCGAAGTGTGGTATTCCGCGCCCACCGCGATCCGGATGATGATGCGGGCGGGCGTCGAGGCCGCGGCGCCCTATGATTTCGCCACCCTGCGCTTCATGGCCAGCGTGGGCGAGCCGCTGAATCCCGAGGCGGTGGTGTGGAGCGAAAAGGTGTTTGGCCAGCCCTTTCACGACAACTGGTGGCAGACCGAAACCGGCGGGATCATGATCGCCAATCGCCCGGGCATGGCGGTCAAGCCCGGCTCGATGGGGCAACCCATGCCGGGAATCGTCGCCGGCATCGTCGAACGCGACGGCGACAGTGTCAGCGAACTGGGAACCGGCAAGGTCGGCGATCTGGCGCTGCGTCCCGGCTGGCCGTCGATGATGCGCGCCTATCTGCACGAGGAGGCGCGGTATCGAAAGGCGTTCGTCGATGGCTGGTATATCTCGGGCGATCTCGCGCTGCGCGACGAGGAGGGCTATTTCTGGTTTGTCGGACGGGCCGACGATTTGATCAAGACGTCGGGCCATCTGATCGGCCCGTTCGAGGTGGAAAGCGCACTGATCGAGCATCCCGCGGTGGCCGAGGCGGGGGTGATCGGAATACCCGACGACACCGCGGGCGAAATTGTCAAGGCCTATGTCACGCTGAACCCCGGCCATGACCCGTCCGAGGCGCTGGAGCGCGACATCCGCGGCCATGCCCGCAAGAAGCTGGGACCGGCCGTCGCCCCGCGCGAGATCGTCTTTCGCAACACCCTGCCCAAGACGCGGTCGGGCAAGATCATGCGCCGCCTCTTGAAGGCGCGCGAGCTGGGCCTGCCCGAGGGCGATACCTCTACCCTGGAAAGCGACGAGACATGACCGAGGCGACCAAACCCCATCTCGACCGCGCGCATGTGCTGTCCCTGCTGGGCCAGATGATCCGCGTCCGCAAGTTCGAGGACAAATGCGCCGAGCTTTACACCCAGGAAAAGATTCGCGGTTTTCTGCATCTTTATGACGGCGAGGAGGCCATCGCAGCGGGCCTGATCCCGCTGCTGCGGCCGGGTGACCGCATCGTCGCCACCTATCGCGAACATGGCCATGCGCTGATCCGGGGTGTGCCGATGACCACGGTGATGGCCGAGATGTTCGGCAAGGCCGAGGGCTGTTCGGGCGGGCGCGGCGGCTCGATGCATCTGTTCGATGCCGGCACCAATTTCTATGGCGGCAACGCGATCGTTGGCGGCGGGCTGCCGCTGGCCGCCGGGCTGGGGCTGGCCGACCGGATGCGGGGCGCCGACAACGTCACCGCGTGCTTCTTTGGCGAGGGCGCGGTGGCTGAGGGCGAGTTTCACGAGACCATGAACCTTGCCGCGCTGTGGCGCCTGCCGGTGCTGTTCGTGTGCGAGAACAACGGCTACGCCATGGGCAGCGCACTGGAACGGACCGAATCGGTCACCGACATCCACGCCAAGGCAGCCGCCTACGGGATCGAGTCGCATGCCGTCGACGGCATGCATGTGGTCGATGTCGAGGCCGCGGGGCGCCGCGCGCTGGACCAAATCCGCGCGACCGGCAAGCCGGTATTCCTGGAATGCCGCACCTACCGCTTTCGCGCCCATTCGATGTTCGATGCCCAGCTTTACCGCGACAAGGACGAGGTCGCGGAATGGCGCAAGCGTGGCCCGATCCTGCAGTTCCAGGGCTGGCTGCTGCAGAACGGGCTGATTCACGAGGCCGATGTGGCCGAGCTGGAGCGAAAGGCCGATGCCGAGATCGCCGAGGCGGTGGCCTTTGCCGAGGCCGGCACCTGGGAGCCGCTCGAAGACCTCGGAAAGCATGTGCTTGGGCCGCAGCCCGACCCGCCGACAGCGCCCGCGCCATCGGGCGAGACCGTGGAGACAACCTATCGCGAGGCGGTGCGCGAAGCGATCCGGGACGCCATGATCCGCGACGACCGGGTGTTCCTGATGGGCGAGGACGTCGGCGCCTATGGCGGCTGCTATTCGGTGTCGAAGGGGCTGCTGGCCGAATTCGGCGAGAACCGCATCCGCGACACGCCGCTGGCGGAATCGGGCTTCACCGGCGCGGGGATCGGCGCGGCAGCGGCGGGGATGCGCCCGATCGTCGAGCTGATGACGGTCAATTTCTCGATGCTCGCACTCGACCAGATCCTGAACACCGCCGCCACCATCCGGCACATGTCGGGCGGCCAGTTCGGTGTGCCATTGGTGATTCGCATGGCTACGGGCGCGGGCAAGCAGCTGGCAGCGCAGCATTCCCACAGCCTGGAAGGCTGGTACGCGCATATCCCGGGGCTGAAGGTGCTGGCGCCGGCCACGATCGAAGATGCGCGCGGCATGCTGTGGACGGCATTGCAGGACCCCGATCCGGTGCTGATCTTCGAGAATGTGATGCTGTACAACCGCAAGGGCACGCTCGACGCCAATGCCGGGCCGGTCGATATCGCCAAGGCGGCGGTGCGGCGCGCGGGCGGCGATATAACGCTGATCACCTATGGCGGGTCGCTGTGGAAGACGCTCGACGCGGCAGAGGCGCTGGCGGCCGACGGCATTGCCGCCGAGGTGATCGATCTGCGCAGTCTGCGCCCGCTCGACGATGCGACGATCATCGCCTCGGTGGCCAAGACCCGGCGCGCGGTGATCGTCGATGAGGGCTGGAAGTCGGGGTCGCTGTCGGCCGAGCTGACCGCGCGGATCCTGGAACAGGTGTTCTGGTCGCTCGATGCGCCGGTGGGCCGGGTCTGTTCGGCCGAGGTGCCGATCCCCTATCCCAAGCATCTGGAGGATGCGTCGATCCCGCAAGTGCCGGGCATTGTGGAGGCGGCCAAGGCCGCGCTGGGGCGCTAGGCGATGGGCGTGTTCGCCATGCCCTCGCTGGGCGCCGACATGGAGGCCGGCACGCTGGTCGAATGGCTGGTCAAGCCCGGCGACACGGTGAAGCGCGGCGATGTGGTCGCGGTGGTCGAGACCCAGAAGGGCGCGATCGAGATCGAGTGTTTCGAGGTCGGCACGGTGACCGAACTGACCGCCGAGCTGGGCCAGGAACTGCCTGTCGGCGCCCCCCTTGCCGTGATCGGAGAGGCCGGCGCGGCCCCCGAAGCGGCGCCGCAGCCCGCTGCGGCTGTTCGCTGCGCACCGCCACGGGCTGGCGCGCGCGCCTGACCCGCGACGGTCTGCTTGCCCCCGC
>DNSZ01000110.1:1918-4471 GCA_003500165.1 Paracoccaceae bacterium | reverse complement strand
ACCCCATCTGCCGGGCCGCGCAAGCGCTGCGGCTCCTGCTGCTCCTGTCGCTGCCGACCGGCCTCAACGCACAGACGGCGGATTTCGCGGGCGACTGGCAGACCTTCTGGCGCAACGGCAGCGCGGTGCTGAGCCTGACGCAGGAGGGCGACCGCGTCACCGGCACCTATCAGCCCGAGGAAGGCACCGTCGAAGGCACGGTCGAGGGTCGGCTGCTGCGCGGCACATGGAGCCAGCCCGGCGCCACCGGCCGCTTCGTCTTTGCCCTGTCGGCGGATGGCCAGACGCTGACCGGCCGCTTTGGCAATGGCGAATACTGGAACGGCTTTCGCGATGTCGAGGCAGCGGCGCCCGCCGGGCTGACGACCTCCAACGCCACCCCGCGGGACACGCTGCAGAGCCTGCTGATCGCGACCAATGCGGCGATCTACGAAGGCAATGCGCGCGCCCTGCAGCGCGTGCGCAACCTGGTGACCTATGCCGGGGGCGAGACATCGGCGACCGATCAGGCGCGCCGCCGGGCGCTGCTGTTCCAGCTTCTCGACATGGCGACCTTGCGGTTGATGGATATCCCCGAGGCACCGGAGCCGCCCGAGGCCACCGAATTGCGCGTGGCCATCGGCCCGGTGGCCGTGCCGGCCAAGACCGAGCTGACGTTCCAGCGCGACCCGGTCGGCCGCTGGCGGCTTGTCGTGCCGGAGGAGGCCACGCTGACCGCCGAACGCGACCGGCTGCTGGCCGCGATGGGCTATGACAGCATGGCCGATCTCGACAGGGCGCGCGCCAATTCCCCGCGCGCCGCGCTGCGCGACTTCGTCCTTGGGACGAAGAACTGGGCCGAAGGGGGGCGCGAACAGGCGATGGCGGCGATGGACCTGTCACGCTTCCCCGAACGCACCCATGCGGTGGAGGGCGCCATCTATGCCGACTATCTGCGGCGCATCCTGGCCCGGATCGGCGTTGCCGTGTGGCAGGAGATCCCCGACGACCCCGACCGCAGCATCCCCTTCGTCTATTTCCAGCATCCGGTCGGCAATGTGGCCATCGCGCGGGTGGCTGCGCCGATGCCCGAGGATGCGGAGGGTGCAGCGGCGCCCGAGCAGTGGAAGATCGCCGCGGACACCCTGGCGACGGCGCCCGCGCTTCTGGAGGCGATGCAGGATCTGCCCCCGGTGCGCGAGCTGACGGAGCCCGAACCGCTGTCCTCGTTCTTTCGGACGCGCGAGCAGGTGCGTGCAGCCGCACCGCAGTTGACCGTCAAGCTGGGGTATCTTGAACGCTGGCAATGGCTTGCCTTCGCGGCGGCTTTGGGCCTCGCGGCCGCGGCGGTCTGGCTTGTGGCCGCAGTGGTGCGCGCGGTCGCGCGAGTTCGCGCGCCCTGGCACAAGCTTGCGTCGCTTGCCCTGCCGCTTGGCCTTGCCGCGGGCTCGCTGATCGTTCTCGACGCGGTCAAGCGGCTGGGGATGACCCAGGCCGGCATGCCGTTTGTCCGCTCGGTTGCGGGCATGTTCCTGATCCTCGCCTTCGCCTTCCTGTTCTATCGGCTGGCCTCGCTTGTCGGCGGATGGTTCCTGAAAAACGCGCAGAAGACGACGACCCATATGGATGAGATTGCTGCCTCGCTCGGGACCGGTCTGGTGAAACTCGCCATCGTGGTGGTCGCGATCATTTCGGTCGCCGATGTGGCCGGCCTGCCCTATGAAGGCGTCCTTGCGGGTCTCGGTGTTGGCGGTGTGGCCATCGCCTTCGCCGCCCGCGACACGGTGTCGAACATGATGAGCGGCGGCGTGCTGATGGCCGATCGCCCGTTCCAGCGGGGCGATCTGATCGAACTCGACGGCACGCTTGCCACCGTCGAGGAGGTCGGGCTGCGCTCGACACGGCTGCGCGGGCTCGACGACACGCTGCTGCATGTGCCGAATTCGCAATTGTCCGACCGGATCATCGCCAATTGGGGCCGCCGCCGGCGGCGCAAGCTCGCCATGACGGTGGGGGTGACCTATGACACGCCGCGCGCCAAACTCGACCGGTTCGTCGACCGCCTGCGCGCGGTGGTGCTGGACCAGCCCGACACCGATCCCGAAGATGTCTATGTCGGCCTTTCGGCGTTCGGCGCGTCGTCGATCGACATCGATATCCTGTGCCATCTCCTGGTCTCGTCCTATGGTGCGCAGGTCGTGGCCCAGCATCAGCTGATCATCGACATCATCGCGCTGGCCGAAGAACTGGGCGTGGCGTTCGCCTTTCCCACCCGCACGGTGCATCTGGCCGGCCCGCAAGACGCCGCGGCCGAACTGGCCGCCGCCAGCACGGTTTCCTAGGCGGTGGACTGGACCCAGTGCGACCGAACCGATATGCCATCGTCATGATCCATACCTCCCTACGCTCCGCCCTGCTCGCCGCGACGCTGGCAATGCCGGCACTCCCGGCGGCTGCGCAGCCGGTGCCCGATGCGCGCGCCTCGGACCCGCGCGTCCTGGGCTGGATGGAGGGCTTTCCGCCACCGCCCGAAAAGCGGGTGACGCAGCCCGATTCGAACTTCTTCAGCTTTCC
>DNSZ01000110.1:0-1889 GCA_003500165.1 Paracoccaceae bacterium | reverse complement strand
TTGATCCTGCATCGCGGGCGGATCGTTTACGAACGCTATGCCGGCTGCCTCGATGCGGGCGGCCAGCACGCGGCGATGTCGATGACCAAATCGCTGACCGGGCTGTTGGCGGAAATCCTCGTGGCCGAGGGCACGCTGGACGACGCGGCGCCGGTCACCGCCTATGTCCCCGAACTGGAAGGCAGCGCATTCGGCACCGCGACCGTGCGCCACGTCATGGACATGACCACAGCGCTCGATTTCTCCGAGGATTATGCCGACCCCGAGGCCGATATCTGGGCCTATTCCGCCGCCGCCAGCCCGCTGCCCAAGCCCGAGGGCTATGACGGGCCCGATGGGTATTTCGCGTATCTGCGCACGGTTCGCGGGTCCGGGGCGCATGGCGCGGCATTCGGCTACAAGACGGTGAACTCCGACGCGCTGGGCTGGATCGTCTCGCGCGCATCGGGGCAGGAAATCACCGAGCTTCTGTCCGGGCGCATCTGGTCGCGGATGGGGGCGGAGCAAAGCGCCTACATGACGGTTGACGGCATCGGCACGCCCTTCGCCGGCGGCGGCCTGTCGGCGGGGCTGCGCGATCTGGGCCGGATCGGTCAGCTGATGCTCGATGGCGGCGTGATCGGCGGGCAGCGCCTGTTCCCGGCGGAGGTGACCGCGCGCATCGCGGCGGGCGGCGACCGCGCGGCCTTTGCCAAGGCAGGCTATGGCACGTTGCCCGGCGGCAGCTACCGCGCGATGTGGTGGGTGTTTCACAACGCGAACGGCGCCTATGCGGCGCGCGGCGTGCATGGCCAGACGATCTATGTCGATCCGGCGGCCGGGATGGTGCTGGTCCGGCTTGCCTCGTTTCCCTCGGCCGGGAATGCGGCAATCGACCCGATATCGCTGCCGGCCTATCAGGCGGTCGCCGACTACCTGATCGGGCGCTGATTGCCCGGCCACTGGCGCCGCCGGGCGGCGGCGTCTATAGGGGCTGCCTTATGGCCCGGGCAAAGAACAATCCGAACTACAAGGTGATCGCCGAAAACCGGCGTGCCCGCTACGATTATGCGGTTGAGGACGATCTGGAATGCGGCATCATCCTGGAAGGGTCCGAGGTGAAGTCGCTGCGCCAGGGCCAGGCCAACATCGCCGAAAGCTATGCCAGCGTCGAGGATGGCGCGCTGTGGCTGATCAATGCTGGCATTGCCCCCTATGCGCAGGCCAAGACCTTCGGGCATGAGGAGCGGCGGCGGCGCAAGCTGCTGGTCAATCGGCGCGAACTGGCGCGCCTGTGGTCGGCGTCGCAGCGCGAGGGCATGACGCTGGTGCCGCTGGTCCTCTATTTCAACCATCGCGGCATCGCCAAGCTGAAGATCGCCATCGCCAAGGGCAAGAAGACGGTCGACAAGCGCGACACCCAGAAGAAGCGCGATTGGCAGCGGGAGAAGGCGCGGCTGCTGCGCCATGGCGGCTGACCGAGGCCAGCCATGCCGGCGCTTCCCGGGCTGTGCGACGGGCCGGCGTTGACGTGATCATGCCAACCGTCCCTGGCCGCCTCCTACCTCGCGTCCTTGCCTGGGCCCGTGATCCTGTCCGGCAGCAGGTCGCGCTTGATCGGTTCCGCCGGATGGGCTTGCCAGGCGCCCGGCCGCCATCGGGGGCTCCCGGGCGCGCGCCCGGGAGCGCGCCCGCCGCGCGGCGGGCGCCCCGCCCGATGCATCGCGTTTTCGAACCCGACTTGTTGCGACATGCCCCATCCGAACGGCAAGATCGGTGGTCCAAGCGGCGCGGCGGACAGCGGTCACGGTCCATGGCCGCTGGTCTGAATACCTGTCCGGGAGAATGTCGCGCTTGATCGGTTCCGCAGGATGGGCTTGCCAGGCGGCCGGCCGCCATCGGGGGCTCCC
>DNSZ01000306.1 GCA_003500165.1 Paracoccaceae bacterium | reverse complement strand
TCAGCGCCAGAAGGCGCGTCCAAGGCACCACCGCGTCCATCTCGGCCGGGAACGCCTCCCGCCGCGTCACCTTCTTCTTCAGCGTGTGGCTCAAGCGCGGCAGGGCAGGCTGTTTCGGCATCGGCGGGGCTCCTTCTTCCTCCAAACCAGTCTATCCCAACCTACCCAGAACGCCGGGTTCTTCAGACGTTCCTTGTGTCCGGGTCCCGCCCGCTCACGCCGCCGGCCGGTTGTCCAGCACCCGCTTCGCCTTGCCTTCCGACCGGGCGATACCGCCCGGCCCATCGACCTGGACCTCGGCGCTGATGCCGATGATCTCCTTGATCCGGCGTTCCAGCGCGTGGCCGGCGGCGTGGCGCGCCCCGGCCCCGGCGGCCTCGGGCAGCGCCTCGACATGGACGATCATCGCATCCATCCGGCCGGCGCGGAACAGCTCGATCAGATAGTGCGGCGCCAGGCCCGGGGTGGCCAGCACCTGTTCCTCGATCTGGGTGGGAAAGATGTTCACCCCGCGCAGGATGATCATGTCGTCGGTCCGGCCGGTGATCCTTTCCATGCGCCGCATGCTGCGCGCCGTGCCCGGATGCAGCCGGGTCAGATCGCGGGTGCGGTAGCGGATCATCGGCAGGCCTTCCTTGGTCAGCGTGGTGACGACCAGCTCGCCGCTTTCGCCATCGGGCAGCACCGCGCCTGTTGCCGGATCGATGATCTCGGGATAGAAGTGATCCTCCCAGATATGCAGGCCGTCCTTGGTCTCGACGCATTCATTGGCCACCCCGGGACCCATGATCTCGGACAGGCCGTAAATGTCGACGGCATGCATGTCGAACGCGTCCTCGACCTCGCGCCGCAGCCCCTCGGTCCAGGGTTCGGCCCCGAATATGCCGATATCGAGCGCGGTGTCGCGCGGGTCGAGGCCCCGGGCGCGGAACGCGTCGAGGATGTTGAGCATGTAGGACGGCGTCACCATGATCGTCGAGGGGCGGAAATCGCGGATCAGCGTCACCTGCCGGGGGGTCATCCCGCCCGACACCGGCACCACCGTGCAGCCCAGCCTTTCGGCGCCGTAATGCGCGCCCAGCCCGCCGGTGAACAGCCCATAGCCATAGGCGATGTGGACGATGTCGCCCGGCCTTGTGCCGCTGGCGCGCATGGATCGCGCCACCAGATCGGCCCAGTTCGACAGATCGGCCCGGGTGTAGCCGACCACCGTCGGCTTGCCCGTGGTGCCCGACGAGGCGTGCAGCCGGGCGATCCGGTCGCGCGGCACCGCGAACAGGCCGAACGGATAGGCGTCGCGCAAATCCTGCTTGGTGGTGAACGGGAACCGCCCGAGATCGGACAGCTCGTTCAGGTCGTCGGGATGCACACCAGCCGCGTCAAAGCGCTGGCGGTAGAGCGGGACATTGTCCCAGGCATGGCGCAGCGACCATTTCAGCCGCGCAAGCTGGGTCGCGGCGATCTCGTCGCGCGAGGCGATCTCGATCGGATCGAGGCTGTCGCGTGGCGGTGTCAGGTCCTTCATGCCGTGCCCTCCTCCTCGTCGAAATGCTGGCCGGCGACGATCCGCGACGCCCCCCGGAACGCCGCGATCGCGGCGCCGGTCCGGTCGGTCACCATGACATCGTAAAGCCCGCTGCGGCCCCTCAGGCTGACCTCCAGCGCGGTGGCGATCAGCCGGTCGCCCTGCCGGCCGGGCGCGAGATAGGTGATCGTGTTGTGCTGGGCGACGGCGGCCTTGTTGTAGCTGTTGCAGGCAAAGGCAAAGGCGCTGTCGGCAAGCGCAAAGATCACCCCGCCATGGCAGATGCCATGCCCGTTGGTGTGATGCCTGGCGACGATCAGCGACAGGGTGGCGGTGCCGGGCCCCACCGCCTCGAGCGTCATGCCCAGCCAGGCCGAGGCCCGGTCATCCGCCCACATCGCGGCGGCCGAGCGTTCGGCGCGGTGCTGCGGGGTCATCCGCCCGCCCCGCGGAAATCGGGCGCGCGCTTGTTCAGGAAGGCGCGCACGCCCTCGGCATAATCGGCACTTTCGCCGCGGGCCTTCTGCACGACGGCCTCCGCCGCCAGCTGGGCGTCAAGGTCGCGCCCGGCCGCGTCCTGGATCAGCGCCTTGGCGGCGGCAAGGCCGCCAGTGGACCCCGCGGCCAGCCGGTCTGCCAGGGCTCGCGCCTCGACCATCAGGTCGGCATCGGGGACCGCGCGCCAGATCAGCCCCCATTGCGCGGCCGTCTCCGCGCCAAGCGGCTCGGCCGTCATCGCCAGCGCCTTGGCGCGGGCCTCGCCGATCAGGCGCGGCAGCAGCCACGACCCGCCGGCATCGGGGACCAGCCCGACACGGGCAAACGACTGGATGAAGCTGGCCGACTGGGCGGCCAGGACGATGTCGCAGGCCAGCGCCAGATTGGCACCCGCCCCGGCCGCGACCCCGTTCACGGCGCAGATCACCGGCGCGGGAAAGCCGCGGATCGCCCGGATCAGCGGGTTGTAGAAGGTCGTCAGCGTGTGGCCCAGATCGGGCGGCCCGCCCGCATCGGGGTTCCGGTCCGACAGGTCCTGCCCGGCGCAGAAGCCGCGGCCGGCGCCGGTCAGCAGCACGGCGCGGGCGCCCCGTGCGGCATCGAGCGCGGCGCGCAGATCGCCATGCATCCGGTCGTTGAAGGCGTTCAGCCTGTCCGGCCGATTGAGCGTGATCTCGACCCAGCCCGCCCGCCTGTCCGTCAGAACCGTGGCGTCCATCCTGTCCTCCCCGGGAACGGGAGTTTGCACGGGGTCCGCCGATGGTCAATAAACCGCCCCGGATTGCACAAGGGGGCCGGGATGACGTTTCACAGGGTCGAAAGCTTCGTGGCCGGCCAATGGATCGGCCCCGGCTCGGCCGCGCGGCCGATCGAAAGCGCGATCACCGGCGCGGTGATCGGCGAGGCAGGCGGCGCGGCGCCCGATACCGGCTTGATGCTCGACTATGCGCGCACGGTCGGCGGCCCGGGCCTGCGGACCGCCGGCTTTCACGATCGGGCGCGGATGCTCAAGGCGCTGGCGCAGTATCTGGACGCGCGGAAGGACGGGCTTTACGCGCTGTCCTTCGACACCGGCGCCACCCGCGCCGATCAGCGCATCGACATCGATGGCGGCATCGGCACGCTGTTCGTCTATGCCGCGAAGGGCCGGCGCGAAATGCCCGATGGCGATGTTTATCTCGACGGCCCGGTGGAGCAGCTGTCGCGCGGCGGCAGCTTTCTGGGCCAGCATGTCTGCACCCCGCTGACCGGCGCGGCGATCCAGATCAATGCCTTCAACTTCCCGGTCTGGGGGATGCTGGAAAAGCTCGCCCCCGCCTTTCTGGCGGGCGTGCCGGCCATCGTGAAACCCGCGACAGCGACCTGTCAGGTGACCGAGGCCGCCATCCGGCTGATGCTCGATGCCGATATCCTGCCCGACGGCGCGATCCAGCTGATCGCGGGCGGCACCGGCGATCTGCTCGATCGGCTGGGCGCCCAGGATCTGGTCAGCTTCACCGGCTCGGCGGAAACCGCCATCCGGCTGCGGGCGACGCCGAACCTGCTGGAAAACGGCACCCGCTTCATCGCCGAACAGGACAGTCTGAACGCATCCATTCTGGGCCCCGATGCCGCGCCGGGGACGCCCGAATTCGACCTGTTCGTGGCCGAGGCCCATCGCGAGATGACGGCGAAGGCCGGGCAGAAATGCACCGCAATCCGGCGGATGCTGGTGCCCGAACCCGTGGTCGAGCCGTTTCAGGCCGCGCTGGCGGCGAGGCTGCGTGACACGGTCATCGGCGATCCGCGACGCGACGATGTGGCGATGGGGCCGCTGGTGTCGCGCGCGCAGCGCGCCGATGTGCTGGACAAGGCCGCCCGGATCGGCGCCGAGGCGACCCGCCTTCTGGGCGACCCCGACGCGTTTGTCGCCCGCGGGGCCGATGCGGCGGCCGGCGGTTTCGTGCCGCCGATGCTGTTCCTGTGCGCCGATCCCGATGGCGCCGCCGCGGTTCATGGGACCGAGGCGTTCGGTCCGGTGGCGACGGTGCTGCCCTATCGCGACCTCGACCACGCGATCGCGCTTGGCAACCGGGGACAGGGCAGCCTTGCCCTGTCGCTGTTCACCCGCGACCCCGACACCGCCCGCCAGGTGGCGCTGGGTGCCGGGGCGTGGCACGGGCGGCTTTACATCAACAATCGCGACGCGGCGGCCGAGGCGACCGGCCATGGCGCCCCCCTGCCGCACATGATCCATGGCGGGCCGGGCCGGGCCGGTGGCGGCGAAGAGCTGGGCGGGGTGCGCGCCGTGCTGCACCACATGCAGCGGATGGCGGTGCAGGGCAGCCCGGACATGCTGGCCGCAATCGGCGGTCGCTGGGTGCCGGGGGCGGCGGAAACCGAAGGCCCCGCGCATCCGTTCCGCCGCGGCTTTGGCGCGCTGCAGATCGGCGAGACGCTGTGGAGCGAACCGCGCGATGTCACCCTGGCCGATATCGAACATTTCGCCGAGTTCACCGGCGACCGGTTCTATGCCCATATGGACGAAGACGCCGCCGCCGCGAACCCGTTCTTCCCGGGCCGGGTGGCGCATGGCTATCTGCTGCTGGCCTTCGCCGCCGGGCTGTTCGTCGACCCCGATCCGGGCCCGGTGCTGGCCAATACGGGCCTCGACAATCTGCGCTTTCAGAAACCCGTCCGCCCCGGCGACGCGATCCGCGTGCGCCTGACGGTCAAGGCCAAGACCCGCCGCACCGACGCCTATGGCGAGGTGCGCTGGCATGTCACGCTGGTCAATCAGGCTGGCGAAACGGTGGCCGATTACGACCTCATGACGATGAATGCCAACGGCCATTGAGCCGCCGACCGCCTCGGCGTAGACGGAAAGCGGCGATTTTTCACGGAAGGGGCGCGGCGATGGACGGGTTTCTGCAAGGGCTGGCCCCTGCCGGCGGCAGTCTGGTGGTTCTGGCCGCGGCGCTGCTGTTGCTCATCGCGGTCTGGCTGTCGATCCAGATCGTCCCGCAATCCGAGAAATTCGTCGTCCAGCGGCTGGGGCGTCTGCAATCGGTCCTCGGCCCCGGCATCAACTTCATCGTGCCGTTTCTGGACCGGGTCGCGCATCGGGTGTCGATCCTGGAAAGGCAGCTTCCGACCGCCAGCCAGGATGCCATCACGCTCGACAACGTGCTCGTCCGGGTCGACACCAGCGTGTTCTACCGCATCCTCGAGCCGGAAAAGACCGTGTATCGGATCCGCGATGTGGACGGCGCCATTGCCACGACGGTGGCCGGCATCGTGCGGGCCGAGATCGGCAAGATGGAACTCGATCAGGTGCAGTCGAACCGTTCCGCACTGATCGCCACCATCAAGGAAAGCGTCGAAGACGCGGTCGAGGCCTGGGGGATCGAGGTGACGCGGGCCGAGATCCTGGATGTCAATCTAGACGAGGCGACGCGCGAGGCGATGCTGCAACAGCTTAACGCCGAACGCGCGCGGCGGGCCCGGGTGACCGAGGCCGAGGGCCTGAAACGCGCGGTGGAGCTGGAGGCGGATGCCGAGCTTTACGCCGCCGAACAGGCCGCCAAAGCGCGCCGCGTGACCGCCGATGCCGAGGCCTATGCGACGCGGCAGGTGGCCGATGCCATCGCCGAGAACGGCCTGCCGGCGGCGCAGTACAATGTGGCGCTGAAACAGGTCGAGGCGCTGACCAAGGTGGCGCAGGGCCAGGGACAGCAGACGGTGATCCTGCCGGCGAATGCGCTCGACGCGTTTTCCGATGCGTTCAAGCTGATGACCGGAAAGGGCCGCGCGTGACCTGGTGGATGTGGATGGTTGCCGGCCTTGGCCTTGGAATTCTGGAGGTCGTCGTCCCGGGCTACATTTTTCTGGGCTTTGCCATCGGTGCGCTGGCCACCGGCGCGCTGATCGGGATCGGCGGCGGCGCGCTTGGCCTGTCGATGTCCTGGACCCTGCTGATCTTTGCGCTTCTGTCGCTTGGCGCCTGGCTGGCGCTGCGGTCCGCCCTGGGCATCCGCCGGGGCCAGGTGAAGACCTGGCACCGCGACATCAACGAGGAGTGAGCGCCGCCCGACCCGCCCGATCCAGCGGCGCGTCCCGCTGCGCGTTGATATCAGGCCGCCGCACGGGCAAAGCAGACCAGGTTCCGGCCGGCGTTCTTGCTCTCGTAAAGCGCCCGGTCGGCGGCGCGCAGGACCTCGGCCACGCTGGCGGGATGGTCGCCGCCGCCCATCGCCACACCGACCGACAGCGTCACACTCAACGGCCGATGCCCGGGTGGCTGAAACGGGGTTTCGGCAACGATCCGGCGCATCCTTTCGGCGGCGGTCCGGGCCTCTTCGGCGGTGGTGTCGGGCAGGGCGGCCAGGAACTCTTCGCCGCCATGCCGGGACAGCAGGTCGATGCCCCGCAGATTGTCGCGCAGGCGCCCGGCCACCTCGGCCAGGACGGCATCCCCGGCGGCGTGGCCGAACCGGTCGTTGACCGACTTGAACCGGTCGACATCGAGCAGCATCAGGGCATAGCGGCCGCCCGTCGCCGCGGCCCGCATGGCGATGCGGTTCAGATGGTGCTGCGCATAGCGGCGATTGTACAATCCCGTCAGCGGGTCGGTCACCGCCAGACGCAAGCCGTCGGCCAGCGATGCGCGCAGCCGGTCGGTGTCGCGTTTGCGCCGCACCAGGCCCTGGACGCGCAGCGCAAGCTCTTCGGCGTCGGCGTCGGCCGAACTGCAGGCATTCGCCCCAAGATCGAGCGCCGCCGCCGCCGCGGCGCTTGTATGGCCATCGGGCAGCAGGGCCAGGATGGCGGCATTCCGGGTCGCCGGGCGGCTGCGCAGATCGGGCAGCATATGCGCCAGATCGGGCCCGGCCGTGGCGCTGGGGACCGCGATCACCAGATCGGGCGCGTCGCCTTCGGGCCGGCTTTCCAGCGCCCGGCGCGGCGTCAGACAGTCGATCCGGGCGGGCAGTTGCGGCGCCAGCGCGCGTCGGACGGCCTGGCAGACGCGCGGGTCGGCGCAAATCACCTCGACCCGCATCGCTGCCTCGGGAATCGGCGGCGCGGCGGCCTCTTCGGCCAGGCCAAGCGCGCGACAGGTCTGCGAGCGCATCGCCAGCTCGTCGCGCATCGCCTTTTCGCGCATCAGGTTGCGCATCCGTGCCAGCAGCGCGGCCTCGTCGATCGGGTGGTGCAGGATGTCTTCGGCCCCGGCGGCCAGCCCCTGCAGCGCCGCCGCGCGATCACCGCTGGCGGCCACCAGAACCACGGGAACCGACCGGGTCGCCGGATCGGCGCCCAGCTGGGCGCAGCAGGCGATGCCGTCGATACCGGGCATCCGGGCATCCATCACGATCACATCGGGCGATTCGCGCCGCGCCGCCACCATGGCCTCGACCCCGCCGGCGGCCTGGATCACCTCATAGCAAGCATGGGAGAGCTTGGCCTTGAGCGCGATTCGGTTGGTCGCCAGATCGGCGACCAATAGGACCCGTCCGGACATTCTGCGCTCCACCTTTGCGTTGGATTGTGCCAATTTCCTTGAGATAGGTTAACAAATCCTTGCCGCGCGTCGCGGCGCCAGAGTCGCGGGCCATGCATCAGGATCAAGCCGAAATCGTTGCACTTCAGGCCCTTGAGTGGCTTGCCGGCGACCCGGAGCTGTTCGGCATCTTCCTCGCGGCCAGCGGAACCGATCAAAACGGCGTTAACGCTCGTGCCGGGGATCCCGCCTTTCTGGGCGGCGTGCTCGACTTCGTCCTGCAGGCGGATGCGCATGTTCTGTCCTTTGCCCAGACGGTTGCCATCGACCCCATGCTGGTGCGCGCCGCCCGCATCGCGCTGCCGGGCGGCGCCAACCCGGAATGGACCTGAGGCGGTGATTCGCGGCATCATCTTCGACAAGGACGGCACCCTGTTCGATTTCCAGGCCAGCTGGGCAGACTGGACGGCGCGCCTGCTCGACCGCTACGCCCGCGGCGATGCCGAGGGCCTGCAGGCCCTCGCGGCGCGGATCGGCTTCGATCCGGTGTCGCGGCGCTTTCAGCCGGGCAGCGTGGTGATCGCCGGCACGCCGCAGGACATGGCCGCGGCGCTGCTGCCGGCGGTGCCGGGCGCCACCGCGCGCGACCTGATCGCCGACATGATCGAAACCGCCGAGGATGCGCGCCTGGTCCCGGTGGCCGATCTGCGCCCGATCCTGGTGGGGTTGCGGGACCGCGGGCTGACCCTGGGCCTGGCCACCAACGACGCCGAGGCCAGTGCGCGGGCGCATCTGCGCGACCATGGCGTCGCCGACCTGTTCACCTTCGTCGCCGGCTACGATTCGGGCTATGGCGGCAAGCCCGATCCGGGCCAGCTGCGCGGCTTTCTGCGGGCGGCGGGTTTTGCCCCGGAAGAGGTGCTGATGGTCGGCGACAGCCGGCACGATCTGGCGGCCGCGCGGGCCGCCGGGTTGCACGCGGTCGGCGTGCTGACCGGTGTCGCCCAGATGGCCGAGCTGGCACCGCTGGCCGATGCGGTTCTGCCGGGTATCGCCGGCCTGGCCGCCTGGCTTGACGAACAGATGGCCTGACCGGGCCCGACAAAGGGGAAACCGACGCTTTGCGTCGCAATTCGGCAACCCGTCCCTGCCACGGCGCCTGTTTGCTGGTCGCCAGAGCGAGGGACGGGACACATGGCAGAAACAGCGACACGACGACGCCGCGCCGGGGGCCGATCGGGCAACCAGAGGCTGGCCGGGCGGCTGGCGATCGACCAAAGCCCGTGGCACCCGCCCGAAAACACCGACCCGCCGGTCGAGCCGCTCGATGCCGACGGGGTCGCGGCGATCCATGACGGGGCGATGCGCATCCTCGAAGAGATCGGGATCGAGTTCCTGAACGCCGAGGCGCGCGCGATCCTGCGCCAGGCGGGCTGCCGCGTCGCGGACACCAATATCCGCATGGGCCGCGACTTCGTCATGGAAATGGTCGGCAGGGCGCCGTCGCAATTCACCATCACCCCACGCAACCCGGACCGCCAGATCACCGTGGGCGGGCGCAACATGGTGTTTGTCAACGTCTCCTCGCCGCCCAACTACTGGGACATGGAGACGGGCAAGGTGCCCGGCACCCGGGTGCATTGCGCCGATCTGCTGAAGCTCACCCAGTATTTCAACTGCATCCATGTCGCCGGCGGCTATCCGGTGGAGCCGGTCGATATCCACGCCTCGGTCCGCCATCTGGACGTGCTGTTCGACAAGCTGACCCTGACCGACAAGGTCGCCCATGCCTACAGCCTGGGCCGCGAGCGGGTCGAGGATGTGTTCGAGATGGTGCGCATCGCCGGTGGACTGACCCATCAGGCGTTCGAGGCGACACCGCGGATGTACACCAACATCAACTCGACCTCGCCCCTGAAGCATGACGAGCCGATGCTCGACGGCTATATCCGCTGCGTCCGGCGCAACCAGGCCACCGTGGTCACGCCGTTCACGCTGGCCGGCGCGATGGCGCCGGTCACCCTGGCCGGCGCGGTGGCGCAATCGGTGGCCGAGGCGCTGTGCGTCATCGCGATGGCGCAATACATCCGGCCCGGCGCGCCCTGTGCCTTGGGGACCTTCACCTCGAATGTCGACATGAAGTCGGGCGCGCCGGCCTTCGGCACGCCCGAATACATGCGTACAACCCAGATGACCGGCCAGATGGCCCGCTTCTATGGCCTGCCGCTGCGTGCCTCGGGCGCCTGCACGGCCAATGTGCCCGACGGTCAGGCGATGTGGGAAACCTCGAACGCGCTGTGGTCGGCGGTGCAGGCGGGGGCCAACATGGTCTATCACGCGGCCGGCTGGCTGGAGGGCGGGTTGATCGCCAGCCCCGAGAAGTTCGTGATGGACTGCGAGATACTCCAGCAGATCCAGCGCTATTTCGAGCCGGCCCTGACCGCAACAAGCCCCCAGGACATCGCGCTCGACGCGATCCGCGAGGTCGGACCGGCGGGTCATTTCTTTGGCTGCGACCACACCCGCGCCCGCTACACCACGGCGTTCTACGGCCCGTTCCTGTCGGACTGGCGCAATTTCGAGGCCTGGGCGCTTGACGGCGGAAACTGGACCGCAACCCGGGCGCACAATCTGTTCAAGGCGATCCTGGCCGAGTTCGAACCGCCGCCGATGGACGACGCGATCCGCGCGGAGCTGGCCGATTTCGTCGCCCGGCGAAAGGCCGAAGGCGGCGCGCCGACCGATTTCTGATCCGCTGGCGTCCGGACCCGGGCCGCCCTAGATTGGCGGCCTCAACCGGGGGGCCCGATGGACCGGCGGCGCGCTGACCTTCTGGACCGGATCGCACTGGCGCTGTTCGGCGCGGCGGCCGGCTACACGCTGTGGCGGCTGGCGACGTTCTACGATCTCGAAGGCGGGCGCGCGGCGCTGGCCGCGCTGGCGGGGGCGACCGCCTTTGCCGGTGCCGCGCTGGGCATGACCGGGCCGATCCCGATGGTCCGTGCGGTGCTGCTGGCATCGCCGCTTGGCGCGGCGGTGGGCGGGCTGGTCTGGTGGGCCAGCTTTCGCTTCGACACCGCGGCGGCGTTCGCCGACAGCCTGCACCCGTTCGCCGCGGTGCTGTTGCTGTGTCTTGTGGCGGTGCCGTTCCTGATCGCACTGGGCTGCCATCCGCGCCAGTGGCGTGCCTATCCCGTGCTGTTCCGCGAATCCTGGTCGATCACCGTGCGGATCAGCGCCGCGGCGCTGTTTGTCGGGTTGTTCTGGCTGGGCTACCTGCTGTCCGACGAGTTGCTGCGGCTGGTCGATATCGACCTGATGGGCGAATTGCGCGCGCGGCCCGAGGTCGTGTTCACCCTTTCGGGCCTGGTCTTCGGCCTGTCGCTGGCGGTGCTGGACGAGTTGGCCGCGGGCGCGTCGCCGGCGCTGGTGGTTCGGCTGTTGCGCCTGCTGATCCTGCCGGCCGCCGCCGTGATCGCGGTGTTTCTGGGCCAGCTTGCGCTGCGTGGCCCGGGCGGGCTGTTCACCGGCCTGTCGGCGGCAACGCTGCTGCTGGCCTTTACCGCCCTGGCGGTGACGCTGGTATCCGTCGCGGTCGAGGGCACCGACGCGCGCGCCGTGCGAACCCTGCCGATGCGCGCGCTGACGCGGCTGCTGGCGATTGCGGTTCTGCCGCTGGCCGCCGGGGCGGGCTGGGCGCTGGCCGCGCGTGTGACGCAATATGGCTGGTCGCCGGCGCGCCTGGCGGCAGCGGCGCTGGTGGCGGCGGGGCTGATCTATGGCGCGGGCTATCTTGCGGCGGCGCTGTCGGGGCACCGCTTCAACCGATGGGTGCGGCGGATCAACAAGGCCGTGGCACTGGGGCTTCTGGTTGCGGCCGCGCTGTGGCTGACGCCGCTGCTGAACGCCGAGCGGATTTCGGCCAGCAGCCAGGTTGCGCGCTTTGCCGACGGTCGGCTGGCGCCCGGCGATGTCGACCTTGCGGCGCTGCGGGGCAAATGGGGGCGGGCCGGGACGGCCGCGCTCGACCGGCTGGTGACGATGCAGGCGGCCCCCGGCCATGCCATCCTGATGGCCCGGATCGAGGACGCCGACGCGCCCGCCCCCGAGCCCAATTTGACCGAACCGGCGCGGCGCGCCCTGCTGGGCACGGCCCCCGATCCGATCGCCGAAGCGGTGCTCGACGCGCTCGGCCAGGGCGAGGCGGCGGCGCTCGACCGCGCCTGCGGGCGGCGCCTCGATGGCGGGGTGCCGGGCTGCGCCCTGATCGTCGCCGATTTCGCGCCCGACTGGCCGGGGCAGGAGGCCGTGCTGCTGCTCGCGCATCCCCGTGGCACGGGGTTGCGCGCGCTTGCCGTCCGGATGAACGCGGATGGCAGCTATCGCCGGGCCAGCGCACCGGTGGCGCTGGCCCAGCCGCTTTACGACGCCGACGCCGCCCGGATTATCGCAGCGGCGCGGGATGGCGCGGGCGCGCCGGTGCCGCCCTCGATCCGGGCGTTGCGGATCGGCGAATTGGAACTGCTTCTCCGGCCCTGATCGGGGTCCGGCTTCAAGCTTTGTTAAACCGCTTGCGGCACGCTGGCGCCAAATCGGGAGGATGCCATGCACGGCCTGATCAACCGGTCCATCGAGGCGTTCATCGCCTACACCTATGGCCCCGAAACCTGGGCCGGCATCGCCAGCGCCGCCGAACTGCCGGCCACCGGCTTCGAGCCGCTGCAAAGCTACGAAGATACCGTGACCGCGCGGGTTCTGGCGGCCGCGGCAGACGCCCTGCAACGCGAGCAGGCCGCGATCCTTGAGGATGCCGGGCATTATCTGGTCACCAATCCCGGCCTGCCCGCCCCGCGCCGGCTGCTGCGATTCGGTGGCGACACCTTTGCCGATTTCCTGCATTCGCTCGAGGATCTGCACGACCGCGCGCGGTTGGCGCTGCCCGATCTGGACCTGCCGCGGATCGAGGTGACCGAAGACGTGCCGGGCCGGTTCACCCTGCGCCATGCCTGGGCGGCCGGGCTGGGGCCGATGATCACCGGGGCGCTGCGCGCCATGGCCGACGATTACGGGGCGCTGGCGCTGATCGAACCCGGCCGGGGACGCCGCGATGACGGGCAGGAGACGATCTCGGTGCGGCTGCTGGAAAGCGACTTTGCCCAGGGTCGCGATTTCAGCCTTGGGCGGCTCGCGCCATGAGGGGCCTTGCCATCGGACCCCGCGCCGCCGATGCGCTGATGCCGATGCATCTGTGGGCGGCCAGTTCGGGCCGTATCCGCGGCGTCGGCCCCGCCTTGCAGAAACTGACCCCGGGCCTGCCGATGGCCGGCGAAAGCTTTGCCGACCTGTTCCGGCTGCGCCGCCCGAAGGGCGCCAAGGGGCCAGCCGACCTGGCCGCGCGCGGTCCGGTCAAGGTGGCGCTGACGCTGGTTTCCAGTGGCCAGCCGCTGAAGGGGATCAGCGTGCCGGTGCCCGGCGGCGGGGTGCTGTTGAACCTGTCGCTGGGGATCGGCGTGGTGGCGGGCGCCGGGCGCTATGGCCTGACCGCACGCGATTTCGCCCCCAACGACCCGACCGTCGAGATGCTGTATCTGGTCGAGGCGCAAGAGGCCGTGCTGGCCGAAAGCCGCCGCCTGAACCGCCGGCTGGAAGAGGCCCGCACCGATGCCGAGGCGCGCGCGGTGCGCGACGCGCTGACCGGGCTGGGCAATCGCCGGGCGCTGGATGCCGGGCTGGGCGGGCTGACCGGGCCCGGCGCCGCCCCGCCCTTTGGCCTGATGCATATCGATCTCGACCGGTTCAAGGAGGTCAACGACACGCTGGGTCACGCGGCCGGCGACACGGTTCTGCGCCATGTCGCCCATGTCCTGCGCGAGGTGACCCGGGCCGACGATCTGATCGCCCGCGTGGGCGGCGACGAATTCGTCGTCGTGGTGCGCGATTGCGACGACATCGCCCTGCTTGAAGAGATCGCCGCGCGGATCAACGCCCGTCTGGCCGATCCGGTACGGTTTCACGGCCGGCCCTGCCGGGTTTCGGCCAGCATCGGGCTGACCCTGTCGTCGCAATACGACCCGCCCGTCGCCGCCGAAATGCTGAAGAACGCCGATGCCGCGCTTTACGACTGCAAGCGCCGCGGCCGTGCCTGCCACAGCCTGTGGCAGCCCGGCGCCCCGGACGCCGCAGGCGGCACCGAAACCGCTGCCGTATAGCGCGGGCGGGCGCGTTCGCGACCGCGGCGAAACGCCCGCAGCATCGCCACCGGCCCGCCTGCGGCCGGCAAATCGGGCTCCCGGCCAACTTCGCGCTTGAAACCGCCGGCGCGCCGTCCCTACGCTTGGCCATCGCCAAGAGGGAGATCTTCATGAACGCCAAGTTCCGAGCCGCTGCGGCCCTTGCCCTGATTCTTGCCGCCGCCCCGGCCAGTGCGCAGGTCTACATGCGCGGCAACGATTCGAACCCCGAGACACTCGACCAGCACAAGACCTCGACCGTGGCCGAGGCCAACATCCTGCGCGACCTCTATGAGGGGCTTGTCGTTTACGACCCCAGCGCCCAGGTCATCCCCGGGGTGGCCGAAAGCTGGGAGGTGTCCGATGACGGCACCGTCTACACCTTTGCCCTGCGCGACGACGCGCGCTGGTCGAATGGCGATCCGGTGACGGCGGGCGACTTCGTCTACGCGCTGCGCCGCATCATGCTGCCCGAGACCGGCGCCAAATACGCCAACATCCTGTATCCGATCGCCAATGCCGAAGCCGTCAACAAGGGCGAGGCCGACCCGACCGAGATGGGCGTGCGTGCGGTCGACGACAAGACGCTGGAAATCACGCTGGCCGCGCCGACACCGTTCTTTCTGGAACTGCTGACCCACCAGACCGGCTTGCCGGTGCATCCGCCCTCGGTCGAGGCGCATGGCGCCGATTTCGTCCGCCCGGGCAACATGGTGTCGAACGGCGCCTATACGCTGGAAGAGAATACCCTGAACGACCGGATCGTCCTGGTCAGGAACCCGAACTTCCACGATGCCGAGAACGTCGCCATCGCGCAGGTGAACTATCTGCCGTTCGAGGATCGCGCGACCTGCGTGCGCGCCTGGGAGGCCGGCGAGGTGCATTCCTGCTCCGACCTGCCGGCCGAAGACATCGAAAGGCTGCGCGCGGAACATGGCGACGCGGTGCATGTGGCGCCCTATCTGGGCACCTATTATTACGCCGTGAACCACGATGACGAAGTGCTGGGCGACCCGCGGGTGCGGCAGGCGCTGTCGATGGTGATCGACCGCGACTTCCTGGCCAGCGAAATCTTCCAGGGCACCATGGTGCCGGCCACCAGCTTCGTTCCGCCGGGCATCGGCAACTATCCCGATGGGTCGCCCGAAATCGATCATTTCGGCATGTCGATGCTCGATCGCGAGGATCAGGCGCTCGCCCTGATGGAAGAGGCAGGATATGGCCCGGACAACCCCGTCACCATCGAGCTGATGTACAACACCTCGGAAAACCACAAGAACGCGGCGACCGCGATCGCCGACATGTGGTCGTTGCTGGGCGTGAACGTCGAATACAATGTGCGCGACGCTTCGGCCCATTATGCGCATCTGCGCGACAAGGGCGATTTCGATGTCGCCCGGGCCGGCTGGATCGGCGACTATTCCGACCCGCAGAACTTCCTTTTCATGGTCGAATCCGACAATGACGGGTTCAACTATGCCAACTACAACAACCCGGAATATGACGCGCTGATGGACCAGGCGGCGGCCGAAACCGATCTGGCCGCCCGCGGCGACATCCTGCGCCAGGCCGAGGCGCTGTTCATGCGCGATCTGCCGTTCATCCCGCTGCTGTACTATTCCTCGCGCAGCCTGGTGTCGCCCCGTCTGCAGGGCTGGGAGGACAACATCCAGAACGTCCACCCGAGCCGGTTCCTCAGCCTGTCCGACGGCTGACGGCGGCGGACCGGTCCGCAGACCGGGCTGCGGCGCCACGGCGCCGCGGCCCTCTCCCCAGCCCGGAGACGTTCGATGCTTGCCTATGCGCTGCGCCGGCTCCTTGGCGCGATTCCGACGCTGTTCATCATCGTCACGGCGGCGTTCTTCATGATGCGGATCGCGCCCGGCGGCCCGTTCGACCAGGAACGCACGCTCGAGGCGACGGTGATGGCAAACCTCAACGCCACATTCGGCCTCGACCGGCCGTTATGGCAGCAATACGCGATGTATCTGGGCAATCTGGCGCGGGGCGATATGGGCCCGTCCTTCATCTATCGCGACATGCGGGTGCAGGAAATCCTGGCCGAGGGGCTGCCGGTCTCGGTCCAGCTTGGCCTGACCGCGCTGATCCTGGCGCTGGGGCTGGGCACGCTGCTGGGCTGCCTTGCCGCGCTGCGCCAGAACCACGCCACCGACTATGCCGTGATCGCCGTGGCGACCTTTGGGATCACCGTGCCGAACTTTGTCACCGCGCCGGTCCTGTCGCTGGTCTTTGCGGTGTTGCTGGGCTGGCTGCCGGCGCAGGGCTGGGGGGACCCGCAGCAAATGATCCTGCCGGTGATCGCGCTGGCGCTGCCGCAGATCGCGGTGATCGCCCGGCTGGTGCGGGGCGCGATGATCGAGGCGCTGCGATCGGATCATGTGCGGACCGCGCGGGCCTATGGCCTGCCGGCCCGCATGGTGGTGGTGAAACACGCGCTGCGCGCCGCGATCCTGCCCGCGGTCAGCTATATGGGGCCGGCGGCGGCGGCGCTGCTGACCGGGTCGATCGTGGTCGAGCAGGTCTTCAACCTGCCCGGCATCGGGCGCTATTTCGTCCAGGGCGCGCTTAACCGCGACTATACGCTGGTGATGGGCACGGTGGTGATCGTTGCGGTCTTCGTCGTGGTCTTCAACCTGATCGTCGATCTGCTTTACGCCGTGCTCGACCCGCGGGTGCGTTATGAGTGACGCGGTGCTTCCCCCGAACGATGCCGGCGTGGCAGCGTCGCGCTCGCTCTGGGCCACCGCCTGGCTTCGGCTGCGGCGCAACCGGGCCGCCAAGGCGTCGCTTGTCGTGCTGATCTTCATGGCGCTGGCCGGCCTGTTCGGCCCGCTCGTCGCGCCGCATGACTATGCCAAGGTGTATCCCGAATTCGTCAAGGTCGAACCGAGCCTGGCGCCCTACCCCCAGGCCGACCAGATCGAACCCGCGGCCGAGGCGGCCCTGCGCCGCGCCCGGGTCGATGTCGAGGCGATCGCGATCAGCCCCGGGCTGGTCCGGATCGACATCCGCTCGGCCCGCGCCATCGACCCGCGGGTCACGCGGTATCTCGACCGGTCCGACATGTTCTCGAACGCGCGGGTCGCCACGACCTCCGAAGATGGCCGTGCCGCCACGCTGGAGGCCGATATCAGCCAGCTCTACTTTCTGGCCGGGACCGACGCGATCGGCCGCGACCTGCTGTCGCGCATCCTGATCAGTCTGCGGGTTTCGCTGATGATCGGGCTGCTGGCGACCGGCGTCGCGCTGCTGATCGGCGTGGTCTATGGCGCGACGGCGGGCTTTGTCGGGGGCCGGGTGGACAATGTGATGATGCGCGTCGTCGACATCCTGTATTCGCTGCCCTTCGTGTTTTTCGTGATCCTGCTGGTGGTGTTCTTCGGTCGCAACATCGTGCTGATGTTCATCGCCGTGGGTTGCGTCGAATGGCTCGACATGGCGCGGATCGTGCGCGGTCAGACGCTGTCGCTGCGGCGCCGCGAATTCGTTCAGGCGGCCGAGGCGCTGGGGGTGCGCGGCCGCGACATCGTGCGCCGCCACATCATTCCCAACACGCTGGGCACCGTCATTATCTACATGACGCTGATGATCCCGCGGGTGATCCTGCTGGAAAGCTTCCTGTCCTTCCTTGGCCTTGGCGTGCAGGAGCCGATGACCTCGCTTGGCGTGCTGATCGCCGAGGGCGCCAAGAACATGCGCAACGCCCCGTTCATGCTGTTCTGGCCGGCCCTGACCATGACCGTGCTGCTGTTCGCGCTGAACTTCCTGGGCGACGGGCTGCGCGATGCGCTCGACCCCAAGGACCGCTAGCATGGCGCCGATCCTCGACATCGCCGATCTGCATGTGACCTTCGAGACGCCCGATGGCCCGGTCGAGGCGGTGCGCGGCGTGTCGATGCAGGTCGGCCGCGGCGAGACGGTCGCCGTCGTCGGCGAAAGCGGATCGGGCAAAAGCCAGGTGATGATGGCCGCGACCGGGCTTCTGGCATCGAACGGCAGCGCCCGGGGCGCGGTGCGCTATGACGGCCGCGACATCCTGAACCTGCCGGCCCGCGCCCTGAACCGGCTGCGCGGCCGCAAGATCACCATGATCTTTCAGGAGCCGATGACCTCGCTCGACCCGCTCTACACCATCGCCGAACAGCTGTCCGAGCCACTGCGCATCCATGGCGGGATGAACCGGCGGGGGGCGCGGGCGCGAGTGCGCGAACTGCTCGAACTGGTGCAGATCCCCAACCCGGCCGAGCGGATGCACGCCTATCCGCACGAATTGTCGGGCGGTCAGCGCCAGCGTGTGATGATCGCCATGGCGCTGGCCAACGACCCCGAACTGCTGATCGCGGATGAACCGACGACCGCGCTCGACGTGACGATCCAGGCCGAGATCCTGCAGCTGCTGGCGGCGCTGCAGGTCCGCACCGGCGTGGCGATCCTGTTCATCACCCACGATCTGGGCATCGTCGAGGCGTTTGCCGACCGGGTCTATGTGATGAATCGGGGCCGGGTCGAGGAAGACGGCCCGACCGCCGGGATCTTTGCCGCGCCGTGCACCGAATACACAAGAATGCTGCTGGCGGCCGAACCCGAAGGCGCCAAGCCGCCGCTGCCCGACAGCGCCCCGATCCTGCTGGAGGCCGACCGCGTCAGCGTGACCTTCGGCCGGCCGGCCGGCTTTCTGCGCCGCGACACCCAGGTCCGGGCGGTGCGCGGCATCGATCTGACGCTGCGGCGTGGTCAGACGCTGGGCATCGTCGGCGAAAGCGGCTCGGGCAAGTCGACGCTTGGGCGGGCGCTGCTGCAGCTTGTTCCCGCCACCGGCCCGGTGGTCTGGCTGGGCGACCGGATCGACGGCAAGGACACCGAGGCGATGCGCCCCTATCGCGACGAGATGCAGGTGGTATTCCAGGACCCCTATGGCTCGCTCTCACCACGCCTGACGGCGGGCGAAATCGTGGCCGAGGGGTTGCTCGTGCATCAGCGCGGACTCGATGCCGCGGCCCGGGCCGGCCGGGTCGAGGCGGCGCTGGCCGAGGTCGGGCTCGACCCGGCGACCCGCAACCGCTTTCCGCACGAATTCTCCGGCGGGCAGCGCCAGCGNNTCTTCATCAGCCACGATCTGGCCGTGGTCCGGGCGCTGGCGGATTATGTCATGGTGATGAAGGAGGGCGAAGTCGTCGAACAGGGGCCGACACCCGACCTGTTCGACCGGCCGCGCACCGACTATACCCGTGCCCTGATGCGCGCGGCCTTCGATCTGCGCGGCCTGCTGAGCGCGGCCGAAGAGGCGCTTTGATCGGGGCGTCTATGGCCTGTCGCAGCACATCGGGTTGGAACGCGCGAGGCGCCAGCAAAGGGCGGGCGCCCGCCGCGCGGCGGGCGCGCTCCCGGGCGCGCGCCCGGGAGCACCCGACATCGGCCGGCGGCTCATGGCCATGATCAATCACCGCCGACATCAGCGATCGTCGCCGCGATCTGCCTGCCAGGCCTGCGCCGCCAGCCCCGGCGGACGCCAACCGGTCAGGTCGGGCCGGACCCAGTCCGCCCCGGAGAAATCCTCTCCGGCCGTATAGGCCGAGGGCGTCACCAGCACCGCATGCCCCGCCGCCCGCGCCGCCCGCATCCCGATGCGGCTGTCCTCGATGGCGATGGCTTCGGCCGGCCCCGGGCCCGGCCGGTCGAGCGCCAGCCGATAGATGTCGGGTGCCGGTTTCTTGGCGGCGACCGCGTCGCCCGCGGCAACAACGTCGAAGATGTCGTCGGCCTCCTGCCCCCAGCACGCCCGGCACAGCGCCGCGACGTTGTGCGGTCTGGGGGTCGTTGCTGCGGCCAGCCGAAGCCTCCACGACGCAGCTCTCCGTCCGCTGGAGGCTCCCCTCCGGACCGACATACAATGCCATCGCTGGCCCCCCTGCTCGGCGTCCCAAAGAGAGCGTGTCCGCTCTCAGGGGGAGGAGCAACCGACTCATGTATGGGATGGCGTATACCAAGGCGCGATGAGTCATTCTCAATGACTGCTGGTATCACGCGCCCCGGCATCCGGCGATCGCCGAAGCAGCCGGCGAAGCGGTCGACCAGCCCGGTGGCCCGGTCCGTGGCGCCCAGCAGCAGCGCGCCCGCACCCGGGGTGATCCTGCCACCGCCGAAATCCGCCGCCCCCGCGCGTCCATCGACGCGCGCCAGGCGCATCCTCTGATACCAAAGCGCAATGAGTGT
>DNSZ01000237.1 GCA_003500165.1 Paracoccaceae bacterium | reverse complement strand
ATCTGACCTTTGGCGTCCGCCGGCGCGGTGTCACGCTGATCGGGGCCGTTTTGTTCATCGCCGTCGCGCTTGGCGTGATCATCGGCGGCCTGGTGTTCTATCAGCAGGCGAGCACGGCCGCGATGACCCGGAACACGATCCAGCAGCTGACGGCATATGGGTCGGAGATCCGGGCCTTGTGCGAGCGGACCAGTCCCGACGATTGTCTGGCTTTCAGCCTCTTTTTCAGGTGATTGCGTATGGTAGGGCTTTGGCAACCGGGCCGTGCCAGGCTCACCCGCCCAGACGATCGCCGGCCAGTCCCGGGCCGTTCCGGTGCCGCGTCAGCCGGCCAGGTACTTTTCCGCCTCGCGCCGGGCGAAAGGCCGCATGGCGGCGCCGTGGCGGGCCAGAAAATCGCGCACCCGGTCGGGGTCGCGTTTGGACAAGTCGCGCAACCACCAGCCCACCGCCTTGTGGATGAACCAGTCGTTTTCGTCCAGATAGCCGGCCGCCCAGCCCAGCACCCGCTCGCGCGTGGCGGTATCGAAGGGCAGCGGGTCGGCGACCCGCGCCCAGGGCAGGGTGATGACAAGCGCCGCGCGTCGGGTCCAGATCGAGGCGCTTTCGGTCCAGCCGGCGACCGTGTCGATCCGGGCGGGATCGGCCAACAGCCGCAGGCTGCCCGCCTTGCAGACATGGTCGGCAATCGCCCAGCCGTCGAAATCGGGCACCCAGCCGCGGATCACGCGCCACACCGCCGCCTCGGCCGGGACGCGCCGCCGCTCGAACAGTTTCGCGGCCGCAATCCGCGCCTCATGGATGTCGCTCGCCCACAGCGCCTCGGCCAGGGCGATCTGGTCCTCGGGCGGCAAATGCTGCCAGCCGCGCGCCAGCACCGCGATATCGGGCACCGGCGTGCCGAAATAGCGCCGCGGCGTCTTGTGATAGGCCGCCATGCCCCGGGCCCGTGCCGGATCGCCATGCGCCTCGAGGGCGGCAAGGGCGGTCGCCGGTTTCATTCGACGGTCACCGATTTCGCCAGGTTGCGCGGCTGATCCACATCCGTGCCCTTGGTCACCGCGGCATGATAGGCCAGCACTTGCACCGGGATGGCATAAAGGATCGGTGCGATCAGCGGGTCGGCGGCGGGCAGGACGAGCTTGTGCCAGACCGCGTTGCCGATCGCCGCATCGCCGGCGGGATCGGTGATCAGCACCACGCGGCCCTGACGCGCCATCACCTCTTCGATATTCGACAACGACTTGTCGAAGAGCCCGTCATGGGGTGCCAGAACCACCACCGGCAGGTGGCGGTCGACCAGCGCAATCGGGCCATGCTTCAATTCGCCAGATGCATAACCTTCTGCATGTATATAGCTGATTTCCTTCAGTTTCAGCGCGCCCTCCAGCGCGATGGGAAAAAGCGGGCCGCGGCCGAGGAACAGCACGTCCTGAGCCCCGGCAAGGACTTGCGCGACGGCTTGCATCGCCGGTTCCCGGTCGAGCGTGGCATGCATCAGCCCGGGCAGGCTGCGCAGCCGGTCGCAATAATCCGCCAGGGCCGCCGCATCGATCCGGCCCCGCTGCACCCCCGCCTCGATGGCCAGCAGGAGCAGCACGAGCAACTGCCCGGTGAAGGCCTTGGTCGAGGCGACGCCGATCTCTGGCCCGGCATGGATCGACAGGGCGATGTCGGCCTCGCGCGCGATCGAACTGGTGGTGACGTTGACGATGGCGAGCGACTGGCGCGCGCGCCCGGCCAGATAGCGCTGGGCGGCCAGCGTGTCGGCCGTTTCGCCGGACTGGCTGACCATGACCGCCATCGAGGCGGGCGAAACCGGCGGCGCGCGATAGCGGTATTCCGACCCGATATCGAGGTCGACCGGCAGCCCGGCCAGGCTTTCGAACCAGTGCCGCGCGACCAGACAGGCATAGTGGGCGGTGCCGCAGGCGATCAGGGTCAGGCGGTCGGTGGCAGCGAAATCGATGCCGTCGGGCAGGGCGGGCCCGGTCGCGCCGTCTGCCAGATAGGCGCGCAGGATGTCGCCGGCGACGGCGGGCTGCTGGTGGATCTCCTTGGCCATATGGTGGCGCCAGGGCCCCTTTTCCGACGCGGCCGCGTCGATCTGGATGCGCTGGATCGCGCGGTTGGCGCGCCGGCCGGCCGCATCGAAGATTTCCGCGCCGGCCCGGGTGATCAGGGCCCAGTCGCCGTCGTCCAGATAGGTGATCCGGTCGGTCATCGGGGCAAGGGCCAGCGCGTCCGAGCCGACATACATCTCGCCCGCGCCATGCCCGATCGCCAGCGGCGAACCCCGCCGCGCGGCGATCAGCAGATCGTTGTGCCCTTCGATCAGCAACAGCAGCGCAAATGCCCCATCAAGCGCCGCGATGGTTTGCGGCATCGCCTCGGCCGGCGTCTTTCCGGCGTCCAGATGGCTTTGGAAGAGGACCGCCACGGTTTCGGTATCGGTGTCGGTCGCAAAGCCATAGCCCTGCGCCTCCAGCGCCCGGCGCAATTCGCGGAAGTTCTCGATGATGCCGTTATGGACCACGGCCACCGGCCCCGAGCGATGCGGATGGGCGTTGGTCTCGCTCGGGGCGCCATGGGTCGCCCAGCGTGTGTGGCCGATGCCCGCCTTGCCCGGCAAGGGCTGGTGCACCAGCAGGTCGGCGAGATTGACAAGCTTGCCGGTGGCCCGGCGGCGGTCGAGCCGGCCATCGGCGACGGTGGCGATTCCGGCGCTGTCATAGCCGCGATATTCGAGCCGGCGCAGCGCATCGACAAGGATCGGCGCGGCCTCGTGCCGGCCCAATATGCCCACGATCCCGCACATCAGTCGCGCCGCCCTGCCGCGGCGCGCAGCCGCGCGCGCAGCCGTGCCGCCAGGCCCGGCCTGTTGGTCTGTCGCGCCCGCCCGAAAGCCAGCGCGTCGTCCGGCACCTCATCGGTGATGGTCGAGCCGGCGGCGATCATCGCGCCTTTGCCCAGGCGGACCGGCGCGACCAGCATGCTGCCCGACCCGACAAACACGTCCGCGCCGATTTCGGTGCGATGTTTGGCGAACCCGTCATAATTGCAGGTGACCGTTCCCGCGCCGATATTGCTGCCGGCGCCGATATCGCTGTCGCCGACATAGCTCAGATGTCCGACGGCCGCGCCGGCGCCCACCCGCGAGGCCTTGACCTCGACGAAATTGCCGATCCGGGCGCCGGTCGCGATCGCCGCGCCGGGACGCAACCGGGCATGCGGGCCGATCCGGGCACCCGATTCGATGGTGCAGCCTTCGAGGTGGCAGAACGGGCGGATTTCCACGTCTTCGCCTAGGCTGACGCCGGGTCCGAACACCACATGCGGGCCGATCACGCTGTCCCGGCCGATCGCCGTGTCATGGGCCAGAAACACCGTTTCGGGCGCAATCAGCGTGACCCCGGCGGCCATCGCATCGGCCCGCGCGCGGGCCTGGAAAGCGGCCTCTGCCCGGGCGAGGCCGGCGCGTGAATCGACGCCGACCGTTTCGGCCGCATCGCAGGCGATGGCGGTCGCGCTTTGCCCGCGTGCCGCGGCGATGGCCACGATGTCGGTCAGGTAATACTCTCCCGCCGCATTGTCGTTGCCGACCGATGCAGCGAGCGTCATGAGGGTCGCGGCATCCGCTGCCACCACGCCCGAGTTGCAGAAGGTGACGGCGAGCTCGGCTGGCGTCGCATCCTTGGCTTCGACGATGCGGATCAGCCGATCGCCCGCCATGATCAGCCGTCCATAGCGGCCGGGCTCGGCAGTTTCGAAACCCAGAAAGGCAACCGCATGCGCGCCCGCCCGGCGCGCCGCCAGCATGGCGCGCAGCGTTTCGGGCCGGATGAACGGGGTGTCGCCGTAAAGGACGACCGCATCGCCGTCGAACCCTGCCAGCGCCGCGCGCGCTGCCAGAACCGCATGGGCGGTGCCGAGCTGCGGTTCCTGCCGCACGGTTATGGCATCGGGCGTGTGGGCGCGGGCGGCAGCCTCGACCGCGTCTGCGCCATGCCCTGCCACGACCACCACACGGTCCGCCTGAAGCGCCCGCGCTGCATCCATCGCATGGTGCAACAACGGGGCGCCGGCCAGCCGATGCAGCACCTTCGGCCGGGTCGAGTTCATCCGCGTGCCAAGCCCGGCCGCGAGAATGATCAGCGCAAGCGCCATGTCCCCCCTTCCGCAATCCCAACGCGTTCTAACCGCCCGGCGCCCGCGCGCAAGCCGGCTGCACGCCCCCGAACCGTCGCCGGTTCCGGCCCAGGGGGCGATTGCGGGCCGGCGGGCATGACGTTATGCGGGCACGGATCACAACAGGGGGCACGGATGACGCGGGCTTTCGTCTTTCCCGGCCAGGGGGCGCAGACGGTTGGCATGGGGGTGGCGCTGGCGGAGGCCTATCCGGCGGCGCGCGCGGTCTTTGACGAGGTCGACGAGGCGTTGGGCACTGCCTTGTCGGCGCTGATCGCCGAGGGCCCCGAGGCCACGCTGACCCTGACCGAAAACGCCCAGCCGGCGCTGATGGCGACGTCCCTGGCCGCCCTGGCGGCGCTGGGGTCCGAGGGCCTGCCGATCACCGCGGCGGCCTATGTGGCGGGACATTCGCTGGGTGAGTATTCGGCGCTGTGCGCGGCCGGGGCGCTCAGCTTGGCCGACACGGCAAGGTTGCTGCGGCTGCGCGGACAGGCCATGCAGGCGGCGGTGCCGGTCGGGCAGGGGGCCATGGCGGCGGTGCTGGGCCTCGACATCGAAACCGCCGAAGCGGTCGCCGCAGAGGCCGCGCAGGGTGCGGTCTGCACCGCGGCGAACGACAACGATCCGGCGCAGGTCGTGATCTCGGGCGCGCGCGATGCGGTGGCCCGGGCCGCCGAACTGGCACAGGCGCGCGGCGCCCGGCGGGCGGTGATGCTGCCCGTGTCTGCCCCGTTTCACTGCAGCCTGATGGCACCCGCAGCCCAGGCGATGGCCGAAGCGCTGGCAGATGTCACGATCCGGCCACCGGCCGTGCCCGTCGTGGCCAATGTCCGGGCCGAGGCGGTGAGCGAACCCGACACGATCCGTGCCCTGCTGGTCGAGCAGGTGACCGGCCGGGTGCGCTGGCGCGAAAGCGTCGCCTGGATGGCGGGCCGGGGCGTAACCGACTATTGGGAGATCGGCGCCGGCAAGGCGCTGTCGGGAATGATCCGGCGCATCGACCGCGCGGCGACGACACGGGCCGTCGGGACGCCCGACGATGTGGCCGCCGCGATGGCGGCCTGGCAGGAGGATCGGGAATGACGGATTTGACGGGCAAGAGGGCGCTGGTGACCGGCGCCTCGGGCGGCATCGGCGCGGCAATCGCACGGCAGCTTCATGGCGCGGGGGCCGCGGTGGGGCTTTCGGGCACCCGGATCGAGCCGCTGGAGGCACTGGCCGCAGAACTTGGCGAGGGCGCCCATGTGCTGCCTTGCAATCTCTCTGATCCCGAAGCGGTCGAGGCGCTGCCAAAGCGCGCCGTCGCGGCGCTGGGCGGGGTCGACATCCTGGTCAACAATGCCGGGATCACCCGCGACGGGCTGTTCATGCGGATGTCGGATGCCGACTGGCAGGACGTTCTGGACGTGAACCTGACCGCCGCGATGCGGCTGTCGCGCGGCGTGCTGCGCGGCATGATGAAGGCACGCTGGGGCCGGATCGTGAATATCGGCTCGGTCGTCGGCACCACGGGCAATCCGGGCCAGGCCAATTACGTTGCCGCCAAGGCGGGGATGGTCGGCATGACCAAGGCGCTGGCGATCGAGGTTGCGACGCGCGGCGTCACCGCAAATGCGGTCGCCCCGGGCTTTATCGCCACCGCGATGACAGACAAGCTGAACGAGACGCAAAAGGCGGCGATCCTTGGCCAGATCCCGTCGGGCCGGATGGGCACCCCCGAGGACGTTGCGGCGGCTGTGCTGTTTCTGGCCGGTCCCGAGGCGGGCTATGTCACCGGTCAGACGCTGCATGTGAATGGCGGCCTGGCAATGATCTGAGCGGCCCGCGCGGCCGGGTTCCGAAAGCGTTTGCCAAGGCCGGACGCTGTGCTATAGGCGCGCAGGTTTTCGATCGGGCATGCGGCGTGGGCGCCGCCGGGAACCCGGTTTCACCCGCCCACCAACGGGCAGAACGAACGGCACAGAAGGGCAAAACGCCCCCTGACGAGCAAGAGGAAGGACAGCATGAGCGACATCGCGGATCGCGTGAAGAAGATCGTTGTCGAGAATCTCGGGGTCGAGGAAGACAAGGTGACCGAGAGCGCCTCGTTCATCGACGATCTTGGGGCGGACAGTCTCGACACCGTCGAGCTCGTCATGGCCTTCGAGGAAGAGTTCGGGATCGAAATTCCCGATGACGCGGCCGAGACGATCCAGACCGTCGGCGACGCGGTCAAGTTCATCAAGGAATCCGAAGACAGCTAGGCGGGTCGCCGGCGCCGCATTGGGTGGCATCCGCCGGATGCCGCCATCGCGATTGCGGCCGACGCATCGCCCCAGGGGAGCCGCGGAGCCGCCATGAAGCGTGTCGCGATAACCGGGCTCGGCATGGTGACGCCGCTCGCGTGCGGCGTCGAAGAGACCTGGGCGCGCCTGCTGGCCGGCCAGTCCGGCGCCGGCCCGATCACGCGCTTCGACGCCTCGGCCTGCGCGACGCGGTATGCCTGCGAAATCCCGCGTGGCGATGGCAGCAACGGCAGCTTTGATCCCGACCGCTGGATGGCCGCGCGCGACCGACGAAAGGTTGACGAATTCATCGTCTATGCAATGGCTGCGGCCGATCAGGCCGTGGCCGATGCCGGCTGGACACCGCAGGACGCGGCCGCCCGCGACCGCACGGGGGTGATGATCGGATCGGGGATCGGCGGGTTGGCGACAATCGCCGAGACCGCGACGACCCTGAAGGAAAAGGGTCCGCGCCGTGTGTCGCCCTTCTTCATTGCCAGTTCGCTGATCAATCTCGCCTCGGGGCAGGTGTCGATCCGCTACGGTTTCACGGGCCCGAACCACGCGGTGGTCACGGCCTGTTCGACCGGGGCGCATGCAATCGGTGACGCCGCGCGGATCATCCGCGCCGGCGAGGCGGATGTGATGGTGGCCGGCGGCGCCGAAAACCCGATCTGCGAAATCGGCATCGCCGGGTTCAACGCCTGCAAGGCGCTGTCGACCGGCTTTGCCGAAATGCCCGAGCGCGCCTCGCGCCCCTGGGACGCGGCCCGCGACGGTTTCGTGATGGGCGAGGGCGCGGGCATCGTGGTGCTGGAGGATATGGCGCACGCCCGGGCGCGGGGCGCCCGCATCCATGCCGAGGTCCTGGGCTATGGGATGAGCGGCGATGCCTATCACATCACCGCCCCGTCCGAGGATGGCGACGGCGCGTTTCGGGCGATGCAGGCGGCGATCCGGAGCGCCGGGATGACGCCGGGCGATATCGACTATGTCAATGCCCATGGCACATCGACCATGGCCGACGTGATCGAGCTTGCCGCGGTCGAGCGGGTGATGGGCGACGCGGCAGGCCGGCTGACCATGTCGTCGACCAAAAGCGCGATCGGGCATCTGCTGGGCGCGGCGGGCGCGGTCGAGGCGATCTTCTGCGCCCTGGCGTTGCGCGATCAGGTGGCGCCGCCGACGCTCAACCTTGACGATCCGGCGGCCGAGACGCCGATCGATCTGGCACCGAAC
>DNSZ01000102.1 GCA_003500165.1 Paracoccaceae bacterium | reverse complement strand
GCCGGCGCCGCGGGCCATCTGCCGCTTGTCCGGGCGCCGGCGCATTCGCTTCGACCGGTCGCCATGCAGGCCCTTTGCAGGCGCGGCATCGCTGCGCTAGGCATTTGATCTGAGGAAAGGACGGCGCCCATGCAGATCTACCTGCCGATCGCCGAGATGTCGGTGAACGTCTTCCTGCTGCTTGGCCTCGGTGGGCTCGTCGGCATCCTTTCGGGCATGTTCGGCGTCGGTGGCGGCTTTCTGATGACGCCGCTCCTGTTCTTCATCGGCATCCCGCCGGCCGTCGCCGTGGCGACCGAGGCGAACCAGATCGTCGCCTCCTCCTTCTCGGGCGCGCTTGCGCATCTGCGGCGCAAGACGGTGGATGTGAAGATGGGTACCGTCCTGCTGACCGGCGGTCTGGCGGGTTCGGCGCTGGGGGTCTGGCTGTTCCGCCGGCTGGCCGAGCAGGGCCAGGTCGAGTTGCTGGTCAAGCTCAGCTATGTGCTGTTTCTGGGCACCATCGGCGGGCTGATGCTGATCGAAAGCCTGCGCGCCCGGGCCCGGGCCCGCAAGCCCGCCGCCCCGAAGGCGCCGCCGCGCCGCAGCCATGGCTGGGTCCAGAGACTGCCGCTGCGCACCCGGTTTCGCACCTCGCGGCTTTATATCAGCGTGATCCCGGTGCTCGGCGTCGGTGCGGTGGTCGGCCTTCTGGCCGCCATCATGGGCGTGGGCGGCGGTTTCATCATGGTGCCGGCGATGATCTATCTGCTGGGAATGCCGACCAAGGTGGTCGTCGGCACATCGCTTTTTCAGATCGTCTTCGTCACCGCCTTTACCACCGTGATGCACGCCACCACCAATTACAGCGTGGACATGGCGCTGGCGGTCCTGCTGCTGCTGGGCGGGGTTGTGGGGGCGCAGATCGGCACCCGGCTGGGCGCACGCCTGGCAGCCGAACAACTGCGCATCTGGCTCGCGGTGATGGTGCTGCTGGTGTGCCTCAATCTGGCGCTGGGTCTGTTGCTGGCCCCGTCCGAGCTGTTCTCGATCGATGACGGGGTGCATATATGATGCGGGCGGTCGCGCTTCTGCTGGTGCTGCTCGCGGCCTTGTCCGCTGCGGCGGAAGAGCGGGTGGTCGTCGGCCTGTCCGAAGATGCGATCGCCATCTCGACCGATTTCACCGGGTCGGAACTGCTGATCTTCGGCGCGATCAAGCGCGCCGCGCCGCCGCCGCCCGGACGGCTCGATGTGATCGTCACCCTTGCCGGGCCGTCCGAGCGGGTGGTGGTCCGGCGCAAGGCCCGGAAATATGGCATCTGGGTCAACGACCAGGCGGTGGAGGTCGATGCCGCGCCCAGCTTCTATGCCGTGGCGACGACGCGGCTGATCGGCGATATCCTGCCCGACACGCAGGATCTGCGCCATCGCATCACCACCGAACGGATGATCCGCGCCGTCGGCTTGCCCGACGACATTCTGGACCGCGATGCGTTCATCGAGGCGCTGGTGCGCCTTCGCGAGGCCGAGGGGCTGTATGGCACCTTCCCCGGCGCGGTCACCCTGCGCGAGGCGACGCTGTTTCGCACCGATATCGCGATGCCGGCCAATCTGGTCGAGGGGGCCTATGCGCTGCGCATCTTCCTGATGCGCGACGGCGAGGTCGTCGATCTGTACGAGACCGATATCGCGGTCGAAAAGGTGGGGCTGGAACGGTGGTTGTACACGCTGGCCCATGAACGGCCGTTCCGCTATGCGCTGTTGTCGCTGTTCATCGCCATTGCCGCGGGTTGGCTTGCCTCGGCGGCGTTCCGGCTGTTGCCGGGATAGGGCGCAAGCGGGGCAGGGGCCGTCCAATGGGCGGCGAAGGCCGATATCAGTCCGCGCAGATCTGTTGCAGCGCGACCCAGTCCGCATCGGACATCAGCGAGGGCGCGCGTTGTCCGGCCATGGGGTCGGCCGCGATCAGGGCGGCGGTCGCTGTCCCCGCCGGGTCGATGGCGCGCGCATAGGGCGTGCTGGGCACCCCCGCCTCCGCCAGGCGGGCCAGGAAATCCTCTGCCGGGACCGGATCCTGCGGTGCGCGCAACAGCTTTGCCGCCCAGCCGCGCAGCGTGCGATCGGGCAACTGGCCCGAGGTGAACAGCCGCAGGGTCGGGCCGGTGCCCGCATCGCGCAGCATCCGGGCCAGCGGATCGTCTGCCGTTCGGCGCACCGCCTCGCGCACCAGATAGGCGGCGAGGATTTCGGGCCCGTCATGATCCTCGACCAGCGCCCGGTCGAGCAGGACCGTGCCATCCGGCAGCATGACAGCGCCCGGCACGCCATCGGGCAGCACGACCGCGATCCGCCGCGCCCCCAGCAGATCGCGCGACAACACCCCAAGCACGCTGAGCCCGCGGGGGCTGGTGCAGGCCGGGCCGGTCAGTGCGGTGACCTCGGCCATCAGCGCCCGGCTGATCCGCACCCGCTGTTCGTCCGGCACCACCCCGACCGTGTGGTTGACCAGCGCGCCGGGCAGCCAGAACCAGCCAAGAAGCCCGATCAGCAGCGCAACCCCAAGACCCGCGACCAGCCGGATGCGGCCGCGTTGCGGGCCCTCGCGCGCCAGCGCGCGGCGCACCGTCTCGACCGCGTCGACCATGGTGGCGTCGGCGATCTCCAGCGTTTCGGCAGCCTCGCCGCCCGGCGCGTAGAGCGCGGGGCGCTTGCCGGGGTTGAGGCGGGTCAGCGCGGGCAGCGACCAATGCGCCAGTGCCACGTCGTTGCGATCGGCAATCACCAGCGAGGCCGAGCCGAAGCTGACGAGGACCTCGCGCCGCTGGGCATCGGCCGCCGGCCGCCACAGGCCCTCGGCTTCGAGCCGCTCGTATTGTTCCAGCGCCGTCATGGCGTGTTCGGCCTGCCCATCATCCTGCCCCGCATTCACTCTAGCTTGCGGCGCGGGGGCGCTCAACGGCCGAGGCGCGCGCGGACGGGACGCGGGGCTGCGGGCCGCGCCGCGGGTCCGCCTTGCGCCGGTCGCATGGGCGGATAAAGTCGGCTGATGGCAAGTGTTTTCGCGGGCCTCGGGCTCCTGATCCTGCATCTGATGGCCGCGGTGATGGCGTTTCGCGCCATCCAAACGGCGCGCACGCCGCAGGGTTCGGTCGGCTGGGTGGTGTTCCTGCTCGCCGCGCCCTGGTTTGCCGTGCCGTCCTATCTGTTCCTCGGCCAGAGCCGATACCGTGGCTACAGTATCGAACGCGGCAAGAGCGAGGCGGTGGTCGCCCATTTCGAGCGCCATGCAGAGGTCTACCCGCCCGCGACCGCGCCGCTGCCAGCCGGGCTGCGGGCGCTGCAATCGATCACCGGGCTACCGGTGACCGGCGGGAACCGGGCGCGGCTGCTGATCGACGGGCAGCAGACCTTCGATGCGATCCTGGCGGCGATCGATGGGGCCCGGTCCTATGTCCTCATCCAGTTCTACATCCTGCGCGATGACGGGCTTGGCCGAAGGCTGCGTGATGCGCTGGCGGCGGCGGCAGGCCGCGGCGTCACGGTGCGGCTGCTTTACGACGCGGTCGGCTCGGCCGGGCTGCCCGACAGCTATCTCGCCGCGCTGCGCAAGGCCGGCGTGCAGGTGATGGATGTCCACCGCCTGCGCGGGCCCAAGACCCGGTTCCAGCTGAACTTCCGCAACCACCGCAAGACGGTGGTGGTAGACGGCCAGACCGGTTTCATCGGCGGGCTGAATGTGGGCGACGAGTATCTTGGCCTGTCGGCGCGTTTCGGCGCCTGGCGCGACACCCATCTGCAGCTTCGGGGGCCGGTCGTCGACCAGCTTCAGGCGGTCTTCGCCGAGGATTGGCACTGGGCGACGGAAGAGACGATCATCGCCGCGCTCGACCACGCCCGGCCGGTCGAGGGGCCCGGTCAGGACGCGCTGATCGTCGCCACGGGGCCGGCCGACGATTTCGAGACGGGGGAGCTGTTCTTTCTGCAGCTGATCGAGATGGCGCGCGCGCGGCTGTGGATCGCGTCGCCCTATTTCGTGCCCGATCTGGCGATCCTGAAGGCGCTGAAGCTCGCGGCGCTGCGCGGCGTCGCGGTGCGCATCCTGGTGCCCGACATGATCGACCACCGGATGCCCTGGCTGTCCGCCTTTGCCTATTTCGACGAGGTGCGCGCGGCGGGGGTCGAGATCTGGCGCTATCAGGCGGGGTTCATGCATCAAAAGGTGGTGCTGGTCGACGACCACACCGCCACTGTGGGCACGCACAACCTCGACAACCGATCCTTTCGGCTGAATTTCGAGGCCTCCGCGGTGATCGCCGATCCCGGCTTTGCGGCCGAGATCGCCGCCATGTTCGAAGCCGATTTCGCCCGCGCCGCGCGGATGGCAAGGACGCTTGGCGAGCAGCCCCGGCATGTTCGCCTCGGCGCGCCGGTGGCGCGGCTTTTCGCGCCGCTTCTGTGATCGCCGCGATGCGGCTGCGACTGGCTTCCTACAATATCCGCAAGGCAATGGGGACCGATGGGCGGCGCGATCCGGGCCGGATCCTGGACATTCTGAACGGGCTCGACGCCGATGTCGTGGCATTGCAGGAGGCCGACCGGCGGTTCGGCGGGCGGCCGGCCGCGCTCGACCCGCGGCTGATCGAGCGGGCGAGCGATTTTCAGATCGCCGCCGTGCAGGGCAGCCCGCTGAGCCTCGGCTTTCATGGCAATGCGCTCTTGGTGCGGCGCGGGCTGCGCGTGGTCGAAACCGTGCGCATCGACTTGCCGGGGCTCGAGCCGCGCGGCGCCGTGCTGGCCGGGATTGTCGCCGCCCGGGGCCCGCCCATGACCGTGATCGGCACCCATCTGGGCCTCTTGCGGACATGGCGCCGGCGCCAGGCGACGGTGCTGGCCGGCTGGCTGGCCGACCGGGCGCCAGCCGCGGCCCTGCTGGGCGATTTCAACGAATGGGCGCGGCTGGGCGGGCTGGCGCCCCTGGCCGCCCGGCACCGGATCGTGGCGCCCGGCGCCAGTTTTCACGCCGTCCGGCCGGTGGCAAAGCTCGACCGGGTGGCGCTGGGAAGCGGCCTGGCGCTGCAGGGGGCGGGGGTGGTGGAGACCGGGAAGGCGCGGCTTGCCTCGGACCATCTGCCGGTCTGGGTCGATGTGACGCTGGCCGACTGATGCCAGGCTGCCATGGGCATGCGGCGTCGACAGGTATGGGGCGCCGAGTTTTCTGGAAAACTCGGCCCATGCAGGATTTTCTAGAAAATCCTGCGCGCCGCGCAAAGCGCGGCGCATGGCCATCCGATCGGTCACGGCCCGGTTTCACCTTGTTCGAACCAACGCCGAGCGTTTGCCATAAGGATTGCGCCATACCGCGCCCCGTCCACCGGGGATGATGTCGACGGTCATTCGCAATGACCGCTGCCATTACAGCGCGCGGGCGATCTCGCGCAGCTGGAACTTCTGGATCTTGCCCGTCGATGTCTTGGGAAGCTCCTGAAAGATCACCTGTTTCGGTGTCTTGAAGCCGGCCAGCCGCTGCCGGCAAAAGCCGATCAACTGGGCCTCGTCGGCCGTGTGGCCGTCCTTCAGCTCGACAAAGGCGCACGGCACCTCGCCCCATTTCTCGT
>DNSZ01000166.1:154-14360 GCA_003500165.1 Paracoccaceae bacterium | reverse complement strand
TCGCCTCGGCCCTTGCCTTGGCCTCGGCCCTGGTCATCCGTTCGAGCGTGCCGGTAAAGACCACGGTCTTGCCCGCCACGGCCGAGCCGGCAGCGTCGGGCGCGGCGACCGGCGCGACGTCGAGCAGCGCGGCAAGCCGCCCGATCGAGGCGCGCTCGGCGGGTTGATGCCAGGTCGTGATCAGCGCACGCGCCATCACCGTGCCGACCCCGTCGATGGCAATCAGCCGGTCCCATTCCGCCCCGGCATCGGGTTCGGCCGCATCCATGGCCGATGCGAACTGCACCCAGTCGCCATATTCGCGGGCCAGAAGCCGTGCGGCGTGCTCACCGACATGGCGGATGCCCAGCGCAAAGATCAGCCGGTCAAGCGGGATGGTCCGCTTTTCCGCGATGGCGGCGAACAGATTGGCCGCGGATTTCGCGCCCCAGCCCTCGCGCCCCGGCAGGTCGGCGCCGTGCCGCTCCTCGAGGGTGAAGATGTCGGCCGGTTCGCTCACCCAGCCCTCGTCATGGAACTGCTCGATCAGCCTGGCGCCCAGCCCGTCGATATCGAAGGCCGCGCGGGACACGAAATGCTTCAGCTTNNCAAACGGCGTGGCGTCGGCGGGGCGGCGGGCCGGATCGACATCGGCGACCTTCGGGATCACGTCGCCGGCGCGATAGACCTGCACCCAGTCGCCGACGCGGATGTCGCGGCCTTCGCGGATCGGCGCGCCGGTGGAATCGCGCCCGGCGATGTAATCCTCGTTGTGGAGCGTGGCGTTCGACACCACCACACCGCCCACGGTGACCGGCATCAGCCGCGCGACCGGCGACAGCGCGCCGGTGCGGCCGACCTGGATGTCGATGGCCTCGAGCCGGGTCCAGGCCGTTTCAGCGGGAAACTTGTGCGCCAGCGCCCAGCGCGGCGTGGTGGCGCGCAGGCCAAGCCGGTCCTGCAGCGCCAGATCGTCGACCTTGTAGACCACGCCGTCGATATCATAGCCGAGCGTGGCGCGGGCCGCCTCGATCTCGGCATAGGCGGCCAGCATGGCGTCGGGTCCCGAACAGAGCCGCATCAGCGGGTTGGTCTGAAAGCCCATCGCCGCCAGCCGCGCGATCGCCCCGGCCTGGGTGTCGGCCAGCGGCGCCGACAGCGCACCCCAGCCATGGGCAAAGAAGCGCAACGGCCGGGCCGCTGTGATCGCCGGGTCGAGCTGGCGCAGCGAACCGGCGGCGGCGTTTCGCGGGTTGGCAAAGGTCCTGGCCCCGGCCGCCGCNNCGGGCGTTGGCGGTCACGCCCTCGCCGGTCGTGCCGTCGCCCCGCGTCGCCGCCTGCACCAGGCGCCCACCCTCATAGCGCAGCGACAGCGACAAGCCGTCGATCTTCGGTTCGGCGGTGAAGGTCAGCGGCGCATCCGGTTCCAGCTTGAGCCAGCGCCGCAGCCCCGCCTCGAACGCGCGCACATCGCCGCTGTCGAAGGCGTTGGCGAGCGACAGCATGGGCTGGGCATGGCGCAGCTTGGCAAAGCCGTCGGCCAGCGGCCCGCCGACCCGCTCGCTGGGGCTGTCGGCGCGCTTGAGGTCGGGAAAGCGCGCCTCGATCGCGGCGTTTCGCGCCTTCAGCGCGTCGTAGTCGGCATCCGACAAATGGGGCGCATCGTCGGTGTGATAGGCCCGGTTGGCTGCCGCGATGGCTTGCGCCAGCCGGGCAAGCTCGGCCTGCGCGCCCGCCGCGTCGAGCGCATCGACGGCGATCGCCGCCGTCCCGGCCTGCCCCGGTTCTTCACTGTCGCCCGGCCCCGCCATCGCGCCGCCCGTTTTTCTGCCGCTTCGGTGTAGGGGGCGAAGGCGGCCGGGTCCAGTGCCCGGATCGGGCCGCTACCACCGGTCACGGAAGATGCCGATGGTCCGCCTGGTGCCAGGCTTCGACGCATGGCCCGGCAATCTTGCCCGTGGGTCGGGACAGGTTTGGGGCGCATCGCATCGATCCGGATTTGCCCGCCCGCCCAGCTGTCACGCCGAAGGCGTGCCTTCGCACGACGCAGGCGCGTGCCCGATGCTGACGCATCGGGCGGGTCCAAGAAATCAGCGCGTTATACCAACAGTCGTTGGGAATGACCGCTCGCCGCCTCCCGCGCCCTTCCTCCCCACCCGACCACCAATCTTGACCCTTTGGATAGGACAAGATTGGTGGTCGGGTGGGGAGGAAGGGCGCGGGAGGCGGGCCAGCTGCAATGAGTCACGCTCATTGCAGCTTGGTGTTAGGTGCAGGCGGGTCGCAAAGGAATGGGGCCGACCCTAGGCGCCCACGGCCAGCCGACGCTGTTCGGGCATCGCCTCGGGGTCGCGCAGGACATAGCCGCGGCCCCACACCGTCTCGATATAGGTGTCGCCGCCGGTCGCCTCGGCCAGCTTCTTGCGCAGCTTGCAGATGAACACATCGATGATCTTCAGTTCGGGCTCGTCCATGCCGCCATAGAGATGGTTGAGGAACATCTCCTTGGTCAGCGTCGTGCCCTTCCGCAGGCTCAGCAGTTCGAGCATCTGGTATTCCTTGCCGGTCAGATGCACCGGCTGGCCATTGGCCTCGACCGTCTTGGCGTCGAGGTTGACGGTGACCATTCCGGTCCGGATGACCGATTCGGCATGCCCGCGCGAGCGCCGGATGATTGCGTGGATGCGCGCGATCAGCTCCTCGCGATGGAACGGCTTCGTCAGATAGTCGTCGGCACCGAACCCGAATCCCTTGATCTTGCTGGCGGTGTCGTCGCTGCCGGAGAGGATCAGCGTGGGGGTGTCGACCCGGGCCATGCGCAGACGCCGCAACACCTCGTGGCCATTCATGTCCGGCAGCGCAAGATCGAGGAGGATCAGATCGTAATCGTAGAGCTTGGCAAGGTCGAGGCCTTCCTCCCCCATATCCGTGGCATACACGTTCAGGTTGGCATTCGAGAGCATCATCTCGATGCTCTTCGAAGTCATCGGATCGTCCTCAACAAGCAGGATTCGCATCTGGCCCTCCATCGACTATGGCTTAACCCGACGAAAACCGACAATGGTTAACCACAGGTTACCCTGTGGATGTCTTGTGGATGTTCTCCCTAAAGTTGTCGATACTTCTTTATCGCGGTGGCCCGCAGGGCCGTTTCGCCAAAGCGGGTGATGGCATATTTCCACCCCTCCAGCTCCTCCGGCGACAGACCGTAAAGCGCGCAGGCCTCCTCGTTCGAGATCAGGCCGTATTGCACCGCCCGCACCACCGCCGCCTTGCGGCGCGCCACCCAGCGCACCGTATCGCGCGGCGGCAGGTCGGACCGGGTCATGCGGTTGCCGTCGGGAAGGATCACATGGCTTGGCCCCTGCACTCGCTTGACATACATCGTCCCCTCCGCTTCCCGTGCTCCGCCGGCAAGCTGGCGCGCCGTGTTTAAGACAGGGTGAAGCCGGGCATTGAGAAACCGGCGGATTTTTCTATATTGAGGCGGTTTTACGGATCGGATGGAACCATGAGCGACACCCTGAACACGTTGGGTTTTCCCAAGCCCCCGGCCGAAACGCGGGTGGTCGTGGCGATGTCGGGGGGCGTCGATTCCTCGGTCGTGGCGGCCGAGCTGGCGCGCCAGGGCTATGACGTGGTGGGGATCACCCTGCAGCTTTACGATCACGGCGCGGCGCTCGCCAGGAAAGGCGCCTGCTGCGCCGGGCGCGACATCCACGATGCCCGACGGGTGGCCGAGGCGATGGGGTTCCCGCACTACGTGCTCGACTATGAAAGCGTGTTCCGCGACGCGGTGATGGACGAATTCGCCGATGCCTATCTGGGCGGGGCCACGCCGGTGCCCTGCATCCGCTGCAACGAGCGGGTGAAGTTCCAGGACCTGCTGGGCACGGCGCGCGACCTTGACGCCGACTGCATGGCGACGGGGCACTACATCCGTCGGATCGTCGGCCCAAACGGGCCGGAGCTGCACCGGGCCGCCGATGCCGACCGCGACCAGTCCTATTTCCTGTTTTCCACGACGCCCGACCAGCTGGCCTTTCTGCGCTTTCCGCTGGGCGATGTGGCATCGAAGGCCGAGACGCGGGCGATGGCGGCGCGGCACGGCCTTGTCGTGGCCGACAAGCCCGACAGCCAGGATATCTGTTTCGTGCCGAATGGCGATTATGCATCGGTGATCGAGCGGCTGCGCCCTGGTGCCGCCGAGCCGGGCGAGATCGTCGACATGGATGGCCGCGTGCTGGGCCGGCATCCCGGCGTGATCCGTTTCACGATCGGTCAACGCCGCGGGCTGGGCATCGGCGGGTTGGCCGAACCGCTTTACGTGGTGAAGCTTGATGCCGCGACGCGCCGCGTGGTGGTCGGCCCGAAGGCAGCGTTGCGCCAGGCCCGGGTGCCGGTGCAGGAGGTCAACTGGCTGGGCGACGACCGGCTTGACGACGCAACCGAACGGCGGGTGCTGGCGCGCATCCGCTCGACCCGGCCGCCGCGCCCGGCCACCCTGCGGGCGACCGGATCGACCGGTGCCGAGGTGGTCCTCGACGAGCCAGAGGCGGGCGTTTCCCCAGGACAGGCCTGCGTGTTCTATGAAACCGAGGGCACAAGGGTGCTGGGCGGCGGGTGGATTGCCGGCGCCGCGTAGCGGCGCCCATCACAGTGCGTCCGCTGCGCGGCGGGAACCCGATGCGCGCTCGGCGCAGCCGCGGTTTCCAGCGGCGCCATGGCGTGCTGACGAGAGGCGCGGTCCAGCCCGGGTCCAACCGGCACAGGCCCCGGCATGGAGCGCGCCCTCTCAAACCGGATGGCACCGCCCGATGCCCCGGCATCGGGCCGGCGCCCGCCGCGCGGCGGGCGCGCCCCCGGGCGCGCGCCCGGGAGCACCCGACAGCAGCAAGCCCACTGGAAAGGCACATCCTCGCATCGTGTAACCGGGACGCGCCTTCTGCTTGTCTTATCTTGAACCTGGCTCCTGCGGTATAATGGAGCCACTGCCCGCCACGCCATTTATGGCGGGCAGTGGCACGCTGCCGTCGGGCACCGTCCAGCCCGGGTCCGAATGGTACAGGCCCTGGCATGGAGCGCGCCCTCTCAAATCGGATGGCACCGCCCGATGCCCCGGCATCGGGCCGGCGCCCGCCGCGCGGCGGGCGCGCTCCCGGGCGCGCGCCCGGGAGCACCCGACAGCCGCCGGCCGAATGGCACGACCCATCCGTCGCACCGAAGACTCGCGGCGCGGCGTCGGTCACGGGCTGGTGGATGTTCGATTTCGGCGTTCTGCCAACGCGGTTGACCGACGACCACCGGTTTTCCACGACGCCCCGCGCCACCTGCGCCGCGCATTCCAAGACCGAGACATGCTGCCAGCGGACCGCATTCTTTCACGTTGCCAGCGCACCTTCGGTGATCGAGGGAATGGCCCCCTGCCCGACCGTGCCGCTGCGCACACCCCGCCGCAACCTGCAGGGCCTTGCGCAAAGCGGCTAGCGGGCGCCGATCGGCCACCCCGGGGGTCGAAAGCGGCAGAGGCACGGGTCCGCGCGTCAGCGCCGCGGCATCGGCGCCAGCGCGCCCGCGGCCAGCGCCCCGCCCAGCATCACCACACCGAGCCCGGCCATCTCGACCGGGCGCAACGCTTCGCCCGGAAATGCCAGACCGCCCAGCGCTGCCAGACCGGGGACAAGCGCGGCGAAAGCCGCCAGCCGCTGCGGGGCCAAGCCGCGTGATCGCAAAGAAATCGGTGATCGTGGCCAAAAACCCCGACAGCACCCCCTGCGGCAACAACAGCCCCAGCAACGCCCCTCATCCGCCGCGCAGGAAATCGGTGCCAAGGATCAGCGCCGCCGGGACAATGGCGACGCTCGACCAGAAGCACATCAGCGCCGCCGAATGGAGCGCCCCAAGCGCGGATCGGCCATGGGCCAGCGTACAGACCGCCCAGGAGGCCGTGGCACAAAGAAACAACAGATGCCCGCGCCAGGCGCCGCCGCGCGCAAGCGCCTCCCACCTGCCGATCGCGAGCGCACCCGCAAGGATCAGGCCAGGCCCCAGGGCGCGGCTGCCGCGTGGCGCCGCACCCAGCCCGATCCAGGTGAACAGCGCCACGAAGAAGGCCAGCATCGCCGGCGTGAACACCCCCGGATCGGCCATCGGGGCAAAGCCCCGAGGTCGGGAACAGCACGACCGCCACACCGCCAAAGCCGACGATCGCCAGCGCCGCGCGGCGCCCCTCGCCATCGGCGGGCCAGAACCCGCGCCGGATCAGCGGCGGCAGGAAAAGGACCGCCCCCGGGGCGAACCGCAAAAGCCCCCGTTCGAGCGGGCGAAGGCATGGGTCACCGCAGCCCGCGCGACCACCCGACGGGCGGCCCGGATGGCGATGGTCAGGATCAGCGCCGCCCAGGCCAGCGCCGGCGCGCGGGCTAGCCGCTGCACGATGCCCCGCCGAGGACGCAGAATGTCGCGCAATGGGGATGGTTCAGCGCGACCTCGGCCTCGGCCTCGGCCAGGGTTTCGCCCAGTTCGAAGCGCGGGTCATAGGGCAGCAGCGTGCACGACACCACCGCCGGCCGTTCCGCGCCATGCCGTTTGACCACCATCCGCGACGTGGCGCACATCACCGAATCGGGGGTCTTGCCCAGGATGTCCCAGCACGCCTCGGTGATTTCGGGAACCTCGGCGGTTTCGTCCATTTCCGGAAACAGCACCAGCTGCGCCGGATCTTCGGCGTCGATCGCAAAGCCCTCGCGCGCGAACAGCGCGGCATAACCCTGCCGCGCCGCCGCGTCATCCTCGCCCCAGATCATCCGGCCGGCCACCGCCATCGGCACGCCCTCGGCCTGCAGCCAGCGCATGCCCTTCAGAGAGGCGCGAAAGCTGCCCATGCCGCGCAACTCGTCATGGCGCAGGCCGCGGTAATGATCGAGCGAGACGCGCAGCGTCATCCGCCCGGGATGTTCGGCATTCAGCCGCGCGATCCCTTCCTTCATCGTCGGGCGCATCATCGGCAGCATGGCGTTGGTCAGGATCAGCACCGCGTGCCCGGCCAGCAACGCCGCCTCGGCCATGCCGATCATTTCGGGGTTCATGAACGGCTCGCCGCCGGTAAAGCCGATCTCGCCCACCGGCCAGCCGCGCCGGGTGATCTGGGTCAGGAAATCCTCGACCTCGGCCCGGGTGATATAGACCAGCCGGTCATTGGTCGGCGAGCTTTCGATATAGCAGGCATCGCAGGCGATGTTGCACAGCGTCCCGGTGTTGAACCACAGCGTGGACGGCCGGCTGAGCCGGACCCGGGCGCGCGGCGCCCCCGAGGCGGTGACCAGCGGGTCGGTGAATTTCGGGCTGGCTTCAGGCCGGTCGTCGCGCATCGGATCTCCCTCGGGGCACATCGCTAGCGCGCGGGCGCGCCGGTGAAAAGGCCCCGAGGCCCGCACCCTGCGGGGATGTGATCGGCCTTGCTCCGGGGGGGCGGGCTGCTAGGGTCGGCGCGGTTTCAGGCAGGAGGCCCGCCCATGGCCGCGCGCACCATCCCCGTCGACGCGTTCGACCTGGTGATCTTTGGCGCCACCGGCGATCTGGCGCTGCGCAAGATTCTGCCGGCGCTTTATCGCCGTTTTCTGGCCGGCCAGATGCCCGCCGACGCACAGATCGTCGGTGCGGCGCGCAGCGCGCTTGACGACGCCGCCTATCGGGCGCGGGCCCGCGAGGCGCTGGGCGATCGGGTCGCGGGCGACAAGCGCGACCCGGCGATCCTCGACGCCTTTCTCGACCTGCTCTTCTATGTGCGGATCGATGCCACCGGCGAGGCCGGCTGGGACGCGCTGTGCGACCGGCTGCGGCCGGGCCGGGTGCATGCCTTCTATTTCTCGGTCGCGCCGGGCCTGTTCGCCCCCCTGGCCGAGCGTCTTCACGCCCATGGGCTGGCCGGCCCCGAGGCGCGGATCGTCATCGAGAAACCGTTCGGCCACGATCTGGCCTCGGCCCGGGCATTGAACGCCACGCTGGCGCAGCATTTCGACGAGGGGCAGGTCTATCGCATCGACCATTATCTGGGCAAGGAGACGGTGCAGAACCTGATGGCGATCCGGTTTGCCAACATGCTGTTCGAGCCGTTGTGGAACGCCCATTACGTCGATCATGTCCAGATCACCGTGGCCGAGACGGTGGGCGTCGACGGCCGTGGCCCCTATTACGACGGCTCGGGCGCGATGCGCGACATGGTGCAGAACCATCTGATGCAGCTTCTGTGCCTGATCGCGATGGAGCCCCCGGCGCGCTTCGAACCCGATGCGGTGCGCGACGAAAAGGTCAAGGTGATCCGCGCGCTCGACCCGATCGCGCCGGCCGACATCGTGCGCGGCCAGTATGCCGCGGCAGGTGGCAGGCCCGGCTATCTCGACGCGGTCGAGGATCCGGGCAGCCGGACGGAAAGCTTCGTCGCGCTGAAGGTCCATGTGTCGAACTGGCGCTGGGCGGGCACGCCGTTCTATCTGCGCACCGGCAAGCGGCTGCGCGCGCGGGTCTCCGAAATCGCGGTGATCTTCAAGGACCCGCCGCATTCGATCTTTGGCGATGGCGCGCGGCGGGGCAACGAACTGGTGATCCGCGTCCAGCCCGATGAGGGCATCACCATGCGGGTGACCATCAAGGAGCCGGGCCCGGGCGGCATGCGGCTGATCGAGGTGCCGCTCGACATGAGTTTCGCCGAGGCGCTGGGCGACGCCGGGGCGGATATTCCCGACGCCTATGAGCGCCTGTTGATGGACGTGATTCGCGGCAACCAGACGCTGTTCATGCGCGGCGACGAGGTCGAGGCCGCCTGGGCCTGGACCGATCCGGTGATCGCGGGATGGGACGCGCGCGGCGACCGCCCGGTCGCCTATGAGTCGGGCGGCGCGGGACCGGAGGAGGCGCTGGCGCTGATGCATCGCGACGGCCGGCGCTGGCGCGCGATGGAGGGCTGAGGGCAATGCAGGACTATCCCGACCGCGCGGCGCTGGCCGCCGGGGTGGCCCGGGTGCTGGCGGATGCGCTGCGCGCGGCGCTCGGCAGACGCGAAACCGTGGCCCTTGCCGTGCCCGGCGGGACGACACCCGGCCCGGTCTTCGACGCGCTGTCGGGCGCCGATCTCGACTGGGGGCGGGTCGCGGTGCTGCCCACCGACGAACGCGACGTGCCGCCCGATCATCCCAGGTCCAATGCCCGGCTGATCCGCGAAAGGCTGCTGGTCGGGCCGGCCGCGGCGGCGCGTCTGGTGCCGCTCGACCCGGCTGCCGTCGCGCCGCTCTTGCCGCTCGATGTCGTGCTGCTGGGCATGGGGACGGACGGCCATGTCGCCTCGCTGTTTCCCGGCGCCGATCGGCTTGCCGACGCGCTTGCCGCGGATGCGCCGGCGGTGCTGCGCCTGACCGCGCCCGGCGCGCCCGAGCCGCGGCTTTCCTTGACCTCGCCCGTTCTTGCCGCCGCCCGCTCGGCGCATCTGCTGATCACCGGGGCGGAAAAGCGCGCGGTGCTCGACCGCGCCCGCCAGCCCGGACCGGTGGCCGCGCTGCCGGTGCGCGCGGTGCTGCCGGGCCTGACCGTCCATTATGCGGAGTGATGCCATGACGCCCTGGGAAAGCCTGGCCGCCGAAGCCGCCCACCCCCCCCGCATGAGCGATCTGTTTGCCACCGATCCCGGCCGGGCCGGCGCGTTTTCGGTCGAGGCCGACGGGCTGCGCTTCGACTATTCCCGCACCGCGCTGACAACCGCGGCACGGGACGCGCTGTTCGCGCTTGCCGATGCGGCCGGGCTTGGCCCGCGCCGCGACGCGATGTTCGGTGGCGCGCCGATCAACGAAAGCGAGGGCCGCGCGGTGCTGCACATGGCCTTGCGCGACCCCGATGGCGGAAGGCTGGCAGTGGCCGGCCGCGATGTGCGGCCCGAGATTCGCGACACGCTTGCCCGGATGGCGGGTTTCGCGCGCGGCGTGCGGTCGGGTGCGATCGCACCGCCCGGCGGCGGGCGGTTCGCCCATGTCGTCCATATCGGCATCGGCGGCTCGGCGCTCGGGCCCGAGATGGCGCTGCGCGCGCTGACGCCCCATGCCGACGGCCCCGATGTCCATGTGGTGTCGAACATCGACGGGGCGCATCTGACCGATGTGCTGGCGCGCGTCGATCTGCGCGCCACGCTGATCCTGATCGCCTCGAAGACCTTCACCACGCTCGAGACGATGACGAATGCCGAAAGCGCGCGCACCGCCCTGGCGGCGGCGGTCGGGGAACGGCAAGCGGCCGGCCATTTCGCCGCGATCAGTTCGGCGGTGGAGAAGGCCGCCGCGTTCGGCATCCCCGCCGAGCGGGTCTTCGGCTTTGGCGACTATGTCGGCGGGCGCTATTCGCTGTGGGGGCCGATCGGGCTGTCGCTGATGCTGGCGGTGGGGCCGGAACGGTTCCGCGAGATGCTCGACGGCGCCCGGGCGATGGACCGGCATTTCTGCACCGCACCCTGGGCGGCGAACATCCCCGCGCTGTTGGGGCTGATCGGGCTGTGGCACCACCAGATTTGCGGCTTTCCGACCCGCGCCGTGCTGCCCTACGAACAGCGGCTCGCCCTGTTGCCCGCGCATCTGCAACAGCTCGAGATGGAATCGAACGGCAAGTCGGTGGGGCTCGACGGCGCGCCGCTGCCCCATGGCGGCGGGCCGGTGGTGTGGGGCGCGGCCGGGACCGACTGCCAGCATGCCTTCATGCAGCTTGTCCATCAGGGCAGCCAGGTCGTGCCCTGCGAGTTCCTGGTCGGCCGCGCGGGGCACGAAGCGGCACTCGCCCATCATCACCGGCTTCTGGTGGCCAATTGCCTGGCCCAGGCGGCGGCACTGATGCACGGCCGCGCCGACGGCCCGCCGCATCGGCGCTTTGCCGGCAACCGGCCCTCGACGATGCTGATGTATCCGCGGCTGACCCCGTTCGTGCTGGGCCAGATCGTCGCCGCCTATGAACACCGGGTGTTCGTCGAGGGCGTGCTGCTGGGGCTCAACAGCTTCGACCAGTGGGGCGTCGAGCTGGGCAAGGAGATGGCCGGCACGCTGGGCCCCGCCGTGGCGGGGGAGGCCGGCGCCGACGCCGAGCTTGACCCGGCGGCGCGGGCGGCGCTGGCATGGCTGCGCGGGGACCACGGCCCGGCCTCCTGAACGCGACAGGGCATCGGGCGGAAGGCGGAGAACGGTCATTCTCAATGACCGTTGGTGTTACCCGCCGCCGAATATCCCGCCGAGCAGCCGGTCGAACAGCCCGCGCGGCGGCCGCGCCGGGTCTTCGGCCGGGCGCGGCGGCACCGTTCCGGGCAGATCCGGCCCGGTGACCGCACGAAACGGCGTCGCGTCGCGAACCGGATCGATCATCGGCAGCGGGCGCACCGGCTCCCCTTCATGCACCTTCAGCATCGCCGCGCGCCAGATATCGGCCGGCAGCCCGCCGCCGGTGACGCCCGCCAGCGGCGCGTTGTCGTCATAGCCCATCCAGACACCGGCGACATAATCGGCCGTGAAGCCCAGGAACCAGGCATCGCGGGCCTCCTGGCTGGTGCCGGTCTTGCCGGCGGCGGGCCGGCCAGGCAGCGCCGCCCGCCCGCCCGTGCCCGACGCGATCACCTCATGCATCATATAGGTCAACTGGCGCGCGGCATCTTCGCTGACGACACGTTCGCCCATGCCGCCGGCCTTGGTCATCAGCGGCTCGGATTCGCCCTGCAGCCACAAGCCGATCAGGCCATAGGGCCGGACGCTGCTGCCGCCATTGAGGATGCCGGCAAACGCCCCGGTCATCTGCAGCAGGCTCGTCTCCGAGGTCCCGAGCGCCAGGGCCGGACCATCGGCAAGATCGGTCTCGATCCCGAAATCGGTGGCGACCTTGCGGACATTGTCGCGGCCCACCGCCTCGGACACCTTGACGGCCACGGTATTGATCGACTGCGCCAGCGCCTGGGTCAGCGTCATCGCGCCGCGATATTCGTTGGTGTAGTTGCGCGGCGACCACGGCCCCGAGCCGGGGATGTCGAGGGTGATCGGCTCGTCCACCACCACGGTATCGAAGCGAAAGCCAAGGTCGAGCGCGGCGGCATAGACGAACGGCTTGAAGGCCGAGCCGGTCTGGCGCATCGCCTGGGTGGCGCGGTTGAACAGCCCGGCGCGTCGGGTTTCGCGCCCGCCGACCATGGCGCGCACCGCGCCATCGGCATCCATCACCACGATGGCGGCCTGCGCCTCGGACCCGGGGCGGACCTTCTCGGCAAAGACATCGGTGACGGCAGCCTCGGCGGCGCGCTGGATTTCGGGGTCGAAGGTGGTGCGGATCACCACATCCTCGGTCGTCTCGCGGGTCAGATAGTCGGGGCCGGTGGCCATCACCCAATCGGCGAAATCGTCCCCGATGCTGGCCGCTGCCGCATCCGACAGCTCTGCCGGGGCCAGCCGGGCCAGTTCGTATTCCTCGTCGGTCAGATAGCCCTGCTCGTGCATCAGCCGCAGCACGGTGGCGGCGCGGGCGCGTGACCGGGCAAGGTTCGCGGTCGGCGCGAAATAGGACGGCCGTTGCAACAGCCCGGCCAGCATCGCCGCCTCGGCCGGCCGGACGGCCGCCGCCGAGCGGCCGAAATAGCGCTGACTGGCGGCCTCCATCCCGCGGGTGCCGGCGCCCAGATAGACCCGGTTGAGGTAGATCGTCAGGATCTCGTCCTTGGAATAGCGCAGCTCCAGCGCCAGGGAATAGGGCACTTCGCGCAGCTTGCGCCAGACCGTGGTGCGCCGGCAATCGGCCTCATATGCCGCCTCGTTGTCCCAGATCGCGGGATCGTAGGGCACCCCGAGGCACAGCAGTTTCGCCACCTGCTGGGTCAGGGTGGAACCGCCATGGCCCGACAACGGACCGCGGCCTTCGCGCAGGTTGATCCTGATCGCGCTGGCGATGCCGATCGGGTCGATGCCGGGATGCCAGCGAAAGCGCTTGTCCTCGGTCGCGATCACCGCGTCGCGCAGTTCCGGCGCGACGGTGTCGGCGGTGATCATCCCGCCGAACATGTCGCCGCGCCAGGCAAAGGGCCGGCCATAGCGGTCGAGCAGGGTGACCGACCCGCGCGCGCGCTGATCGACCAGCGCGGCGGGATCGGACGGCAACCGGCTGGCATGCCACAGCGTGAACCCGCCCAGGATCAGCCCGCCGATCACCGCGACCCGCCAGCCGATCGCCCAGAAGAGCCGGGCCAGCGCCCCGAAGAGCGCAAACAGCAGCCGCAGGATCAGCGGCCGCCGCCTGGCCGGCGCGGCCTTGCGCCGCCGCCGCGCCCTGGCGGGCGGCTTGGCCGGCGTCTTCTTCTTCGGCGCCGTGGACTTGCGCCTGTCCCCACGCAGGGGTCTGCGCTGGCTGCTCATGCCCCGCCCCGCGATCTTGTTGTTTCGCCCATCCTAGCGCAAGGCGCCGCGCCTGGGAAAGGGGCGGTGCTGCCCATCCTGTCAAAGCCCAAAATTTAGGCGTTTCGCACAGATTGTGCAAAAATGAGGCGCCCAGCCGGTGCTGCGGGCCCTGTCGGCCGGCCGGTTCGCTTGCTCTTGGCTGTGGCGGCGCTGCTTGGTCCTGCGGTCAGGCGGGGCGCGCCCGCCGCCCATGGGATAAGGGGACCGACAGGTGAAACTCATCATCGCGACGATCAAGCCGTTCAAGCTCGAGGAGGTGCGCGAGGCGCTGACCGCCATCGGCGTGCGCGGCATGATGGTGACCGAGATCAAGGGCTTCGGCGCCCAGTCCGGTCACACCGAAATCTATCGCGGCGCCGAATACGCCGTGAACTTCGTGCCCAAGGTGAAACTGGAAATCGCCTGCGCGGCCGAGATGGCCGATCAGGTCGTCGAAACCATCGTGACCACCGCGCGCACCGAAAAGATCGGCGACGGCAAGGTGTTCGTGCTCGACATTCAGCAGGCGGTGCGGGTGCGCACCGGCGAAACCAACGCGGACGCGCTGTGACGCCGCGCGCCACCTTTGCAAAAGGGAAACCACCGATGCAGATGAAAAAAGTCCTTCCGCTTGCCGCCGCCTTTGCGGTGTTTCCGGCGGCCGCGTTCGCCAACGACCCGCCGGGCAACCTTGACGATGTCGGCTACATCTTCACCACGCTGCTGTTCCTGGTCGGCGGCTTTCTGGTGTTCTGGATGGCGGCCGGCTTCGCCATGCTCGAAGCCGGGCTGGT
>DNSZ01000166.1:0-135 GCA_003500165.1 Paracoccaceae bacterium | reverse complement strand
TTCAGCTGATGTTCTGCGCCACGACGGCCTCGATCGTGTCGGGCACGCTTGCGGAGCGCATCAAGCTGTGGCCGTTCCTGATCTTCGTTGTCGTGCTGACCGGTGTGATCTACCCGATCGAGGCGTCCTGGCAGT
>DNSZ01000162.1 GCA_003500165.1 Paracoccaceae bacterium | reverse complement strand
TGGATGGCGATGGCGCCGCCGACGACGCCCGCTGCGGCAAAGCCGACCTGGTCGGCATTCGACTCGACACCGAAGGAATTGATGCTGGTCAGCCGGTCGTAGAAGCTGCCCTGATCCCAGAAGCCGTCCTCGGAACAGCCGATGCAGCCATGGCCCGACTGGATCGGAAAGCTGGTGCCGCCATTCCAGCCGACGGTGGAACAGGCATTGTAGGTGGTCGGCCCCTTGCAGCCCATCTTGTACAGGCAATAGCCCTTGCGCGCGTACTCGTCGTCCCAGCTTTCGATGAACTGGCCGGCGTCGAAATGCGGCCGGCGATAGCATTTGTCGTGGATACGCTGGGAATAGAACATTTTCGGCCGCCCCTGGCGGTCAAGCTCGGGCAGCCGGTCGAAGGTCAGCATGTAGGTGATGACGCCGGTCATCACCTCGGCGATGGGCGGGCAGCCCGGCACCTTGATGATCGGCTTGTCGGTGATCACCTTGTGCACCGGCGTCGCCTGGGTCGGGTTCGGCTTGGCCGCCTGCACGCAGCCATAAGAGGCGCAGGCCCCCCAGCTGATGATCGCCTTGGCGTCCTTGGCGACATGGCGCAGCTGCTCGACGAAGGGCTTGCCGCCATTGATGCAGAACATCCCGTCCTCGTTGAGCGGCGGGTTGCCCTCGACAGCCAGGATGTAGTTGCCGCGGTATTTCTCGATGCTTTCTTCCAGAGCGGCCTCGGCCTGATGGCCGGCGGCAGCCATCAGCACGTGCTGATAGTCGAGGCTGATCATCGACAGCACGACATCCTTGGCCAAAGGATGGGCCGAGCGGATGAAGCTTTCCGAACAGCAGGTGCATTCCAGCCCGTTGAGCCAGATCACCGGGGTGCGCGGCTTNNATGAAGCTGCGCCGGGTGATCCCCTGGCGGCGCATGACCTCGTAGAAGGTTTCGATATCGGCCATGGCGGTCCTCCGTTGTCCCCGTTGCGGGCGCCTGCCTGGGCGGCGTCCGTCGTTGCCATCAGGCAAGCAGGCCGGCACGGGGCCAGGAAAGGGTTTTCTGAACGACCCGCAGATTTTGTGGAAAAGGCCACGATTGCAGCGCATTAGCCCGCAATGCGCCAATCTGGCGCAACCGGCCGGTGATCACGGGCTTGTCATCGGATGGGGCGGCCGGTCAGTCGCTTTCCGGCCGCCCTTTCCCCTTGTGCTGCCGCAAGTGGACCCACCGGCGGCGGCCGCACCCTCCGGGCCGGCCGCCGCGCCCAAATACCGGGCATCTGCCGCAAGGGCAGGCAGGACGCGCCCGGTGCCCCTTGCCGCCGGCCACGGGCCGGGTAACCTGCCGAAATGGCCGAAGAAGCCACCTTCTTTGACGAGATGCGCGGGCCCGACGGGGTGCCACGCGAGCCCTGCGTGCGGTTTCACGACTGGATCGCCGGCGAGGACATGGCGCGCCTGCGCCGCAAGGCCGCCGAGGCCGAGGCGTTCTTTCGCCGCACCGGCATCACCTTTGCGGTCTATGGCGACAAGGGCGCGGATGAGCGCCTGATCCCGTTCGACATCGTCCCCCGCATCCTGTCGGGGCGCGAATGGGCCCGGCTGGAGCGCGGCATCGCCCAGCGGGTGCGCGCCATCAATGCCTTTCTGCAGGACATCTATCATCGCCAGGAAATCCTTCGCGCGGGGCGCATCCCGGCCGCGCTGATCGCCCGCAACGACGCCTTTCTGCCGCAGATGATCGGGGTGTCGCCGCCGGGCGGGGTATATACCCACATCACCGGCATCGACCTGGTGCGCACCGGCCCCGAGGATTTCCATGTGCTGGAGGACAACGCCCGCACCCCGTCGGGCGTCTCCTACATGCTGGAAAACCGCGAGACGATGCTGCAGATGTTCCCCGACCTGTTCGTCCGGAACCGGGTGCGGCCGGTGTCGGACTATCCCGCGCGGCTGGAGCGTGCGCTTGCCCAGGCAGCGCCGCCGGCGGCGGCCGGTCCCCACCCGGTGATCGCGGTGCTGACCCCGGGCATCCACAATTCGGCCTATTTCGAGCACGCCTTCCTGGCCGACAATATGGGGGTGGAGCTGGTCCAGGGCTCAGATTTGCGGGTGCATAAGGGGCGCATCGCCATGCGCACCACGCGCGGCTTTACCCCGATCGACGTGCTGTACAGGCGGGTCGACGACGATTTCCTCGACCCGCTGGTGTTTCGCCCCGATTCGATGCTGGGGGCGGCCGGCATCATGGATGTCTATCGCGCCGGCGGGATCACCATTGCCAACGCGCCGGGCACCGGGATCGCCGACGACAAGGCGATCTATTCCTACATGCCCGAGATCGTGGAGTTCTACACCGGCGAAAAGCCGTTGCTGCAGAACGTCCCGACCTGGCGCTGTTCCGAGCCCGAGGCGCTGGCCTATGTCCGCGACCACCTTGCGGAACTGGTGGTCAAGGAGGTGCACGGCTCGGGCGGCTACGGGATGCTGGTCGGTCCCGCGGCGTCCAGGAAAGAGCTGGCGGCGTTCCGACGCAAGCTCGACGCGCGGCCCGGCAACTACATCGCCCAGCCCACCCTGGCACTGAGCACGGTGCCGGTGCTGACCCGCGCCGGCCTGGCGCCGCGTCATGTCGACCTGCGCCCGTTCTGCCTGGTCGCGCCCGGATCGATCGAGATCGTGCCGGGCGGGCTGACCCGCGTAGCGCTGAGGAAGGGCTCGCTGGTGGTCAATTCCAGCCAGGGCGGCGGGACCAAGGACACCTGGGTGCTGGAGGAATAGCGCGATGCTGGGCCGCACCGCGGGCGGGTTGACCTGGATGTTCCGCCACCTCGAGCGGGCGGAGAACACCGCGCGGCTGGTCGAGACGGGCTTTCGCATCGCGTTGACACGGCCCGGCGACACCCAGGGCGAATGGGCAAGCGTCATCGACACCGCCGCCGCCCGTGCTGCCTTCCTCGCCCGGCACGAGCGGTTCGAGGCCCCGGCGGTGATCGATTTCCTGCTGCGCGAGGCGACGAACCCGTCCTCTGTGCGCTCGGCGCTGAAGGCCGCCCGCGACAATGCCCGCGATGTGCGCACCGCGCTGTCGCGCGAGGTCTGGGAGGCGGTGAACGATTCCTGGCTGACCGTGCAGGCCGCGCTGGCCCGCCCCGTGAAAGAACGCGACCTGCCCGGCGTGCTGGCGCTGATCCGCCAGCAATGCGCCCTGGTCCGCGGTGCGTTGCACGGCTCGATGCTGCGCAACGACATGTTCAACTTCACCCGCATCGGCACCTTCATCGAACGGGCGGATTCGACGGCGCGGATCGTCGATGTAAAATACTACGTCCTGCTGCCGTCGATCGCCCAGGTCGGCTCGGCCGTCGACAACGTGCAATGGGAGACGATCCTGCGCTCGGCCGGCGGCTATCGCGCCTTCCGTTGGCACAAGGGGGCCGAGATCACGCCGCGGGGCATTGCCGAGTTCCTGTTGCTCGACGCCTGCATGCCGCGGTCGCTGGCCTTCTGCACCGGCAAGGTCGCCGCCAATCTGGGCTATATCGCGCAGGACTATGGCGCCGCGACCGACAGCCAGGCGATGGCCGACGCGCTGCAGGCGCGGCTGGTTGGCCATACGGTCGACGAGGTGTTCGAGGAGGGCCTGCACGAGTTCATCCTGTCCTTCCTGGCCGATCTGGGCGCGCTGGCGCGCCAGATCGAAACCGATTATCGCTTCTTTGCCTGAAGGGGGTGCGATGCGCCTGACGATCCGCCACCGCACCCGCTATGCCTGGGACGACCCGGTCGCCGGCGGCCTGCAGGAATTGCGGCTGACGCCGAAAACCGGGCATGGCCAGCAGGTGCTGGGCTGGTCGGTCTCGGTCGATGGCGGGCGCCACGAGCTGGATTTCGAGGATCAGCACCACAACCGCGTCATGCTGATCGGCTTCGAGGGGCCCGGCCACGCCATCACCGTGACCTGCTCGGGCGCCGTCGCGACCGAGGATCGGGCCGGCGTGATCGGCCGCCATGCCGGCTTTGCGCCGCTGTGGTATTTCGAGCGCGAGACGCCGCTGACGCGGCCCGGGCCGGGCCTGCGCAAGCTGGCGCGCGCCGTTGCGACGGACGCGCCGATCCCGCGGCTGCATGCGCTGTCGGCAGCCTTGCTTGATGCGATGGCCTATGAAACCGGTGTGACCGGGGCGGGAACGACGGCGGAGGAGGCGCTCGCCCAGGGCGCGGGTGTCTGCCAGGATCATGCCCATGCCTTCATCGCGTGCGCGCGCCTCATGGGGATGCCGGCGCGCTATGTCTCGGGCTATCTGTTCACCGACGGCCAGACCCGCCACCCCGCCAGTCATGGCTGGGCCGAAGCCTGGGTGCCCGATATCGGCTGGGTCGGGTTCGACATTTCCAACGGGGTGTCGCCCGACGCCCGCTATGTCCGGGTTGCCACCGGGCTCGACTATGCCGAGGCGGCGCCGATCCGCGGGCTGCGCTTTGGCGGTGCCGGCGGCGAGACGCTGTCCGTCGACATCGAGGTGGCGCAGCAATGAGAACGGCACGCGCGGCCTCCTCCGCCCTGCGGGCGATGTCGGCCGCCCAGGGCCGGGGGCGCCGATGACCTATTGCGTTGGCCTGCGGCTCGATCGGGGGCTTGTCTTCATGGCCGACACCCGCACCAATGCGGGCGTCGACAACGTCTCGACCTTTCGCAAGATGCACAGCTGGGTGGTGCCGGCGGAGCGCTTCGTCACCATCCTGAGCGCGGGCAACCTTGCCACCACCCAGGCCGTCATCAGCCTGCTCGAGGAGCGTTCCAAGGCGATGGGGGAGCGCAACCCGTCGATCCTGGATCAGCCATCGATGTATCAGATCGCCGCTTTGGTCGGCGCGACGCTGCGCGAGGTGATCGCGGTGCACGGCACCGCCGGGCAGAAGGCCGAATCCTTCAACGCCACACTGATCGTCGGCGGGCAGGTGGCGCCGGGCCCGCCCCGCCTGTTCCTGATCTATCCCGAAGGCAATTTCATCGAGGCGTCGCAGGACACGCCCTTCTTTCAGATCGGCGAAACCAAATACGGCCGGCCGATCCTGGTCCGGGCCTTCGACCCGGCCATGGATTTCGCCGATGCGGTCAAGCTGCTGCTGGTGTCGTTCGATTCGACGATCAAGGCCAATCTGTCGGTCGGCCTGCCGCTCGACTTTCAGGTCTACGAGGCCGACAGCTATCGCGTCGGCGTGGAGCGCCGGATAGGCCCGGGCAACGCCTATTTCGCCGAGCTTTCCGAAGGCTGGGGCGAGGCACTGCGCCGCGCCTTCGCCAGCCTGCCGCCATTCGACCTGCATGGCTGAGATTGCCGGCGTCGACGAGGCCGGGCGCGGCCCGCTGGCGGGGCCCGTTCTGGCGGCGGCGGTGATCCTGCCCGACGGCTGGGCGCCGCCGGGCCTGGACGATTCGAAGAAGCTGAGCGCGGCGGAGCGCCGCCGCCTGGATGCCGCATTGCGGGGCCGGGCGATCTGGGCGCTGGGTGCGGCCAGCGTGGCCGAGATCGACAGGATCAACATCCGCGAGGCGACCCATCTGGCGATGCGCCGTGCCGTTGCCGCGCTGGGGGTCGTGCCCGACCGGGTGCTGATCGACGGCAACGCCTTGCCCGGCGCCCTGCCATGCCCGGCCGAGGCGATCGTCGGCGGCGACGCCAGCGTGCCGCAGATCGCCGCCGCATCGATCCTGGCCAAGGTCGCGCGCGACCGGATCATGGCGCGGCTCGACACGCGCTGGCCGGGCTTTGGCTGGGCGGCCAATGCGGGCTATGGCACGCGCGCCCATCGCGATGCGCTGGCGCGTCTGGGAGTGACCCCGCATCACCGCCGCAGCTTTCGCCCCATATACCATATCTTGTGTCAGGAATCCCTAGTAACACACTGATTCACAAATAAATTGACCGCGATTCGGCGGCTGTGCAGAAAGGGGCGAATCACCTGCAACGGGTCGCCTCGATGCCCAGGAACACCGCCGCCCTGCCCCGCAACGCGATCCTCGACGGGGATTGCATCGAAACCATGGCGGGCCTGCCCGACGCCTGTGTCGATCTGGTCTTTGCCGATCCGCCCTACAATCTGCAACTGCGCGGCGATCTGCACCGGCCGGACAATTCCCGCGTTGCCGGGGTGACCGACGCCTGGGACCGGTTCGACAGCATGGCCGCCTATGACGCCTTCAGCCGTGCCTGGCTGGCCGAGGCAAGGCGGGTGCTGAAACCAGACGGGGCGATCTGGGTCATCGGCTCCTACCACAACATCTATCGGCTGGGGGCGGCGCTGCAGGATGGCGGGTTCTGGGTTCTGAACGATGTGGTCTGGCGCAAGGCCAACCCGATGCCGAACTTTCGCGGCCGGCGGCTGACCAACGCGCATGAAACGCTGATCTGGGCGGCGTCGCGCGAGGGCGCGAAATACACCTTCAACTACGATGCGGCGAAGGCGCTGAACGAGGATGTGCAGATGCGCTCGGACTGGGTGATCCCGATCTGCACCGGCGCGGAACGGTTGAAGGATGCCAATGGCGCCAAGCTGCACGCGACCCAAAAGCCCGAGGCGCTGTTGCACCGGATCATGGTGATCAGCACAAGGCCCGGCGATCTGGTGCTCGACCCGTTCTTCGGCACCGGCACCACTGGCGCCGTGGCCAAGCGGCTGGGGCGCGACTTCATCGGGATCGAGCGCGAAGCGCGCTATCGCGAGGCCGCCGCCACCCGGATCGCCGCCCTGCGGCCCTGGGGCCGTGACGTGCGCGAAGTCACCGCCGCGCGGCGCGCCGAACCGCGTGTGCCGTTCGGCCAGCTTGTCGAGCGCGGCCTGCTGGCGCCCGGCGCCGTGCTGGAAGGCCCGCGCGGCCACACCGCCCGGGTGCGCGCCGACGGCACGCTGATCGCGGCCGATGTCAAGGGCTCGATCCACAAGGTGGGCGCGGCGCTGGAAGGCGCGCCCAGCTGCAACGGCTGGACCTATTGGCATTTCCGCAAGGACGGCAAGCGGGTGCCCATCGACTGGCTGCGCCAGCAGGTCCGGGCCGGGATGGCAGGCGGCTGATACGAGGGCGGAAGGCGTGCGACGCTTTGCGGCAACGCCCGCTGCCGCCCCCTATCCCGCCGCCGCCGCCCGCAACAGACGTTTCCGGGCCACTGGCATGGCGCGGATTTCGAGGCCGGTAAAGACATGCATGGTGTTGAGGTCGCGGTCGACCACGGCATGGTCCGACACCCAGCCGCCCATCGCCAGATAGCTGCGCAGAAGGGGCGGCATGCCCTGCATCGCGGCGCGGAGATCGGGTTTGCGCAACCGCAACTGCCGGGCAAAGCGGAAGACGCGCGGCGCCTTGACCCGCGGCAGCCAGCGTTTCGGCGCCAGATGCCGGTCCTTGAGCAGCGCGAACGCGTCCAGATAGGCCTCGGCATCGGTCCCGGAGAAGGACGAGCAGCCGAACAGCATCTCGACCCCATGGGTATCGACATAGCGCGTCATCGCCGCCCAGGCGACGCGCAGGATATCGGGGTCGCGCCAGCCGGGATCGATGCAGAACCGCCCCATCTCGACCATCCTGCCATCGAACGCCGCCAGCCGCGAAAGCTCGTAATACTGCGCGGCATAGCTTTGGTCGATGGCGTGGCCGTCCTCCAGCGGCAGCATCCGGAAACAGCAAACCAGTGCGCCGCTGCGGGCCTCCTCGATCAGCACATGCTGGCACAGCGCGTCGTGGGCATCGGCATCGCGGCCATCCTCGCGGCCGCGCAGCGCCGCGCCGCGGCCATCGATGAAACAGCGAAATCGCAGCGCCTGCGCCGCCGCCACGTCCTTGGCGGTTTCGGCGATCCGCGCCCGATAGCGCCCGGTGCTGTCCGCCCGCATCGCGCCCTCCGTTCATCGCCCGCGGGGCTTGGCGCCGCCGCGATGGCGCCTAGATAAGCGTTCGAACAGGCGTTCGCCATGACCCATTCGTGACGGAAAGGCGCAGGATGCCCGCAAAAGTCCAGAAAACCGATGCCGAATGGCGCGGCCAGCTGTCGGACATGGCCTACAGGGTCACCCGCAAGCACGCCACCGAACGACCTTTCACCCATGACGACTTCCCCAAGCGGCCGGGCATTTTCGCCTGCGTCTGCTGCGGCAAGGCGCTGTTCGATGCCGATGCGAAATTCGATTCGGGCACCGGCTGGCCGTCCTTCTGGCAGCCGGTGGCCGACGCCGCCATCGGCACCAAACAGGATCGGTCGCTGTTCATGCGGCGGACCGAGGTTCACTGCGCCGACTGCCACGCCCATCTGGGCCATGTGTTTCCCGACGGGCCGCCACCGACCGGGCAGCGTTACTGCATCAACGGCGTCGCCCTGACCTTTCAGGAAAAGGACACGGCGGCGGGCGAATAATCCGAACGGTCACTGAGCGTGACTCTTGGCCGCCTCAACCCGCCATGCGCAGGCGCCGCCAGATCGCGTCTTTCAGCACCATCCGCTCTTTCTTCAGCTCGTGCTCGTGCAGTTCCTCGGTCGGCTGGATCTGGCTTTCCGCCTTGAACACCTCGTCGTTCACCCGCTCGTAATCGGCGACCAGCTTGGCGAATTGCGCGTCCGACTGCTTCAGCGCGCGGATCGTGTCCTGGTGGTCGGGGAACTCCTTGTGCAGATCGTGCGGCGTGTGGGACATGAAAACGGCCCTCCTCCTCGGGCGAAACATCATTGCCGCTGCGTTGCCAGCGCCGCGGCCCGGGGTCAAGGCTGGCCGCCACCCCGCGCGGCGGTGAAGGCGGCAAGCCGGTCGAACAGCGCGGCGATCCCGGCACGATCCGCATTGGCAAAGGCAAAGCGGATCTGGCGGCGCGCGGGTGCGTCGCCCTCGGGGGCAAACATCGTGCCGGGCAGGGTCAGCACCGATTGCTCGGCCAGCAGGGCCCGGGCGACGGTTTCGGCATCGCCGCCGAACGGATGCGCGGCATAGGCGAAATAGGCGCCGCAGCCCAGCAGCCGCCAGCCGGGCAACTCCGCAAATCCGGCCGCCATCGCATCGCGCCGGGCGAGGATTTCCGCCCGCTCCCCGGCCAGCCATTGGCGCAGGTTCTGCAGCCCCCAAAGCGCCGCCCGCTGGCCCAGCTGATTGGGGCAGATGGTTACGGTATCCAGGAACTTCTCGGCCTCGGCCAGGCGGGCGGGCGACGCGATCAACGCGCCGACCCGGTGGCCGGTCAGCCGGAACGCCTTGGAAAAGGAATAGAGATGGATGTGCCGCGCATCCCAATCCGGATGGTCGAACAGATCATGCGGCGGCAGCGGCCGCGCGTCGAAATTGCGATACGTCTCGTCAAGGATCAGCGCCGGGCCGCCGTCGCGCGCCAGCGCGGAGAAGGCCCGCACGAGCGCGGCTGGATATTCCACCCCGCAGGGGTTGTTCGGTGTCACCAGCACGATGGCACGGGTCCGGTCGGTGATCAGCGCCGCCGCCCGGTCGGGATCGGGCAACAGATCGGGGCCGCAGGCCAGGGGAACCGCCTCGACCCCCGCCATGTCGAGCCACATCTTGTGGTTGAAATACCACGGGTAAGGCAGGATCACCTGATCGCCGGGGCCCGCCAGCGTGGCGATGGCGGCGCAGAACGCCTGATTGCAGCCCGCCGTGATGGCGACCTGATCGGCGCGGATCGTGCCGCCGTAATCGGCCGCCCATTGCGCGGCCAGTGCCGCGCGCAGCGCCGGCAGACCCAGAACCGGGCCATAGAGATGGGCCGACACGTCGTCCAGCGCCGCCGCCGCGATCGCCCGGCGCAGGCCTTCGGGCGGGGGTGCCGTCGGGGCGGCCTGGCTCATGTTCAGAAGCGGTCGGTCGGGGCGCGGCACATGGTCGGCCAGCCAGGCCCGCGCCGCCATCACCGGTGGCGCCATGGTGCCCGCCAGCGCGGGGTTCAGGCGAGGCTGGGCAGCCACAGCACGATCCCCGGAAAGGCGACCAGCAGCGCGATGGTCACGGCGTCGGCGACGAAGAACGGCGTGACACCGCGAAACACGTCCTGCACCGAAATGTCGTCGCGCACGCCCGCGACGACAAAGCAGTTGAGCCCGATGGGCGGCGTGATCAGGCAGAATTCGGCCATCTTCACCACCAGGATGCCGAACCAGATCGCGCACATCGGCCCCGACATGCCGAACGCCGCATCCGCGGCCGCAACATCGATACCGCCATTGAGCGCCATGACCGCCGGGAACACCACCGGCAGGGTCAGCAGCAGCATGCCGATCGCATCCATGAACATGCCCAGAACGGCATAGGCCAGCAGGATCAGGATCAGCGTCAGCAGCGGCGGCTGGTTCAGCCCCGCGATCCAGTCGGCAAACACGCCGGGCAGGTCGGCAAAGCCCAGAAAGCGGACATAGATCAGCACACCCCAGATGATTGCGAAGATCATCGCCGACAGCTTTGCCGTCTCGATCAGCGCGTCCCGGAATTCGCGCCAGCGCATGCCGCGCCACAGCGCCACGCAAAACACGATGAACGCGCCGATGGCGCCACCCTCGGTCGGCGTGCCCCAGGAATCGCCGCCGATATAGGTGGACACCTCCCGCCCCAGCGGAATCGACAGAAACCCGATACCGATCCTGTCGATGGTCGCTGGGATCGGATTGTAGACGAAGAAGATGATGATCACGACCACCGCAACGATCGGCAGCGCGGGCGGCAGCGCGGCCAGGCGCTGGCCCCAGGTGAAGCCGCCCACCGGCGGGCCGAATCCCTTGATGACCAGCGCAAGGCCGACGATCAGCACCGCATAGACAAGGGCCGAAAAGGCGCCGGGGATGAAGCCGGCCAGAAGCAGCTTGCCGACATCCTGTTCGACGATGATCGCATAGATCACCAGAATCGCCGAAGGCGGGATCAGGCTGGCCAGCGTGCCGCCCGCGGCCACCACCCCGGCGGCAAAGCGCTTGTCATAGCCGACCGCCAGCATTTCCGGGATGGCGATGCGGGCGAACACGGCCGAGGTCGCGACCGACGCGCCCGAGACGGCCGCAAACCCCGCCGTGGCAAAGACCGACGATACCGCCAGCCCGCCGGGCAGCCAGCCGACCCAGCGTTTGGCGGCCTCGAACAGCGCCCGCGTCAGCCCGGCATAATAGGCCAGATAGCCGATCAGGATGAAGGTCGGGATCAGGCTGAGCGCCTGGTTGGTCACCTTCGAATGGGGGACCTGGCCGGCGGTCTTGGTCGCCACCGTCAGCGCCCAGCCGAACTCTTCGGGGTCATAGCCCTTTCGCGACCAGAATATCCAGATCAGCCCGACGAGCCCGGTCAGCGCGGCCGCAAAGGCCACCCGCATGCCGAGGAGCACCAGGACAAGCAGCCCGCCGGTGACGATGAGACCGATTTGCGTCGCGTCCATGGCCTGCCTACACGTCGCGGCCCGAGACCTGTTCGGCCTCGCGCGCGGCCAGTGTCGCCGCATCCTCGACCAGCGGCACCGCGACGGGCGCGTCGCCCCCCCGGATCAGCGCCCGCCCATAGGCCCAAAGCTGCAGCCCAAGGCGCAGCACGAGGACCGAAAAGGCGACCGGGGCCAAGAGCTTTGCGGGCCACAACGGCAGCCCGATATCCATCGACGAATCGCGGCTCCACAGCGGCGCATCGAAGTCGAAGCTGCGCTCGAAATGCGCCCAGCTGCCCCAGACCAGCAGCACCATCAGCACCAGCACCGCCAGCGTGGTGACGAGTTCGGCCGCCCAAAGCAGGCGCCCGTGCAGCTGGCCGACCAGAAGGTCCATCCGGATATGGCCGCCATCGCGCTGCACATAGGCGATGCCCATGAAGGCGATCAGCGGCATCGCCTGTTCGATCCAGTCGACATAGCCCGGGATCGGCTGGTTGAACAGGTTCCGCCCGGTGACCGACACCACGGCCAGCAGCATCAGCCCGAACACCGCCAGGCCCGACAGCAGCGCCAGCCAGCCCTCGACCCGGTAGAGTGCCCGGTCGAGCCGGCTGAGCCAGCTGTCATCGCTCAGAACGGATGCGGAAAGCGCCATGGCGATATCCCGCCGCGCGCCCGGCGCGGCGGGACGGCCTGTGGTTACGGCGCCGTTTCGGCGATCTTCGCCGTCACGAAGTCGTAAAGCTCCTGCGCGGGCAGACCCTTGGCGGTGTTCGCCTCGACCCAGGCGGCCGCCGCCGGCCCCGCAACCGTGTCGCGGAACGCCGCGATCGCGTCGTCAGAGAAGGCAACCGTCTCGATCCCGCGCTCTTCCAGCGCGGGGCCCCAGGCCGCCATCGTCTGGTTGTTGTAGTAGTCGATGTAATAATCGAGCGCCTCGTCGACCGATCCCAGCAGGGCGGTGCGATGGTCCTCGGACAGGCCGTTCAGCGCGTCGGTGTTCACCACCACCGGGCAGTTCACCGTGCCCGGGTTCATGTTGGCGGTCCACCATTCGCCGGTCTCGATGGTGCCGAACGACATATGCGCATGCGGCGCAAAGGACACCGCCTTGACCACCCCCGAATCGAGCGCCTGCCGCACCTCGGTCGCCGACATCGAGGTCGGCACGGCGCCGATCGCCTCCATCGCGCGGCCGATGCCGCCGGTGGCCCGCACCGCCATCCCGTCGAAATCGGCCAGTGCCGCAGGTACATCGCCCACACCGACGAAATTGTATTGCGGCAGGGGCGAGGGCATCAGCAGGGTCGCGTTCCAGCGCGCCAGATCGCCCGCCGCAGCGGGATGGGCATACAGCGCCTGGCTGACCGCGCGCTCCTGCTCCAGCGAGCCGACGCCCAGGAAGGGCAGTTCCAGCACGGTGATCGAGGGGTTCTTGTCCTCGTGATAGCCGGCGCAGAACTGCGCCATCTCGAAGGCGCCGATCGAGATGCCGTCGAGGTTTTCGCGGTTGTTCGACAGCCCGCCATAGGAAATGTTCAGCGTGAAATCGCCGCCGGTCTTTTCCGACACAAGCTCGGCGAGTTTCTCGACATGCTCGGTAAAGGCGCGGCGCTGACCCCAAAGCGAGACATTCCATTCCTCGGCCATGGCCTCGGCCGCGAAGCTGGCGACAAGCGCGACGGCCACGCCGCCCTTCAGTGCCGTTTTCATTCGATTTCCTCCCCTTCTTGTCCTCGGTTCGTATTTCCTTAGGACCGTATCCCATATAGGCGGGAAGGCAATCGGGTATTCCGGCCATGCGGGCGGCGCGTGCGTTCGGGCGCAAATCTGCGGAACGAGGAGGCATCGATGGATGAAAAGGCGGTCACCCTGACCCTGCCGGGCGAGGTCATGGAAAACATCGGCAAGGTCGTCGATCTGAGCGGCGATCGCGCCCTGGAAACGCTGGTCGCCGATGCGCTGCGCAGCTATCTGCATCTTGGCCAGCTCAGCGCGCGCGGGGCGGAGTTCTACATGCGCCCCCGGCCCGAATCCGGCCTGCGCCGAATGTCCTTCCCGTTCGAGCAGCGCCAGGCGATCGGCGCATCCGGACCCAGAAAGGACCAAGAAGAAACCATCGAAATGCCCGACCCCCAGGCCGTGCCCAGCTGAACCGGCTTCCCGCCGCTAGCCGATGCCGCGCCGCCGTCGCGGGCTAGCCCCGGCGCGCTCGTTATAGCTGACATCGGGCAGGCCGACGCGCTGGCGCAGCTGGGTGAACGGCGCGGTCGCGTGCGGCAGCGCGTTGGCGGCCACGAAATGCTCCTGGAACCGCGGCTCGATCGCGGTTTCGACCTTCTGGATGTGGCTGACCAGCCGCTCGATCTCGCGTCGCGCGCCGCGATTGCACAGGGCGATGCGCGCCCCGGTTCCCGCCGCGTTGCCGGCCGCCGTAACCGCCTCGATGGGAACGTCGGGGATCATCCCCAGAACCATCGCATGCAGCGGCGAGATGTGGGCGCCGAATGCGCCGGCCAGGACCACCCGGTCGACCCGGTCGACGCCGAACTCGTCCATCAGCAAGCGCGCGCCGGCATATAGCGCGGCCTTGGCCAGCTGGATCGCCCGGATGTCGTTCTGGGTGACGGCGATCCGCGCGCCGCCGGCCTCGGTCCCGTCATGCAGCAGCCAGGCATTGGTGCGGCCATGGGCGAAACAGCGATCCGTCCCGGTCTGCTCGGCCGAACCGATCAGGCCCGAGCCGTCGACGATCCCGGCCATGCGCAGTTCGGCCACCGCCTCGATGATGCCCGAGCCGCATATGCCGGTGATGCCGACACCTGCGATCGCCTCGGCGAATCCCGGCTCGTTCGACCACAGATCGCAGCCGATCACGCGAAAGCGCGGCTCCTTGGTCACCGGGTCGATCCGCACCCGTTCGACCGCGCCCGGCGCGGCGCGCTGGCCGGCGCTGATCTGGGCGCCCTCGAAGGCCGGTCCGGTGGGCGAGGAACAGGCCAGCACCCGCTCGCGGTTGCCCAGCAACACCTCGGCATTGGTGCCGACATCGACCACCAGGGTCAGCGCATCGGATTTGTCGGGTTCCTCGGCCAGCGCGACAGCGGCGGAGTCGGCGCCGACATGGCCCGCAATGCAGGGCAGGACATAGGCCCGCGCGGCCGGCGACACCGCCGTCAGCCCCAGCTCGGCGGCGCCCAGATCGAGCCCGCCCGCCCGGGTCAGCGCGAACGGCGCCTGGCCCAGCTCGGACGGGTCGAGCCCCAGTAGCAGATGATGCATCACGGGATTGCCGACCAGCACCGCGTCGACGATCAACGCCGGGTCGATCCCGCCATCGGTGGCGACGCCGCGCGCCAACTCGTCGAGGGCGCTGCGCACCGCCGCCGTCATCTCGGCCGCGCCGCCGGGGTTCATCATGGCATAGGACACCCGGCTCATCAGATCCTCGCCGAACCGGATCTGCGGGTTCATAACCCCGCTGGAGGCGACGACATCGCCCGACGACAGATCGCACAGATGGCTGGCCAGGGTGGTCGACCCGATATCGACGGCAAGGCCATAGACCGGCCCGGTAAAGATGCCGGGCCAGACCCCGACCACCCGCACCGGATGCCCGGCCCGGCCCTGATGCAGCGCCAGCGTGACGTGCCAGTCGCCGCTGCGCAGCGCCCCGCCCAGTTTCGCCAACAGGTCGAGCCCGATCTCGACACCCTCGATTCCCCATTGCTGCGACAACGCGGCGGCGGTGCGTTCCCAGTCGCCGGACGGGTCCTGCATGTCGGGCTGGGCGACCTCGATCATCGCAAGCCGCACCGCGGGGTCCATGGTGATCGCCCGGATCGCGGCATCCTTGCGGATGACCTGCCGGTGCACCTGGCTGTCCGCGGGCACGTCGATGACCATGTCGCCGACGATCTGCGCCTGGCAGCCCAGCCGCCGGCCGGGCACCATGCCCCTTGTCCGGTCATGCCGGGCCTCGACCTCGTTCCAGGGCGACAGCGCCTCTTCGCGCGCGACGATGCCGTGCTTGGCGAACTGACCGAAGGCCGGCTCGACCTGGCAGCGCGAGCACACGCCGCGCCCGCCGCAGACCGAATCGAGATCGACGCCCAGCTGCCGCGCCGCATCCAGAACGGTCGTGCCGGGCGCGACGCGACCGCGCTTGCCCGACGGGGTGAAAACCACAAGCGGTTCAGTCATCGGCGTTCCCTTTGCTGGCGCGCCGGTGTAACCGTTCGCGCCGCCCGCGCCAAGCCAAACGCGCATGGCGGGGATGTTTCCCGGACAACCGATGCGATGGCTTGACAGGCCCGGCGCTTCGCTGTCGGGTGCGCCCATCATGCCGTCAGACGCCGACTTTGCCTTTTTGCGCGCCCTGTTCGACCGCGCTGTCGCGGTGGCCGATCCGATGGCCTGCGTGCCGGCGCATCTGCCGCGCCGGCCCGACGGCCGTGTCGTCGTGGTTGGCGCCGGCAAGGCGTCGGCCCGGATGGCCGAAGCGGTGGAGGCGGTCTGGGGCCCGCAGGCGGGAATCGTCGTGACCCGCGACGGGCATGCAAGACCGACCGCGGGGATCGAGATCGTCGAGGCCGCGCATCCGGTGCCCGATGCGCGCGGCGTCGATGCGACGCGGCGCATCCTGGACCTGGTCGATCGCTGCCGGGCAGGCGATCTGGTGGTCGCGCTGATCTCGGGCGGCGGCTCGGCGCTGCTGGTGCAGCCGGCGGGCGGCATCT
>DNSZ01000267.1 GCA_003500165.1 Paracoccaceae bacterium | reverse complement strand
GGCTGACCCCATGCCCGGCCAGCGCCGGGCGCGGCCATGCAGCAAGCGTCGGCCGGCCCTGGCCGGGCATGGGGTCAGCCCGACGCCGATGCCGGCATGCGCAGCCTTTGCCGCCGCCCGCCCCAGCGCCCCGGCGGCCCGTCGATCACACCGGGGAAGACGGTGCCGCAAGCCGTGCAGCGGCCGCGCGGATCGAGCGCCCAATGGGTCAGCACATGCCAGTCGCGGCCGATCACCCGCGCCCCGCAGCCGGCGCAATAGCTCGACTGGGCCGCGGCATGATGGGCGTTGCCGACATAGACATGGTTGAGCCCCGCGCCGCGCCCGATGGCACGCGCGCGCAACAGCGTTTCGACCGGCGTTCGCGGATGGTCGCGCATCCGGTGATCGGGGTGAAAGGCGGTGAAATGGAGCGGCACATCGGGCCCGCATTCCGCCATCACCCAGGCGCTCAGCGCCGCGATCTCGGCATCCGAATCGTTCTCGCCCGGGATCAGCAGCGTCGTCAGTTCCACCCAGCAGGGCGTCTCGTGCACGGCGAAGCGGATCGTGTCGAGCACCGGGCCGATCTCGGACCCTGTCAGCCTGCGATAGAAATCGGGCGCAAAGGCCTTGAGGTCGATATTCGCCGCATCCATCGCCCGAAAGAACGCCGCGCGCGGGCCGTCGGAGATATAGCCCGCCGTCACCGCCACCGATTTCACGCCCAGCGCGCGGCACGCCGCCGCCGTGTCGAGCGCGTATTCGTAGAAGATCACCGGATCGTTGTAGGTAAAGGCGACCGACCTGCAGCCGGTTTGCCGCGCCACCCGGGCAATCGTCTCGGGTGTCGCGCGGGCGGCCAGCGCGTCGATCTCGCGGCTTTTCGATATCTCGTGGTTCTGGCAGAACTTGCAGGCGAGGTTGCAGCCCGCGGTGCCAAAGCTCAGCACCGGTGTGCCGGGCAGGAAATGATTGAGCGGCTTCTTCTCGATCGGGTCGATGCAGAACCCGGTGGACCGGCCATGGGTGTCGAGATCGATCCGGTCGCCGCGCCGCATCCGGACAAAGCACATCCCCCTTTGGCCATCGCGCAAGGCGCACAGGCGCGGGCAAAGCGTGCAGCGCAGCCGGCCATCGGGCAACGGCTGGAAAAAGGCGGGGTGCTCGGTCACGACAGGTCCTGTATCCATACTCTCGAAAGGTAGCCATGAGAGCATAACACAAGATGACCGTCGCTGCCCAACAGACCCTGCGCCCGCCCGCCGTGGCCGGCACCTTCTATCCCGCGGATGCGGCCGCGCTCGACCGGTTCGTCGGCGACGCCCTGGCGCCCTGCCCGGCCCTGCCATCGCGGCCGCTTGCGGTGATCGCGCCGCATGCCGGCCTGCGCTATTCGGGCCGGCTGGCGGCCCGCGCGCTGGCCGCGGCACGCGGCTGGATCGGGCCACGGGTCGTGGTGCTGTCGCCCGCGCATCGCCATGCATTCGACGGCATCGCGCTGCCATCGCAGGACGGATTCGCCCTGCCGGGCGGGGTCGTCGCGGTGGACCGGGCGGCGCGCGCAGACCTGCTGGGGGTCGGGCTGGCCCGAACCCTCGACGCTGCCCATGACCGCGAACACGGGATCGAGGTCCTGCTGCCCTTTCTGCGCCAGCTTGCGCCGCAGGCGCAGATCGTTCCGCTGGTGATCGGCCGGGCCAGCCCGGCCGAGGTGGCGGCCGTGATCGACCGTCTGGCGGGCCAGCCGGGCGCAGAACCGCTTTTCGTGCTGTCGAGCGATCTCAGCCACTTCCTGCCGCTTGGCGAAGCGCAGGCGATGGATGCCGGGACCGCCCGGATGATCGAGACGGGGCAGGCAAGCGCGCTGACACCGTCGCATGCCTGCGGATCGAAGGCGGTGGCGGGGTTTCTGATCTCGGAGGCGGGCCTTGGTGCACGCCTCCTGCGGCTGGGGATGGCGAATTCGCATGCCGTCAGCGGCGATGCGGCGCGCACCGTCGGTTATGGCGCCTGGGCGATCGCCCCCGGCACGGCCGCATTGCTGGACGAAAGCGCACGCGGCGTGCTGTTGGCGGTGGCGCGGCAGGCGCTCGAAGCGCGGCTGCGCCGCGGCCGGACGCCAAAGGTCCGGCGCGACAGCTTCCCGCCCGAATTGCAGACCCATATGGCCAGCTTCGTCACCCTGAAACGGCAGGGGCGCTTGCGCGGCTGCATCGGCTCGATCGGCGCGCACCGCTCGCTGATCGCGGATGTGGTGGAAAACGCCGTCCGGGCCGGGCTGGCCGACCGCCGGTTTCCGCCCTTGGCGGCGGACGAACTGGCCAGTACCGAAATCAGCCTGGCGCTGTTGTCGCCCGCGCGGCCGATGCACTTTGCCAGCCAGGCCGATCTCGAACGTCAGCTGGTGCCCGGGCGCGACGGCCTTGTGTTGACCGAGGGCGACAGGCGGGGCGTCTTTCTGCCGATGGTGTGGGACGCGCTGCCAGGCCCGGGCGCGTTCCTGAACGGGTTGAAGGTCAAGGCGGGGCTGCCCGAAACCCATTGGAGCAAGCATCTGCGCGTGGCGCGCTTTCATGCCGAAGCGGTGACGGCAGCGGGCGGCGACGGACCGCGCGAGGCTGCGGCGACGCCCTGATCTTCAGAGCGAACCGGCCGGGCGAGACACAGATTTTTCTGGAAGAATCTGTGTCGGCAAATCCTTCCAGAGGGCTTTGCCGGCGGCGCACCCGCGACCCGGCCCCGGTATCGGCAACATCGAAAAAGGAAAAAGCGGCGGCGCCAGGGAGGAGGAGGCGCCGCCGCAGGGATCAGAAAACCCAGGGAGGAGGAGGGCCTTCTGTTACGCCCCAATCTAGTCGTATGCTGCAGTGCAACAACACCCCCACCCGCAATGCTGCCATGCAGCAAACGCAACGGATCGGCAGAAAATGCCTAGAATATGACCATTTCGCCCCCGGCTTATGCGGTCTGGGACCGAAAGTTCGCCCCATGCGGCCCATGCCGCGCCCTGGACCATGCTGCGTTGCCGCATGATTCGTGCCTTGCCACTGCCGCCGGCGGCCACAACTTCACCCGGGATTGTGGCGCCTCGCGCCTTGGCCGATAAACCCCGCGCCGCAACCGCAACAAACGGGAGACAAGCGATGGCCCCGACCCGTGATGACGTTCTTGCTGCGCTTGGGTGCATCGCGCTGCCCAATGGCGGCGATCTCGTCTCTGCCGATCTGGTGCGCGCGCTCGATATCAGCCCGGCCGGCGCGGTGCGCTTCGTGATCGAGGCCGCGCCCGAGATCGCGCCGCGCCTTGCGCCGGTGCGCGATGCCGCCGAGGCCGCCGTCGCCCGGCTTGACGGCGTCACGGCCGTTTCTGTGGTGCTGACCGCCGACCGACCGGCGCCCGCCACGAAGGAGCCGGTCCGGATCGGCCGCCACCCGACGCCGGCCGGCGGCGGGCCACAGGCGATCCCCGGCATCGCCCGGCTGATCCCCGTCGGCTCGGGCAAGGGCGGGGTCGGCAAATCCACGGTGGCGGCCAATCTGGCGGTGGCGCTGGCGCGAACCGGCCTGCGGGTCGGCCTGCTCGACGCCGACATCTACGGCCCCTCGCAACCGCGCATGATGGGGGTGTCGAAACGCCCCGCCTCGCCCGATGGGCAGACGATCGAGCCGCTGCACGCCCATGGCGTGACGCTGATGTCGATCGGGCTGATGCTGAAGGAAGACGAGCCGGTGATCTGGCGCGGCCCGATGCTGATGGGCGCGCTGCAACAGCTTCTGGGGCAGGTCGCGTGGGGCGAACTCGACGCGCTGCTGATCGACCTGCCGCCGGGCACCGGCGACATCCAGCTGACCCTGTGCCAGCGCTATCGGGTGACGGGCGCCATCGTCGTGTCGACGCCGCAGGATATCGCGCTTCTCGATGCCTCCAAGGCGATCGGCGCGTTCGAGCGGCTGAACACCCCGATTCTGGGCCTGATCGAGAACATGGCGGCCTATGTCTGCCCGTCTTGCGGGCATGAGGCGCATCTGTTCGGCCGCGGCGGGGTGCGGGCCGAAGCAGCGCGCCGGGGCGTGCCGTTCCTGGGCGAGATTCCGCTGTCGCTGGAAATCCGCGAATCGGGCGATGCCGGCCAACCGATCGCCGCCGGCACGGGTCCGATGGCCGAAGCCTATGCCGCGCTGGCCGCGCGCCTGGTCGGTGACGTGTTCAACGCGACAGGGACGGCGCCCGCTCAGACGCCATAATGCCCGCGATACCAGTCGACAAAGGCGCGGACGCCGGTCTCGACGGGGGTGCGCGGCATCGGGCCGACAAGATCGGCCAGCAGCCCGGCATCGGCCCAGGTCTCGGCCATGTCGCCGGGTTGCATCGGCAGAAACGTCTTCTGCGCCTCGATCCCCAGGGCCGCCTCGAGTGCGGCGACGAAATCCATCAGTCGCATCGGCTGGCCGGCGCCGATATTGACCACCCGCCAAGGCGCCGCAGGCGACAGCGAATCGCCCGGCGCGATGGCGCGCGGGTTTTCCGCACGGTGCGGCGGGGCCGCGGCCAGATGCAGGATCCCCGAGACCAGATCGTCGATATAGGTGAAATCGCGCGCCATGTCGCCCTGGTTGTAAATCTCGATCGGGCGCCCCTCCAGCATCGCCCGGGTGAACCGGAACAGCGCCATGTCGGGCCGGCCCCAGGGCCCGTAGACGGTGAAGAACCGGAACATCGTGGTTGGCAGCCCGTGCAGATGGGCATAGGCATGCGCCATCGCCTCGGTCGCCTTCTTGGTCGCGGCATAGAACGACAGCGGCCAGTCGGCGCGGTCGGTCTCGCGGAACGGGCGCGAGGGGTTGGCCCCGTAAACCGACGAGGTCGAGGCCAGCATCAGATGCGCCGGCGGGTGCTGGCGCGCCGCTTCCAGCAGGGCAAAGCTGCCATCGACATTCGACCGCAGATAGGAGGCGGGATTCTCCAGCGCGTACCGCACGCCGGCCTGCGCGGCCAGATGCAGGACCAGTTCGGGCCGCTCGGCCGCGAACAGCGCGTCAAGCGCGCCCGGCGCCTCGAGCCGCGCAATCACCGGCACAAAGCCGTCTTCGGCCTCCAGCACCGCGTGCCGGGCGCGCTTCAGCGCCGGATCGTAATAATCGGTCAGCGCGTCGAAGCCGATCACCCGATGGCCGCGGGCCAGCAAGTGCCGGGCGCAGTGAAAGCCGATGAACCCGGCCGAACCGGTCACAAGAATGGTCGACATCTGCCGCGTCCCCTGTCGCTCGCCTTCGGCCTAGCGCCGAACCCCGGGCCGCCGCAAGGATTGCTGCGCCGAATCGGCACAGGGCGCTGGACGCGACGCGCCAATACGATAATATCCTGGGCAATGCGGGGCCGGCGACGATCCGGGCTGCGCACCCGAAGGAACCGGAGGAAGACCCGATGAACAAACTGACCATTCTTGCCGCGACCTCGATGGCGGCAGCCCTGGCGGCGCCGGTGGCGGCGCAGGATGCGGCGGCCGGCGAGGAATTCTTCAATCGCCAATGCGTGACCTGCCATGTCATCGAGACGCCCGATGGCGAGACGATCGCCGGGCGCAACATGAAGACCGGCCCGAACCTTTACGGCGTCATCGGCGGCCCCGCGGCCGAGGTCGAGGGCTTCCGCTATCAGCCCGGCATCACCGAGGCGGCCGAGGGCGGACTTGTCTGGACCGAAGAGAACTTCACCGCCTATCTGAACAACAACACCCAGTTCCTGCGCGAATTCACCGGCAGCCGCCGGGCGCGTTCGGCGATGAACTTCATGGTGCCCGACGCGGAGATGGCCGCCAACCTCTACGCCTATCTGATGTCGGTCGCGCCCGACCCGAACGCCGAAGGCAGCTGAGCCGGTCGCTGCCCAACCGCTGCGCGGGGTCGCCGGCCCCGCGTCTAGCGAAGCAGATCGAGCGTCTCGAATGTCGCATAGCCGTCCGGCACCAGGCCACGCGCGGCCTGAAACTCGCGCAGCGCGCCGATGGTGTTCGGCCCGATAATCCCGTCGACCCCGCCCGTATCGTAGCCCGCCGCGGTCAGCCGGCGCTGCAACGCCTTCCTTTCGGCCAGGCGCAACGGCCGATCGCCGCGCGGCCAGGCGGCGCGGAAATCCTCTGCGCCGCGGATCCGGTCGCCCAGATGCCCGACCGCGATGACATAGGCGTCGGCGGGGTTGTAGCGCTCGATCACCTCGAAATTGGCGAACACCATCAGGGCCGGACCGCGGGCGCCGGCGGGCAGCAGGATGCGCGCCGGACCATGGTCGCGCAGCGCCGCGCCATCGATCCCCCTGACCCCCAGCGCCGTCCATTCGGCCACCGATTTGCGCGTCTCGCCGGCCAGCGCATAGCGAAAGCCGCGCGGCAGCGTCACCTCGACCCCCCAGGGCTGGCCCGTCGTCCAGCCATGCTCGGCCAGGTAATTGGCGGTCGAGGCCAGCGCGTCGGTGGGGTCGTCCGACCACACATCGCGCCGCCCGTCGCCGCGGAAATCCTGCGCATAGGCCTGATAGGATGTCGGGATGAACTGGGTATGGCCCATCGCCCCGGCCCAGGATCCGAACATCCGCTCGGGCGTGGTGTCGCCATTCGCCATGATCCGAAGTGCTGCGATCAACTGCTCGCGAAAGAACTGCGAGCGCCGGCCGTCAAAGGCGAGCGTGGCCAGCGCGTCGAGCACCGGGATGCTGCCGCGCCGCGCGCCATAGGCCGATTCGACGCCCCAGATCGCGGTCACGACCGCGGCGTCGACGCCATAGCGGGCCTCGATCTCGGCCAGCAGGCCGGCATTGGCGCGATAGGCGTCGCGGCCGTTCCGGACCCGGCTGTCGGACACCGCACTGTCCAGATAGTCCCACAGCGCCATGGTGAATTCGGCCTGGTTGCGGTCCTTCTCGACCACATCGGGGCGATACCGCAC
>DNSZ01000292.1 GCA_003500165.1 Paracoccaceae bacterium | reverse complement strand
GCGGTCATGGCTTGTCACCGGTGCGATCAGGGGGTCCGGCGCCCCCCGGCCGGGGCCGGCCCCGCCTGGTCGAGCAGCCGGGCAAGCGCGCACCACGCTTCCAGCGAGACCTCCTCGGCCCGCGCCGAGGCCGGGATGCCGGCCCGGGCGAGCCGATCCGCGATCTCGGGGTGAAGCCCGCGCAGCGCGCCGCGCAGCATCTTGCGGCGCTGGTTGAAGGCTGCCGCCACCACCCGTTGCAGCACCTCCGGGCGGGCGGGAAAACGCGGCGCCGGCAGGGCGGTCAGCTGCACCACGGCCGAGGCGACCTTGGGCGCCGGGGTGAAGGCGGCCGCCGGCACGTCGAACAGGCGGCGCGCCTCGGCCCGCCATTGCGCGAGAATCGCCAGCCGGCCCCATGGCCTGCTGCCGGGCCGGGCGGTGATCCGGTCGGCGACCTCGCGCTGGAACATCAGGGTCAGGCTTGACCAGAAGGGCGGCCAGTCGGCCGGGGTCAGCCAGCGCACCAGCAGCGCGGTGCCGATATTGTAGGGCAGGTTCGCCACGACCCTGACCGGCGGGGTCAGCAGCGGTGCCGGGTCGAAGGTGAGCGCATCGGCGGCGATCACCTCCAGCCGGCCGGGGCAGGCGGCGGCGATCTCGGCAAGCGCGGGCAGGCAGCGCGCGTCGCGCTCCACCGCCACGACCCGGCGCGCGCCGGCGCCCAGCAGCGCCCGGGTCAGCCCGCCCGGCCCGGGCCCGATTTCCAGCACATCCGCGCCGGTCAGATCGCCCGCCGCCCGGGCGATCCGGGCCGTCAGGTTGAGGTCGAGCAGAAAGTTCTGGCCCAGCCCCTTTTTCGCGCGCAGCCCATGGGCGGCGATCACATCGCGCAGCGGCGGCAGGGAAGCGAGGTCGCTCACCCGGACCGGGCCGCCGCCATGTCATGGGCCATCCGCAGGGCCGCGATCAGGCTGGCCGGGTCGGCCCGGCCGGTGCCCGCAAGATCGAAGGCGGTGCCGTGATCGGGCGAGGTGCGGATAAAGGGCAGGCCGAGCGTGATGTTCACGCCGCCGGCGAAATCGAGCGTCTTGAGCGGGATCAGCGCCTGGTCGTGATACATCGCGACGGCGCAGTCATAGGTCGCCCGGGCGGCGTCGTGAAACATCGTGTCGGCCGATAGCGGCCCGGCAAGCGTCAGGCCCTCGGCCCGCAGCCGGTCGAGCACCGGGGCGATGATCGCGCTTTCCTCCCGGCCCATGGCGCCGCCTTCGCCGGCATGGGGGTTGAGCCCGGCCACCGCGATGCGCGGCGCGGTCAGTCCGAATTCGTTGCGCAGGGCCGCATCGGTGATCCGCAGCGTGTCTTCCAGCCGTGTCGGCGTCAGCAGGCCGGGCACGGCGGCAAGCGGGGCGTGGATCGTCACCGGCACGACGCGCAGCGCGGGGGCGGCCAGCATCATCACCGGCCGCGCGCCGCCGCCGGCCAGATGGGCCAGAAACTCGGTATGGCCGGGAAAGCCGAAGCCGGCGCCCGCGATCAGCGCCTGCTTGTGGATCGGCCCGGTGGTCAGCGCCGCGGCGCGGCCGGTCTGCACCAGGTCGACGGCGCGGGCGATCGTGTCGATCACCGCCCGGGCCTGCGCCGGGTCGGGGCGACCCGGTTCGGCCCGCCCGGGAAACGGCCGGTGCAGCAGCGCCAGGCCCAGCCGGGCCGCATCGGCCGCGTCGGCCGGATCGGCGATCTCGATCAGCCGGGCCGACGGCGCCCGTTCGGCGACATGGCGCCGGTCGGCGATCAGAAAGAAGGGCGGGTCGCCGCGCAGGACGGCGGCGGCCTTGGCGGCGATCTCGATCCCGATGCCGGCCGGCTCGCCGCAGGTCAGCGCGATCGGGCGCGTCACATTTCCTCGATCCGGGCCTCGGCCCGAAGCTCGGCGAGGAAGCTGTCCGCAAGCGCCTGCAGACGCTGGCCGAACAGCGCCGCGCGCGCGGCCTCGCGGGCCGCGGCCTGATCCTCGCTCAGTGTCTCGACCTCGAACACCCGGCTGCACAGCATCAGAAAGCGCAGCATCTCGCCCTGGCCATCGACCGACGGGACCGGCAGGATGGCGAATTCGTTCGGGTCGAGCTTGGCAAGTTCGAACGCGACGCCGCGCGGGATGCTGCCGGTCGGGCGCGTCTCGCGCGAAATCGGCGTCTCGCCCAGCAGGCGACCCTGCCCGTAGACATCGTCGCAACTGTCCATCCGCGCGGCCAGCGCCCCGGCGGTCTGCCGCGCCGCCGGCCCGGTGCCGGGGACCCAGAATTCCAGATAGTCGATGGCGTTGGGGGCGGGCAGCGGGACCGCCTGTTCGCGGATCGCGCGAAGCTGGAACAGCACGATGGCCTCGGGCAGGACCAGCGCCTCGGTCACGTCCCCCGGGGCGAGGGTGAGCAGGAGCGAGCCCAGCTCGGGCGGCAGTTCCGACAGCGGCAGCCAGTCGAGCCGGCCGCCGCGCGCAGCGCTGGGCGCCACCGAATACCGCCGCGCCGCGGCCTCGAAGGCGGCGGTGCTGTCGATCGTGTCGCTCAGCTGCTGAGCCAGGGCGCGGTTCTGCTCGGCGATCTGCGGGGTGCGCGGCAGGATCAGCTCGGATACCAGAACCGAGGTGCCGCTGCCCGCCGCCGCCAGCGCCAGGGCGTTGTCGATCTCTTCGTCGGTGATCTGGACCTGTCCGGCATAGCGGCCCTGCACGATGGCCCGCCAGGTCACCTGCCAGCGGACATAATCGCGCAGGGTCTCGGGCGCCACGCCCTCGCGGTCGAGCAAGACCAGCAACTGGTCGATGTCGAGGCCGCCGCGTTCGGCAAAGTCGAGAAGCTCTGCCTGCAACTCGTCCTCGGGCAACACATAGCCGATCCGTTCGGCGACATTGGCGCGCAGACGATCGTCGATCAGTTGCTCGCGGGCTGCGCGTTCGGGATCGCCGGGCAGGTTCAGCGCCGCCAGGAGGCGCGCGCGCTGGTCAAGCTCCCACCAGGTCACGGCCCGGTCGTCGACGGTGATCGCCGCCGAAAACGGGTTTTGCTGGGCGCTGGCGGGCCGCGATACGGGCAGCGTTGCCAACATCGCAACAAGGCAGATACAGATCAAAGCCGGAACAGGCGGTCGCATCGCTGCCATCTCCTTTGCCATCTAGCCCGGGCAGGACCGGGGGCCGGGCCCACCATCGCCAAAACCGTCGAACGACAACTCGATGCTGAAACTGTTCGACGGCGACGCCCCGCGTGCGCTGGTAAAGCGGCGCCGGGCGGAAAGTTCAACCGCAATACACTCATTCGCATAGATCAGGCCAAGACCCGCGCGGGTCGGTTCGCCATCGACGGCATCATAACGCCAGCGCGCATTGGCGCGCCAGTTGCGCGCGATGCGCCAGCCTGCGTCCAGCGCCCATTCGGACATGTCGGCCTTCATGCCTTCGGCCGGGTCCTGTTCGACCCACAGAAAGCTCGTTGCCAGATCGAACCGGTCAAACTCGAGGGCCAGCCGGATCTCGGCGTTCGAAAACGAAAAGCTGTCATCGAAGACGGCGCGACCGATGACGCCGCCGCCATCCCGAAAGCCGAACTGACTGGCGATGACCCAGTCCGAGACCGCGCCGTCAAGCCCCGAGGGCGCGGTAAACTGATCGCGCTCGGTCGCCCGCAGGACCCGCCCGAAGGCCAGCCGCATGGGCCGGCCATCGGCGCCGCGGCGGGTGTAGAGCAGGCCGAGATTGGCGAACAACCCGGTTTCGGTCCGGTCCTGACCGGGAAAGCGCGACAGCGCGAACAGATTGGTCTCGTCGAATTCGACGATCACGCTGTCGTCATTGGGCACCGTGCCACCGGTCTGGCTGGCCCAGACGAGTTGTGCCACAGGCTCCAGCAGATGGGTCGCGGCGGTGCCACGGCGGATCAGCGGCCATCGCCATTCCGCCGCAATTCGCGGGCTGAACCGCAGCACGGTATCGTCATAGGCGTCGTCCTGCGTGATCAGATAGAGGTCGCCATCCAGCCGCGCGATCAGGCCCGCCCGCATGCCGGCCGCAAGCTGCCAGGTGCGGCGCCAGTCGCCGCGGCCCGAAAAGCGCAGCGTGTCGCGTGCCTGATCGCCATTGCCGCTGCCATCGCGGCCGGAGCCATGCAGATCGGCGGTCAGCTGGCCCTGGCCGCCAAGGCCCGATGGTACGAACCGCCACGCCCACAACGCATCGCCGATGACGGCTGGCGCTTGGTCATCGGCGTCGTCCTCGCGCAGCGACTGGATCGCAAGGATCTCGGCGCCGGCATATCGGTCGGCGCCGACCCGCTCGACGCTGAGCGTGCTGGGGAGCCGGTCCCGGTCGGAATAGTCATAGTCGAGAAGGTAGCTCGGGTCGCTCGTGACCTCGATGTCGAATCGCAACGTCCAGTCATCCGGCAACGCAAAGCCGCCCATGGCGAAAAGATAGGCCCGCCATGGATCGTCGGTCAGGTTGTCGCGCGTCACCGCGCCCTCGAAGGCGATATCGCCGGTGCGAAAGGCCTGGCGATAGCGGTATTCCAGCGTGGCCGATCCGCCATCGGTCACATAGGGGGTCAGCAACAGATCGGCGTGGTCGCCGAGTGTGCGGAAATAGGGGATTTTCACGCCAAAGCCCAAAGTGTCCGAATTGCGGAGCACCGGCGGCAACAGCCCGGTCATCCGATCAACGGTGGGGTCGGGCAGGCGCAGGCGCGGCAGCCAGGCAATCGGTACGCCGAAGGCCCGGATCTGGGCGTTGCGAAAGTAGATCTGGCGCTCGATCTGGTCATAGATCACCTCGCGCGCGCGGATTTCCCACCATGGCGCGGCGCCGCCCGCACAGACCCGGCAGCTTGTGGCGAAGCTGTTTGACAACCGCGCATAGCGGCCGCCGATGCGTTCCACGCGGGCGGCTGTCAGCTGCAGCTCTTGGGCCAGCAGCAGCCGCGCACCCTGCAGCAGACCATCCTGCAGATCGGCCGACAGGCTGGCCGCATCGGCCAGGACAACCGTGCCGCCATCGGTGCCCGTCAGGCGGATCGGCCC
>DNSZ01000124.1 GCA_003500165.1 Paracoccaceae bacterium | reverse complement strand
TTTGCCCTTCTGTCCTGCTTTGCCGCGCCCGCGGGCGCGCTGGAGCTGGAGCTTCTCGATTTCTACGAACTGAACCGCCCCGCCAGCCTCGATTACGACCCCGATTTCTGCGGGCTGTGGATCGCCAATGAGGGGCCCGAGGTGATCCTGATCACCCTTGATGGGCACGAATTGCGGCGGTTTTCCAGCGATCTGGCGCGGATCAAGGCCGTCGGGATCGACGGTGCCAATCTGCTGGTCGCCGATGGCTATGGCAATTTCCAGCGCCTGTCGAAGGATGGCGAGAAGCTCGCGCCGGGGTTTTCGGTCCCCGGCGGCTGGGCCGATACCGAAGGGCTGGTGGTCCTGGAAGACGGCACAATGATCACGGTCGAGGACGATCCCGAGCGGATCACCTGGATGCGGCCCGATGGCACGGCGATCCGCCGGCTGTCGGGCCTCGATGTCGACCCGATGCTGACCGAACCACAGGGGATCGCGCGCGACCCGCGCACCGGGCATCTGTTGATCGTCGACGATTGGGAAGGCTCGAACAGCCTGTTCGAATTCGACGCCGAGGGGCGGCTGCTGGCCACCCTGCCGCTGATCCGCTATGGCCGCGACCCCGAGGGCATCGCGATCCGCCCCGCGGCCAGCCAGCTTTTCATCGCCTTCGACGGCGGCGCCCGGATTGCGGCTTTTGACTATACGCCGACCCTGCCGCCCGGCGCCGAGGGGCTGCGGCCCGGCGCGGATTGCATGTTTTCAGGGTTGAGCGGGCCGACCTTGCCCGGCTAATGTGACATCGAGCAACCAGGAAAGGGCGACCGTGGACAAGGTGAACCTCGCCGCGAAGCTCGCCAGGATCGATACCCATTGGGATCCGCGCGTGGTGGCACGCTACAACGACAATGATGTCATGGTCGTGAAGGTCGCGGGCGCGTTTCCGTTTCACAAACACGACACCACCGACGACTTTTTCCTCGTTCTCAGCGGCACAGTGACCATCGATGGAGAAGATGGCCACAGCGTGACTCTGGGGCCCGGCGAGTTATGCGTCGTGCCCCGAGGGGCCGTTCACCGGCCGCGGGCCGAAACCGAGGCCACCCTGCTGCTGATCGAACCCGTGGGCGAACCCAACACCGGCGACAGCGGGCAACCGGCTGCCGCAAAGACGCCGATCTAGCGCCAAAGGGCTTCAGGGTTTCAGCGCCGCAAAGCAGATATGTCCCGAGAACCGCAGCTTCAGAAAATTGGCCTGTCGCGTATCGATCCGGCCCAGCGCCTCGGCCGCCGCAACCATCGGATAGACCAGCCGGGCGCGGCCAATCCGGCGTAAGGTGATCTGCCGGATCGTCAGGCCGAACCCCTCCGGGCCGGGGCGCATCCGGATCAGCCGGAACCCGTTGTCTGACAGCAAGCGGTAAACACCATAGGGGGTGTAGTTGAAGATCGAATAGGAATGATAGGGTTCAAGGTTCGACATCGATCCGGCAAACAGCCCGCCCGGGCGCAGAACGCGAAAGATATCCGCAACCGCGGCGTCGGGGTGGCGGACATGTTCGAACACCTGGCGGGAATACACGATATCGAACCCGTCATCCGGAAATGGCAGGTTAACGCCATCAAAGCTGTGAAACCGCGCGTCGCGCCGCTTGCGGGCATCGACCTCCGGACTTGTGTCGATATCGACCCCGTCATAGGCCGCATCCGGGATCAGCGCCCGGATCGTGTCGACGCCCGATCCGGCCCCGCATCCGAAGTCCAGCACGCGCGGCGCGGCCGGTTGCGCGGCAAGCCCAAGCGCCTCGGCCAGCAGATCGGGGGCCGCGGCGATACGCGCCCGATCCGCCGGCAGGGCGGGGTTGAGAAGCTCGTAGACCTCTCCGAACATGCCTGTCCTTGCCATCACAGCCCCCTTTCCGCGCCAACCGGCCATGTGCGACGTCAGTCAGAGCGGTGTTGCGGCCATGCGCAAGGCGCATTCGTGCAGTATCCTCTTCCCTTGTGCGATCGCGCCGTTATGATGGGCCACATGGTTCGGGCTCTCAGCAATCGCGCCGCCGCGCTTCTCCTCCTTCGCCGCCTCTGAGCGCGGCCTTTCGGCGCGCGCGCTCAGGGGAGCCTGTCATTCGCGCCGGACCAGCCACACAGACCAGCACGAAACAGGCCCGAAGGGGGCAATCACCATGACCGAGACACCGGCGAAGGACCGCGTCCTGATCTTCGACACCACCCTGCGCGATGGGGAGCAATCCCCGGGCGCCACCATGACCCATGCCGAAAAACTGGAAATCGCGCGCATGCTCGACGAGATGGGGGTGGACATCATCGAGGCGGGCTTCCCGATCGCCTCCGAAGGCGATTTCGCCGCCGTCCGGGCGATCGCCGAACAGGCCGAAAACGCCGTGATCTGCGGGCTCGCGCGCGCCCAGATGGGCGATATCGACCGCTGCTGGGAGGCGGTGAAAACCGCCCGCCGGCCGCGCATCCACACCTTCATCGGCACCTCGCCGCTGCACCGGGCAATCCCCAACCTGACGCAGGACCAGATGGCCGAACGCATTCATGCCACGGTCAGCCATGCCCGCGATCTGTGCGACAATGTGCAATGGTCGCCGATGGACGCCACCCGCACCGAATGGGATTATCTGTGCCGGGTGATCGAGATCGCCATCGCGGCCGGGGCCACCACGATCAACATCCCCGACACGGTCGGCTACACAGCCCCCCGCGAATCCGCCGATCTGATCGCGCGGCTGATCGCCACCGTGCCGGGCGCCGATCGGGTCACCTTTGCCACCCATTGCCACAACGATCTGGGCATGGCGACGGCGAACGCGCTGGCGGCCGTCGAGGCCGGCGCGCGCCAGATCGAATGCACCGTCAACGGGCTGGGCGAGCGGGCCGGCAACACCGCGATGGAAGAGGTGGTGATGGCGCTGAAGGTGCGCGGCGACCTGATGCCGTTCGACACCGGGATAGACACCCGGCGGATCGTCCCGATCAGCCGCATGGTCGCCACCGCCTCGGGGTTCCCGGTGCAGTTCAACAAGGCGATCGTGGGCAAGAACGCGTTCGCCCATGAATCGGGGATCCATCAGGACGGCATGCTGAAGAACGCCGAGACGTTCGAGATCATGCGCCCCGAGGATGTCGGCCTGGCCGCCACCAGCCTGGTGATGGGCAAGCATTCGGG
>DNSZ01000018.1 GCA_003500165.1 Paracoccaceae bacterium | reverse complement strand
GGGCGGCAGCGGCAACGACACGATCTATGGCGGCATCGGGAACGACAGGCTACGCGGCGGCGCCGACGATGACGCAATCTACGGCGGCGGAGGAAACGACACCATTCAAGGCGACACGGGCAACAACTGGCTCGAAGGCGGCGACGGCAACGACAAGCTCTATGGCTGGACCGGGAACGACTCCCTCTTTGGGGGGAATGGCGACGACGAGTTGTATGACTTCGAGGGCGATGACGTTCTGGCAGGCGGCGGGGGCGACGACAAGCTCGTCGGCGGCGACGGCGACGACCTGATCTACACCGGGACCAGCGATGGCCAGACCTTTGGCGTGGACGAGGCCCGGGGCGGGGCGGGCAACGACACGCTCATTGGCTCGAACGGGAAGGACACCCTTTACGGCGATGAAGGTAACGACCGGCTGAATGGCGGCGATGACCTCGACACCGCGGATATCGACTATCTCTATGGCGGCGCGGGCGACGACCTTCTGGAATCGGGCCAGACGGACGCGGTCCGCGCGGGCTTCCAGGATCGTGGCGACCGGCTCTATGGCGAGGAAGGCAACGACACGCTGATCGGCGGGCTTGCCGACGACACGCTGGAGGGCGGGGCGGGCAACGACACGCTGGAAGGCGGCGCCGGCGATGACGTTCTGGCAGGCGGCGCCGGGGCCGACCGCTTCGTCTTTGCCGCAGGGGACGACGCCGACATCATCGCCGATTTCGAGGATGGCATCGACCGCCTCGACCTGTCTGCGTTCGGCTTTGCCAGTGCGGCCGAAGCGCTTGCACGGGCGATCGAGACCGGTGGCGATGTGGTGTTCGATTTCGGCGGCGGCGACGTGCTGACGGTCGAGAACATCAGCCGCGCGGCGCTGGAGAACGACATCCTCGTCTGACCCGGGGGGGCGGGCGGCGCCCCCGCCCCGCCTATCCGGCGGCCGGGGCGCGCAACACCGTCGGCAGCCGCCCAGGCCGCCCGTCTTCGCGCAGCGCCACCACCGTGACCCGGGCGCTGAACAGCCGTTCCGCCCCGCGCGACACGGTCTGATCGAGCACAAGGCGGGCCGGTGCGGTCCGCGCAACGCGCGTCTCGACGGTCAGCCAGTCGTCGAAACGGGCCGGCGCCAGATAGTCGGCCTCGACCCGGCGGACGGCAAAGACGATGCCCGCTTCAGCCTTCAGCCGGGCCTGGTCGAGCCCCAGCGCGCGGACCCATTCGCTGCGCGCCCGTTCGATGAATTTCAGGTAATTGGCGTAATAGACGATGCCCGCCAGATCGGTGTCTTCGTAATAGACGCGCAGCTCGAAGCGGTGGTTCATGGCCGGGATCGCCCATGTTCCGAAATCACCACCGCGCCATCGACCGGACCGAAGGCCGGCGCCAGCGCGTCGGCCAGCGCGTCGCCCAGCCGGTCGACCTCGGCGGCGGTCATCGCGCGCCCCGGGTCGTAATAGGCGATCGCCTGATAGCGCCGGCCAAGCTGGCCAAGCGACAGGTCGATCAGCCGGCCGCCATGATCGGCCAGCACCGGGCGCACGGCGCGGCGTGCGGCCGCGATCGCCTCGGGCGGGGCGCTGGCCCCGGCAAGCTGGGCCAGGCCGGCGCGGAACTCGCCACCATAGACGAACAGCGCCAGGCCGCACAGCATCAGCACCACAAGCGAGTCGGCGATCGGCGTGATCCCGTCGAGCGGCCCGCCGCGCAACAGAAAGGCCAGCGACAGGCCGAACATGGCCGCCAGCGTCATCAGCCCGTCCGACCGTGCCGCCTGCGATTCGAGCTTCAGCAGGGCGCTGCGCCGGCCGGTCCGATTCCAGCTCGTTCGGTGCATCGCGTAGAGGATGCCGCAGGCCGTGAAAATGACCGCGAAATAGATCGCGATCGGGCCGAAACGCAGCGGCGCGATGTCGACCCCCCTGGCATAGCCAAGGATCGTGAGCCCGGCATTGACGCCGGCAAACAGGACAAGCCCGATCAGCGACAGGGCACGGAAACTGCGATACAGCGCCTCCTCGGCGGCATAGCCGAAGGGGCGGTGCCGGTCGGCCCGTCGGTTGACCCGGGCGGCGATGCGGGCGCCGACGATCGCCGCCAGAAACCCGGTGAGCGAGAACAACCCGTCGACCAGCAACGCCTCGGAGTTCGACAGGAACGCCGCCAGGACGCCGGCACCGGCCATGAACAGGTTGCCCCATTTGCCGACCGCGAGCGAGCGCGCTTCCAGCGCCAGGATTTCGGCATCGGTCATCGAAGCTGTCGGTGTCATCGCGCCCCCCGTTTCCCTGTGCCCGCACCCGCGGCGCCCGGCCGCCGCGCCGCCCCGTTACCGCCCTTTGCGCCGCCAGGCCAGCCGCATCAGAGCCGCCGCAGCACTCAGCCAGGCCCAGCCATGGCGGCAGGCGGAGAACGGTGCTGCCGAGCAGCAGGTGCCGGCGAACCCGGTCGTCTGCCGGAGCGCCATGCCGAAGCGCACCTTCATCAAGAGGCCGGCCTGGATGGCGGCGCCTGATACCAACGGTCATTCTCAATGACCGTTGGTATGAATCGTCTCGTGGCTCACGCGGGCCGAGGGGTCGCCGGGATGCATGCGCCGCCCCCTTACCAGTTCGCGCCCGATCGTGCGCGCCGACCCGCCCAGAAGCCGCCCGATCGACCGTTGGTTGCGGCCCCTTTCATTCTCGGCCAAGATTACGCCATATCCGTCGTTGCTGAGGTGCCTGCATCGTCTCTCCGTCGCAACATCCCATGCCCTGCCGGCCAAGGGCGTTGCGCTTGAATGCTGGGCCTGACATGACCGGTGGACATGTTGCTGTCATCGATATCGGCAAGACCAACGCCAAACTGGCGCTGGTCCGGCTGTCCGACCTGTCAGAGGTCGCCCTGGTCCGGCGGCCGAACACTGTTCTTCCCGGCCCGCCCTATCCGCATTTCGACGTCGAGGGGCACTGGGCGTTCCTGCTGGACGGCCTCGCCCGGTTCCACGCCGAACATGGCATCGCGGCGGTCACCGTCACGACGCATGGCGCCGCCGGTGCCTTGATCGGGCGCGACGGATCGCTTGCCGCACCGATCCTCGATTACGAATATGCCGGGCCCGACGCGGTCGCCGACATCTATGATGCGATCCGCCCGCCGTTTTCCCAGACCGGTTCGCCGCGCCTGCCCCTGGGGCTCAATCTCGGTGCGCAGATCCACTGGCAGTTCCAGACGGATCCGTCGCTGCGCGACCGGGTCCATCGCATCGTCACCTATCCGCAATTCTGGGCGCATCGCCTGAGCGGTGTCTTCGCGACCGACATCACCTGTCTGGGGGCCCATACCGATCTCTGGAACCCGTTTGCGGGCCGGTTCTCCTCGCTGATCGACGCGCTCGACATCGCCGACAGGATCGCCCCGCCGCGCCGGCCCGGCGACATCCTTGGGCCGATCGCCCCCGCGGTGGCCGCGCGCACCGGGCTTCCCGCGGGCACACCCGTCCATTGCGGCATCCACGACTCGAACGCCTCGCTGCTGCCGCATCTTTTGGGACGGGAACCGCCCTTCAGCGTCGTCTCCACCGGCACCTGGGTCATCGCCATGGCGGTCGGCGGCAGGCCCGTGGCCCTTGATCCGGCGCGCGACACGCTGGTGAATGTCAATGCCCTGGGCGAGGCGGTGCCGTCGGCGCGCTTCATGGGCGGGCGGGAACACGATCTGGCACTTGGCGGCACCGCCATTGCGGCAGACGAGGACGCGATGCGCGATGTGCTGACGCAGCGCATCATGCTGCTGCCGGCCCTGGTGTCGGAAAGCGGTCCCTTCGCCGGGTCCCGGGCGCGATGGTGCGGTGGCGAACCCGCGCAGGGCACGGCGCAGCGCGCCGCGGCGGTCGGTTTCTACCTTGCCCTGGTGACGGCGCAGTGCCTCGCGCTGATCGGGCATCAGGGCCCGGTGATCGTCGAAGGCCCGTTTGCGCGCAACCAGCCATATCTGTGGATGCTGGGTGTCGCGTCGGCCGCGCCCGTGCTGCCGATGGACAGCACGACCGGAACCGGCCAGGGGGCAGCGTTGCTTGTGGCGGCCGATCGCGCCCCGAAGACAAGGGCAGGCGGGTTCGCAAGCCCCGCCGCACCGATGGAATCCCTGTTCGCGGCCTATGCGCGGGACTGGAACGCGCGGACCAGCCATGGCTGACACCAGGCTGCCATGCGCCACCCGGATAGCGCCCTGGTATCCCTTCAACATCTTTCCGCACCGCCTCAGGGCTGAGCGCCCGCCCGCGTCATGCCGCAGGCACGCCTTCGGCATGACGGGCGCGCGGCTTTGGGAATCAGGGCGTTGCGTGCAGGCTGTTGCCAGGGCAATGGGTCATGGCCCCGGTCTCGCCGGTCCAGGCCGCCTTCGGATCGGCCGGAAAAGTCCCCCAAGAACCGCTCGGGCCTGCAGAAGGGCGCGATCGCGCCGCCGATCCGCGCCGCCAGGCTCGCGCGCCCCCGCCGCAGCCCTATCCCGCCGGATGCCTGAAATCCTCATGCGCCAGCCCCCAGTGATCGGGCGACCGCCACAGGCGCGAGCGCAGCAGCTCGCGTTCGAAGATGAACTCCTTGGGCAGCCGGTCGAAGAACTTGTCGAACTGTTCTTCATGGGCCCGCGCCTCCTGCGTGCCGGCGTCGCGCCCGACCTCCATGAGCCGATAAAAGGTCTCGGCCGGGAAATCGAGGCCGGCCCATTCGATATCCTCGAAGCGCGGCATCCAGCCGATCGGGCTTTCCACCGCATAGCCGCGGCCATGGACCCGATCGACCATCCATTTCAGAACCCGCATGTTCTGGCCGAAACCGGGCCACATGAACTTGCCGTCGTCGTCCTTGCGGAACCAGTTGACGCGAAAGATGCGCGGCGGGTTCACGACGCGGCGCCCGACATTCAGCCAGTGGGTGAAATAGTCCGCCATGTTGTAGCCGCAGAACGGCAGCATCGCCATCGGATCGCGCCGCATCGCCGCCTGGCCGATCGCGGCGGCCGTGGCCTCGGACCCCATGGTCGCCGCCAGATAGACGCCATGGCTCCAGTTGAAGGCCTGGAACACCAGCGGCATCTCCTTGCTCATCCGGCCGCCGAACACGAACGCCGCGATCGGCACGCCGGCCGGGTCTTCCCATGCCGGGTCGATCGTCGGGCATTGCCCCGCGGGCGCGGTAAAGCGGGCATTCGGATGCGCCGCGGGGCGGCCGGCATCGGGCGTCCAGTCCTCGCCCTTCCAGTCGATCAGATGCGCGGGCGGCTCCTTGGTCATGCCCTCCCACCAGATGTCGCCCTCGTCGGTCAGCGCGCAATTGGTGAAGATCGAGTTCGATTCGATGGTTCGCATGGCGCTTGGATTGGTGGCCTCGTTGGTGCCGGGGGCCACGCCGAAAAAGCCCGATTCGGGATTGATCGCGCGCAATTCGCCCTCGGGGCCCTTCTTGATCCAGGCGATGTCGTCGCCCACCGTGGTGACCTTCCAGTCGTCGAAGCCCGCGGGCGGGACCAGCATGGCCAGATTGGTCTTGCCGCAGGCGCTGGGAAAGGCGGCGCCCAGATAGGTCTTTTCGCCCTGCGGCGATTCGAGCCCCATGATCAGCATGTGCTCGGCCAGCCAGTCCTCGTCGCGCGCGATCACCGAGGCGATGCGCAGCGCCAGGCATTTCTTGCCCAGAAGCGCGTTGCCGCCATAGCCCGAGCCATAGGACCAGATCTCGTAGGTCTCGGGGAAGTGGACGATGTATTTCCGGCTGATGTCGTTCTCGCACGGCCAGGGCACGTCTTCCTGACCGGGCGCCAGCGGCGCGCCGACCGAATGCATGCAGGGGATGAAGGTGCCCTCGGGCCCCAGCGCATCGAGCACTGCCTGGCCCATGCGGGTCATGATCCGCATATTGGCGACGACATAGGGGCTGTCGGTGATCTCCACCCCGATCTTCGAGATCGGCGAACCGATCGGCCCCATGCTGAACGGGATGACATACATCGTCCGCCCGACCATGCAGCCGTCGAACAACCCGTTCAGCGTCGCCCGCATCTCGGCCGGCGGCGCCCAGTTGTTGGTCGGCCCGGCATCGTCGCGGTTCATCGAGCAGATGAAGGTGCGGTCCTCGACCCGGCCGACATCGGAGGGGTGCGAACGGGCCAGATAGCTGCCCGGGCGCTTGTCGGGGTTGAGGCGGACAAACGTGCCGGCCTCGACCATCGCCTGGCAAAGCCCGTCATATTCTTCCTGCGAGCCGTCGCACCAGACCACCCGGTCGGGTTTGCAGAGCGCCTGCATCCGGTCGACCCAGTCGACCAGCACGGCGTTGGCGGTCGGGCTGTCCGTGCGTTCGTTCATCGTCGCCTCCCAAAGCTGTCGTCCTGCCGCGCCGGGATGTTCCGCCTTGCCGCCGCGCACCAAGCCACAGCGACAGCCCGATCCGATCCCGCACGGCACGGTTCCATTGCCCGCAGGGTGCCGTGCCACGGCGCGGTTGGCAACGATTCCGTGGCCATCCGGTCGTGCCGCGCGCGTCTCATGCCAGGCGGGTCTGTCCGGGGGCTGTTTCGCTGCGCCTGCATCATGCTATAGAGCGACCCGACGGCAACGGCGAACCCGCGCCGCCGTCAAGAGGAGACNNACCGGCACGATGAACCGAAGGGGGCCCCCCGCGCCAAGCCCGACAGCCGAGGGCGCCGCAGGACGCCACATAGCACACGACAATCTGCTGGAACCCGACCTGCTCGCCGAGGCGGTGCGGCGCGGCGAGGGCGAACTTGGCCTTGGCGGTGCCCTGCTGGTCGCCACCGGCGACCACACGGGCCGGTCGCCCAACGACAAGTTCGTGGTCCGGACGCCGTCGCTCGAAGACACCATATGGTGGGACAACAACGCACCCATGACGCCCGCGCATTTCGATCGGTTGCATGCCGACATGCGCGCCTATGCGGACGCGCGCGACCGGTTCGTCGAGGACCTTTTCTGCGGCGCCGAGGGGGCGCACCGGCTGTCGATCCGGGTGATCGCCGAATATGCGTGGCACGGCTTGTTCATGCGACACCTGCTGCGCCGGCCGTCGCCGGCCGAGCTCGACGCCTTCGCGCCCGATTACACCATCCTGAATTGCCCCGGCTTCCGCGCCGACCCCGAACGCCACGGCACACGCAGCGAAACGGTGATCGCGATCAACCTCGAGGCGAAGGTCATCCTGATCGGCGGGTCGGGCTATGGCGGCGAGAACAAGAAGGCCGCCTTCACCGTGATGAACCACGAGATGCCGGCGCGCGGCGTGATGCCGATGCATTGCTCGGCCAACCACGCGCCCGGCGATCCCGACGATTGCGCGGTCTTCTTCGGTCTGTCGGGCACCGGCAAGACCACGCTTTCGGCCGCCGCGGACCGGGTTCTGGTGGGCGATGACGAACATGGCTGGTCGGATCGCGGCATCTTCAATTTCGAGGGCGGCTGCTATGCCAAGACCATCCATCTGAGCGCCAGGGCCGAGCCGCAGATCCATGCCACCACGGCGATGTTCGGCACGGTGGTCGAGAACATGGTCTACGACCGGCGGACCAAGCAACTCGACTTCGACGACGATTCGCGGACCGCGAACACCCGCGCGGCCTATCCGCTGTCCTATATCCCGAACGCCTCGGCAAGCGGGCTGGCCGGCCATCCGCGCCATGTCGTGATGCTGACCTGCGATGCGTTCGGCGTGCTGCCGCCGATCGCCCGGCTGACGCCGGCCCAGGCGATGTATCACTTCCTGTCGGGTTTCACGGCCAAGGTAGCGGGCACCGAACGCGGCGTGACCGAGCCGCAGCCGACCTTTTCGACCTGCTTCGGCGCGCCCTTCATGCCGCGCCGGCCCGAGGTGTATGGCAATCTGCTGCGCCAGAAGATCGTGACCCATGGCGCCCGCTGCTGGCTGGTCAACACGGGCTGGACCGGCGGCGCCCATGGCACCGGCCACCGGATGCCGATCGCCGCGACGCGCGCGCTGCTCAAGGCGGCGCTTGACGGGACACTTGACGGTGTGGCGACCCGCCGCGATCCGAATTTCGGTTTCGACGTGCCCTGTGCGGTCGCGGGGGTCGATGCCGCGCTGCTGGACCCGCGCCGGACCTGGAACGATCCCGCCGCCTATGATGCCCAGGCGCGCAAGCTGGTGGCGATGTTCGTGGCGAATTTCGCGCAATACGAGCCCCATATCGACGACGAGATCAAGGCCGCCGCGATCGGATGAACCGTGGCGGGCGGGGGACAGCGGTCATGGTCCATGGCCGTTGGTGGTCGGCTGCACCCCAAGGGCGGTTGGCGCTTTCCGCAAGGAAAGCTATGTGTGCAGGATGACAATTGCGCCTGCCAACAGAGTTGGGCAGCCCGAGGCGCCCGGAACCGCAGACGCCTTCCTCGACATCGACGGGCTGCATTGCGCCGCCTGCGTCGGCCGGGTCGAAGCGGCGCTCAACGCCCAGCCCGGGGTGCGCGGCGCGACCGTGAACCTGGCCGCCCGGCGCGCCCATGTGACCTATGTGTCCGGCCAGACCGAACCGGGGGCTCTGGCCCGCGCCGTCGAGGCAGCCGGTTACGGTGCCACGCCGGCCCGCGCGCCGGCCGATCACGCGGCAAGGCAGCGCCAGGAGGTCGCCGCCGCGCGGCGCCAGATGCTGTGGGCGGCCGCCCTGGTCCTGCCGGTGTTCGTGCTCGAGATGGGGGGGCATGCCGTTCCCGCCCTGCACCACGCCCTGACCGGGGCGATCGGCGTCACCGGCTGGCGGCTGGTCCAGATGGCGCTGATCACGGCGGCGCTGGCCGGACCCGGGCGCGGCTTTTTCGTTCGGGGTGTGCCGGGGCTCTTGCGCGGCGCGCCCGACATGGATGCGCTGGTGGCCCTCGGAACCGGCGCGGCCTGGCTCTATTCGAGCCTCGCCACCCTGGCGCCCGGCCTGTTCCCGATCGGCGCGGCCCAGGTCTATTTCGAGGCCGCCGGCATGATCGTGCTGCTGATTCTGACCGGCCGCTGGCTGGAAGCGCGGGCGCGCGGCCGGGCGGGCGCGGCGATCGCCCGGCTTGCCGGGCTGCGGCCCGACACCGCACGGGTCTGGCGAAACGGCGGGTTCGCCGAGGCGCCGATCGCCGCGATCGTGCCGGGCGACCGGCTGCAGATCCCCCCTGGCGCGCTGGTGCCGGTGGATGGTGTGGTCACCGAAGGGCGGTCCTTTCTGGATGAAAGCATGCTGACGGGCGAGCCGGCGCCNNCCGCGCCCAGGGGGCGCGGCTGCCGGTCCAGGCAGCGGTCGACCGGGTGACGGCGGTGTTCGTGCCCATCGTTCTGGCGATCGCCGCGCTGACCGTGCTGGGCTGGCTCGCATTCGGCCCGGCGCCGGCGCTGCCGCTGGCCCTGGTCGCCGGCGTTTCGGTGCTGATCGTCGCCTGCCCCTGCGCCATGGGTCTGGCGACGCCGGTTGCGATCATGGCCGGCATGGGGCGGGCGGCCGAATTGGGCGTGCTGTTCCGCAAGGGCGACGCGCTGCAGGTGCTGGGCCGGGTCCGCACCCTGGCCTTCGACAAGACCGGCACCCTGACCGAAGGCCGCCCGGCTCTGGTGGCGAGCGAGACGGCGACAGGATGGTCGAATGCGGCCGCCTTGCGGCTTGCCGCGGCGGCCGAGGCGGGATCGGAGCATCCGCTGGCGCGCGCGATCCTGACCGCAGCCTCCGAATCGGGCCTTGATCTGCCGGCCGCCGGCGATGTCCGCGTGACGCCGGGCCTGGGCCTGCAGGCGCGGGTGCAGGGGCGCGCCGTGGCCATCGGCAATGCCGCGCTGCTTGATGCGGCCGGGGTCGATGCGCGCCCGCTCGAAGCCGCGGCGGCGCGGATGGCCGCCGCCGGGCAGACCCCGGTCTTTCTGGCGGTGGACGGGCAGCTTGCTGCCGTGCTGGGGATCGCCGATCCGTTGCGCGGCAGCGCCGCGCCCGCCCTGTCGCGGTTGCGGGCCCTGGGCGTCGCGCCGGCGATGCTGACCGGCGACCGCGCCGAAACCGCCCACGCCGTCGCCCGCCAGCTGGGCATCGCGGATGTCGGGGCCGGGCTGATGCCGGCCGAAAAGCTGGCCCGGATCGACGCGCTGAAGCGGGCTGCCGGGCCGGTCGCCTTTGCCGGTGACGGGATCAACGACGCGCCCGCGCTGGCGGCGGCCGATACCGGCATCGCCATCGGCACCGGCACCGACATCGCGATCGAGGCCGCCGAGGTTGTGCTGATGTCGGACGATCTGCGCGGCGTTGCCAATGCCGTCGCGATCAGCCGGGCGACGATGCGGACGATCCGGCAGAACCTGTTCTGGGCGTTCGCCTATAACACGGCGCTGATCCCGGTTGCCGCCGGGCTGCTCTATCCGCTCACGGGGACGCTGCTGTCGCCGGCGCTGGCGGCCGGCGCGATGGCGGCATCGAGCCTTTTCGTGGTGGCCAATGCGCTGCGGTTGCGCCGGGTGGGCGCGCGAAACACCGGGGCCGAGGGCCGCGGGGTCCGGGCGAATGCGGCCGGCTGACGGCCAGTGCTGCGCGTGAGGGCCGCAGGCGGACCGGCGCAATACCGCCTCACGGTCGCGTCACTTCCCCGGCGCCACGCCTTCGACGATCACCAGATCGCGTTCGGCCGCGCCGCGGGCATGGGCGAGCGCGGCCTGATAGGCGTCCGACCGATAGCACGCGACCGCGCTCTCGTAGTCGGGGAACCGGGCGACCACATGGCGCGCGCGGTCGGTGCCTTCGAACTGGGTATAGCGGCCGCCGCGGGCCAGGAATTCGCCGCCATGGGCGGCAATCGCCTGGGTCGCCAGCGCCGCGTAACGGGCATAGGCCGCCTCGTCGGTGACATGGACATGGGCGATCCACCAGCCCGGGGCCTTCTCCGTCATGCGCTTTCTCCCAAAAGCGTTTCGACCGCGGCGATGGCGGCGTCCGCGCGGGCGGGGTCGGGCCCGCCGCCCTGGGCCATGTCGGACCGCCCGCCGCCGCCCTTGCCACCCAGTTCGGCGACGGCCGCACGGACCATGTCGACGGCGCTCAGCCTCTCCGTCAGATCGGCGGTCACACCCGCGGCCACCGCCGCCTTGCCGCCGGTATCGGCGATCAGCAGGATCGCAGCCGTCCCGAGCCGTTCCTTCTGGGCGTCGATCAGCGGTGGCAGATCCTTGCCGGTGACGCCTGTCAGGGTCTGGGCCAGAAACGGCATCCCGCCGATCGTCCTGATTGCTGGCGCGGCGTCCGGGCCTGCCCCGCCCATGGCACGCTCGCGGCGCAGCCGGGCAAGCTCTGCCTGCAGCGCCTGGCGTTCGTCCATCAGCGCGCGGATGCGGTCGGGCACGTCCTCGGGCCGGGTCTTCAGCGCCAGCGCGGCCTTGGCCAGGCGATGATCCTGGGCAGACAGATAGTCGAAGGCCGCCGGCCCGGTCAGCGCCTCGATCCGGCGGATGCCGGCGGCCGAGGCGCCCTCGCCCACCGTCACGAAGAGCCCGATATCGCCGGTGCGCGCCACATGGGTGCCGCCGCACAGTTCCATCGAATAGACATTGCCGGCGCGCCCCTTGCCCGAGCCCGGCTTGCGGCCCATCCCGACCACGCGAACCTCGTCGCCATATTTCTCGCCAAAGAGCGCGATGGCCCCCAGCTCGCGCGCCTCGTCAGGGGTCATCACGCGCGTCTCGACGGGGGCGTTCTGGCGGATATAGGCGTTCACCTCCTGCTCGACCCGGCGCAATTCGTCGAGGCTGAGTGCCGCGGCATGCGAAAAGTCGAAACGCAGCCGGTCGGGCGCGTTCAACGACCCGCGCTGCGCGACATGGTCGCCCAGCGTCTGGCGCAGCGCCTCATGCATCAGGTGGGTGGCGGAATGGTTGGCCCGGATCGCCCCGCGCCGGTCGTGATCGACGGTCAGCCGCGCCGCCGCGCCAGGGGTCAGCGTGCCCTCCACGATCTCGGCATGGTGGACAAACACGCCCGCCGCCTTTGTCGTGTTGGTGATGTGGGCGCGGGCGGCATCGGTTTCCAAGAGGCCGGTATCGCCCACCTGCCCGCCGGCCTCGGCATAGAACGGGGTCTGGTTGAGCATGATCTGCACCCGGTCGCCCGGCGCCGCATCGGCCACGGTTTCGCCGTCGCGCAGGACGGCCAGGATCGCCCCCTCGGCCGCCTCGGTCTCATAGCCCAGAAATTCGGTCGGCCCGTGCTCTTCGGCCAGTTCGAACCAGATGCGTCCCGCCGCGGTTTCGCCCGACCCCGCCCAATGGGCGCGGGCGCGGGCCTTCTGTTCGGCCATCGCGGCATCGAACCCGGCGATGTCGACCGACCGGCCCTGTTCGCGCAGCGCGTCCTGGGTCAGGTCGAGCGGGAATCCATAGGTGTCGTAAAGGCGGAACGCGGCATCGCCGGGCAGCGCACCGCCCTCGGGCAGTTTGGCCACCTCGTCGTCGAGCAGCCGCAGCCCGCGATCGAGCGTCTGGCGAAACCGGGTTTCCTCCAGCCGCAGGGTTTCTTCGGTCAGCGCGCGGGCGCGGCCCAATTCGGGATAATGCGCCCCCATCTGACCGATGAGCGCGCCGACCAGCCGGTGCATCAGCGGCGCATCGGTGCCCAGCTTGTGGGCGTGGCGCATGGCGCGGCGCATGATCCGGCGCAGCACATAGCCGCGCCCGTCATTCGACGGCATCACCCCGTCGGCGATCAGGAACGAAATCGAGCGCAGATGATCGGCGATCACCCGGTGATGGAGTTTCGCTGGCCCGTCGGGCTCGGTCCCGCTGGCCTGGGCCGAGGCCTCGATCAGCGCGCGCATCAGATCGGTGTCGTAATTGTCGTGCACGCCCTGCAGGACCGCGCCGATCCGTTCGAGCCCCATGCCGGTGTCGATCGAGGGGCGCGGCAGGTTTTCCCGCCGGCCGTCGCCGAACTGCTCATACTGCATGAAGACGAGGTTCCAGATTTCGACGAACCGGTCGCCATCCTCGTCGGGGCTGCCGGGCGGGCCACCCGCGATCTCGGGGCCGTGATCGTAGAAGATCTCGGTGCAGGGGCCGCAGGGGCCGGTCGCGCCCATCGACCAGAAATTGTCCACCGTGGCGATGCGGATGATCCGCGCGTCGGGCAGACCGGCATGTTTCTTCCAGATCGCCGCGGCCTCGTCGTCGGTGTGATAGACCGTGACCAGCAGCCGGTCGGGGTCGAGCCCGTATTCCCTTGTCACCAGATCCCAGGCCAGCGGGATCGCGCGTTCCTTGAAATAGTCGCCGAAGGAGAAGTTGCCCAGCATCTCGAAAAAGGTGTGGTGGCGCGCGGTATAGCCGACATTGTCGAGGTCGTTGTGCTTGCCGCCGGCGCGGACGCATTTCTGCGATGTCGCGGCGCGGACATAGTCGCGATGTTCAAGCCCCGTGAAGACGTTCTTGAACGGCACCATGCCGGAATTGGTGAACATCAGCGTCGGGTCGTTGCGCGGCACCAGGGGTGCGCTGTCGACCACCGCGTGATCGTTCTTCGCGAAATAGTCGAGGAAGGTCGCGCGAATGTCGCTGAGGCTGGTCATGATGTCCCCGGAATGGCCGCATGGGCGTCTATCCCGTGCTCCGGGCGCTGTCCAGCGCGCGACCCGATCAGCGGCAGGGCTGTTGCGGGCCGACCCGGTAGAATTGCGGTCGGTCGGGGCCGAAGAACGTCTCGAAGAAGGCCAGCTTGCCCGGCACGCTGGCGCGCACCGCAGCCTCGACATTCGCGGGCAGCCGGCCGGGATAGCGGATCATCGCATAGGCAAACAGCGCCGTTTCGGGGATGTCCTCCTTTTGCGGGTTGTTCTGGGCATAGCGTGTGACATAGGCGCCATCCGCCCGCTGTGCCTGACGCCAGGCGCGGCCGCCGGCGTATTCGGGATCGAAGGTGACATGGGCGGCCTCGTGGAACACGGTTTCCTCCAGGTCGTTGTTGCGCAGCCTGGTGGCCATGTTGTCGGCATAGACGGCGAAAAAGCCGCCATCGGCCTCTTCGAAGGCGGCCGCGTCGCCTTCCTGCACGACGACGTGGTTCAGCCGGGCGCGCATGAAGGTTGGCAGTTTGCCGAGCGGTTGCGTCAATCGTTGTGCCTGGGTCTGCGCCGCCCGGGCGGAGCCGAAATCCGCGTGGACCCAGATCTCGACGCTGGTGCCATCGGTAAACCGCGCGGTGAACACATGGGTCCCGTCCGCCATCAACCTGTTCGAGCGCAAATGGCCGGGCATCTCGCGCCTGTCCTGACCAACATATTCCAGGCACTGGAAGACGCTGGGGTCCGAGGCGCGGATNNTGTCAGGCGCTGTCGGCGGCCTCGGCGGGCGCCGCGCCGTCGATCGTGTCGAGCCCGTGCGCGGCGCGGATCTTGTCCTCGATCTCGGCGGCGGTGTCGGGATGATCCTTCAGGAAGGTCTTTGCATTCTCGCGACCCTGACCGATGCGCTCGTCGCCATAGGAGAACCATGAGCCGGATTTCTCGACGATGCCGGCCTTCACGCCCATGTCGATCAGTTCGCCGACCTTGGAGATGCCGGACCCGTACATGATGTCGAATTCCGCCTGCTTGAAGGGCGGCGCGACCTTGTTCTTGACCACCTTCACGCGGGTGGCGTTGCCCACGACCTCTTCGCGGTCCTTGATCGCGCCGATCCGGCGGATGTCCAACCGCACCGAGGAATAGAATTTCAGCGCGTTGCCGCCGGTGGTGGTTTCGGGAGAGCCGAACATCACGCCGATCTTCATCCGGATCTGGTTGATGAAGACGACGGTGCAGCGCGAACGCGAGATCGAACCGGTCAGCTTGCGCATCGCCTGGCTCATCAGCCGGGCCTGCACCCCGACACTGGAATCGCCCATATCGCCTTCGAGTTCCGATTTGGGGGTCAGGGCCGCAACCGAATCGACCACCACCATCGATACGGCGCCCGAACGCACCAGCGTATCGGTGATCTCAAGCGCCTGTTCCCCGGTGTCGGGCTGGCTGATCAGCAACTCGTCCAGATCGACGCCCAGCTTGCGGGCATATTGCGGGTCGAGCGCGTGTTCGGCATCGACGAAGGCGCAAACGCCGCCCTTCTTCTGCTCTTCGGCCACGCAATGCAGCGTCAGCGTCGTCTTGCCCGAGCTTTCGGGGCCGTAGATCTCGACGATGCGGCCCTTCGGGATGCCGCCGATCCCGAGCGCGATGTCGAGGCCCAGCGACCCGGTGGACGTCGCCTCGATCTCTTCGACCGGGCGGTCCTTGCCCAGGCGCATGATCGAGCCCTTGCCGAACTGCCGCTCGATCTGGCCGAGTGCAGATTCCAGCGCCTTCTGCTTGTCCATTCCGCGTTTTCCTTCGAGTTCGAAGATGTTCTGCACGCTCATTTGCCTGGCTCCCTCCTGTCACGTCCGCCACGGCGCCGCAATCGCCGCCGGATGTTCGCCTCTTGTTCTGGCTAGATACAAAAGGCGAACATTTCAAGTCGAATTTTATGCACCCATGATTGGTGCGTTCGGTTAAGAAGTGCTTTACGACGGCGCTGAAGAAACGGGAGCCCGCAATGCTTGTATTCTGGAAGGCGCGACTGGCCTATCTTGCGTTGCCGAAAACCGGCAGCATGGCGATCCATCACGCCTTCCGCGGGCGCGCCGACATCGTGGTGACCGACCCGACCGGTCTTCGCCATATGGGGTATGACGCGTGGTGGCGGATGATGGGTCGCCGACTGGGCCGGCAGGCCGGTGCGCCGCTGCGAACGGCGGCCGTGACTCGCGATCCGGTCGACTGGCTGGGAAGCTGGTATCGCTATCGCAGGCGACCCGGCATCCCGGATCCGGCCAAATCGACGTAAGCTTTCGGCGGTGGCCGTCTTCCCGATCTGTCCGGCTTAGTCGTATCTGCCGGTATGGGCGCCCATACGGACAGTTTGGTTTCGCGGCTCGAGGTAGTCGAGGTTGGTCGGCGCCGCCGCTGGAGCGACGCGGAGAAGCTGCGGATCGTGGCCGAGAGCATG
>DNSZ01000114.1 GCA_003500165.1 Paracoccaceae bacterium | reverse complement strand
CCGAGGTTATTCAACAGCCCCCCCCGGACGGTTTGTCGCCTCCGGCGAACCGGCGCTCACTGCCCGGGATCGGGCCGATCACCGCCAGCGTCCTTGCCGCGACACTGCCGGACGTGTCCAGCTTCCGCTCGGCCCGCGATCTGTCGGCGTCGTGCCGAAGGCACGCCTTTGGCGTGACGCTGGGCTTCATACCAACGGTCACTGACGATGACCGTTATCCGCCTCCCGCGCCCTTCCTCCCCGCCCAACCAACAATCTTGTCCTATCCAAAGGGTCAAGATTGGTGGTTGGGCGGGGAGGCGGGGCAGGAGCCGGACCTGGCGCAATGAGTCAAACTCATTGCGCCTTGGTATAAGCTGATTTTCATCGATGAAAGCGGGTTCGATACCAAGATGACCCGGCGCTCCGGGCGCTCAAAGCGCGGCACAGCCTGCGTCGGCGCCGTCCCGCACGGTCACTGGCGCAACAACACGTTCATCGCCGGGCTGCGCACCGACCGTATCGACGCGCCGATGCCGATCGAGGGCGCGATGGATGGCGATGCATTCTGCGCCTGGGTGGCGCAGTCGCTGGCGCCGACGCTGACCGAGGGCGGCATCGTGATCTGCGACACCCTCGACGTCCACAAGAACGCCCGGGCACGCGCAGCCATCGAGGCACGCGGCGCCGAGCTTCGGTTTCTGCCGGCCTACTCCCCCGACCTCAATCCCATCGAGATGGTGCTCGCCAAACGGAAGGCTCTGGTCCGCAGCGCCGCGGCCAGATGCGCCGAAACCCTCTGAACCGCTCTCAAATCCGCCCTCGAAGCCATCACCCCGGAAGAATGCGCAAACTACATCCGCCATGCAGGATATGGATCAACCTGATCGCAAGGGACTCTAGCCTGCGTTTCCCGGCGAATGCACCGATAACGCGACTCGATAAGGCTCAATCGGTCTAAAGCGGCGCGTGTCAAGCGCAGTCGACCGCCCGTTTTCCCAGGCGCCGCGGATCGCGCCTGCAAGCGCAGACGCGGGCCGCTCGCGCCAGAGTTTTCTAGAGAACTCTGTCTTTTCAGTATTTTCCAGAAAATCCTGCCCCACGCCCCACGCCGCTATTCCGGCGCCGGGCCATCCGCGACGCCCAGGCACAGGATATGCCCATCCGGGTCGCGGATATAGGCCTCGCGCATGCCGTACCATTGCCGGAAGGGCGGTTTCACCAGATGCTCCGCCGGCAGCCGGCCGAGCACCGGATCGGGGTCCCAGCCACGCAGATAAAGCGTGCCGCGCGGGGCGGACCCGGCCACCGCCTCGGGCAGTTCCGCGCCAAGGCTTTCGGCGGTCTGGAGCATGATCTGCTGGCCGCCCTTTTCGAGGCTGGCGAACACCCCGCCCTCGGGCCCATCCTGCATGGTCGCATCGGGTCCGACCACGAACTGCACCGAAAACCCCAGCACGTCGCACCAGAAGGCCACGGCACGGGGCAGGTCGGCAACGGCCAGATTGGGAACGATCATCGCCCTGAGTCCTGTTGCCCATGGAACGCTGCGCAGGGATCGGGCCGGTCGACCGGATCGGTGACGATCCACAGATCGAAGGGCGCCTCCGGCCCCGGATCGGCCTCCAACTGGCCGACCGACAGCACCGAAAGATCGGGCCGGGCGCGGTCGAGCAGGGCGGGAATGCCGCGCGCGGTTTCCGCATGCCCGTTGCCGGTGATGACAACGACCGGCCCGCCAAGTGCATCGACTGCGGCGATAGCCGCCCCGGCCAGTTGTGCGTCACGCAACCTTTGCGCCAGAACCATGCCGGGCAGCGCAGTGTCGGGCAGAGCGTTGCAATGGGCTTCTGCCTGACGCGCCTCCCGGGCGGCCTGTTCGGGCGCGGGCAGCGGCCGGTCGAGACCAAATCGGGCCACATCGCCGGCGTCCATCGCCGCCTCCGGCCCGTTGGCCACGGCGTCGAAAAGCACCTCGCGCGGGATCGCGGCGCCATGGATGCGGGCCTCGGGCGCAGCAACGAAGATCGGATGGTACATGCCGAAATCCGGCCAACCCGACTCCGCCCAACCCAGCGCGCTTTCGAGTGCGTCGCGACCGGCTCGACTGTCGGCTGTGGCGCGGCGCGCCTGTTCGACCGTCAGCATCTCGAACACAAGCGCCGATGGCTGCAGCGCCGCAACCGCCCGGGCCTGGTTCTGGTGATGGGCGGGGTTGTCGTGCACCTCGCCAAGGATCACGATATCCGCCGGCGGAAGCGCCTCCAGCGCCGATGCATCGATCCGCTCGGCCGCCGCCGGTGTGGCAGCAGCCAACGCCGCTGCCACCAGCGCCGCCCGCATCAGGCCAGCAGTTCCTGAACCGCAGGCCCCTTTTGCGACAGCGTCTTGCGCATCTTGTTGAAGGCCGCCGCCTCAAGCTGGCGGATGCGTTCCTTCGACAGGCCCATTTCCTGGCCCAGACTTTCGAGCGTCCGCGGCTCGTCGCGCAGCTTGCGTTCGGCCACGATATAGCGCTCGCGGTCGTTCAGCGCGCCCAGCGCCTCGGCCAGCCAGGCGCGCAGCGTGCCGGTATCCCGGGCGTGCTCGACCGAGCCGGCGGTGTCCTGATCCTCATCCTCCAGCGTGTCGATCCACTCGCGCCCCTCCTCATCCGAGGATTGGGTGGCGTTGAGCGAGAAGTCCGAACCCGAAAGCCGGCCCTGCATCATCTCGACATCGTGCAGCGGGACGCCGACCTCGCGGGCGATCTGCGCCCGCAGCTGATGGCCGTCAAGCTCTTCGCCGCGNNCCGGTGCGCACCATCGACCAGTTGCGCATCACGTAATCCTGGATCGACGCCTTGATCCACCACACCGCATAGGTCGAAAACCGCACGCCGCGATCGGGGTCGAACTTGTCGGCCGCCTTCATCAGGCCAAGGCCGGCCTCCTGGATCAGATCGTTCATCGGCGCGCCGTAGCGCTTGAACTTGGCGGCCATCGAGATCGCCAGCCGCATATAGGCGGTGATCAGGCGGTGCAGCGCGGCCTCGTCGCGATGATCGCGCCAGGCATAGGCCAGTTGCAACTCGGTCTCGGCGTCCAGCAACTCGGCTTTCATCGCACGGCGGGACAGCGTCTGGTCGTAGGCAGCGTCGAAGGCCATGATCTTCCCCATCGGTGGTTCGTTTTGGGAGTCTACGCGGCTCTGCGCGTGTCGGATCAAACAATGCCGTGAGGTCGGCCGGGCCGGCCGGCCAGGGTCATCGGCGCGCCCCGGCGCCGGCGCCATGCGATCGGGCGGGCGCGGCGATTTCGGCCGGCAGCGCCGGGGCGAGCGCGGCCTCCACCCGCCAGCCCGGCGTCAGCACCTCGCGCAACAGCGCGACCGGGTGGGCGCGCAAGCTGAGCCGCAGGGCGGCGTAGTCTTCGGCCAGTTCCTCGCCCAGGCTGGCGGGGGGGAGCGTGACGGCGGGCTCGACGATCCCCTCGCCATCCAGATCGCCCGAGAACAGCGGCAGCGGATCCGCCCCCCCAATGGCACGCGCGGCCCACAGCGCGTCGCGCCGCGTCATCCCCAGCCCGGCAAAGGCGTCCGCCTCGGCCAGGGCGGCGATCTGGCGGGGCGGCAGGCCGGCGCGGCGCCACACATCCTCCACCGACCGGTAGCCATTGCCGCGGGCGGCGGCGATCCACTGGCCGTCGGCCTCGGCCAGCGACTTGATCTGTCGGAACCCCAGACGCAGCGCCAGCCCGCCGCGCCCATCGGGTTCCATGCTGTGGTCCCAGTAGCTTTCGTTGATGCAGACCGGGCGCACCGTGACCCCATGGGCGCGGGCGTCGCGCACGATCTGGGCCGGCGCATAGAACCCCATCGGCTGGGAATTCAGCAGCGCGCAGGCGAAGATCCCCGGGTGATGGCGTTTCAGCCAGGCCGAGGCATAGACCAGCAGCGCGAAACTCGCCGCGTGGCTTTCGGGAAAGCCATAGCTGCCGAACCCCTCGATCTGGGAAAAGCACCGCTCGGCGAAGGCCGCGTCATAGCCGTTCGCCCGCATGCCGGCCAGAAAGCGCTGGCGGAACGCATGCACCGAGCCGTGTTTCTTGAACGTCGCCAGGGCGCGGCGCAGCCGGTCGGCCTCTTCGCCCGAAAACCCTGCGCCGACGATGGCGATCTGCATCGCCTGTTCCTGAAACAGCGGCACGCCCAGGGTCTTGCCCAGCACCTGGCCCAGCGCGTCCGACGGAAAGGTCACCGGCTCTTCGCCATTGCGCCTGCGGATGAAGGGATGGACCATGTCGCCCTGGATCGGCCCGGGGCGAATGATCGCCACCTGGATCACCAGATCGTAGAAGCATCGGGGCCGCATCCGCGGCAGGAAATTCATCTGCGCGCGGGATTCGACCTGAAAGACGCCCAGGCTGTCGGCCTTCTGCAGCATCGCATAGACGGCCCCGTCCTCGGCCGGCAGGTTGGCCAGCGTCCAGCGTTGCCCATGGTGATCGGCGATCAGGTCGAACGCCTTGCGGATGCAGGTCAGCATGCCCAGCCCCAGCACATCGACCTTGAGGATGCCCAGCGCGTCGATATCGTCCTTGTCCCAGGCGATGACCGTGCGATCCTCCATCGCCGCGTTTTCCACCGGCACCAGCTCGTCAAGCCGGCCTTCGGTGATGACAAAGCCGCCGACATGCTGGCTGAGATGCCGCGGAAAGCCGCGGATTTCGGCGCAGAGCTGCAATGTCTGGACCAACCGCCGGTCGGCCGGGTCAAGGCCGATCTCGCGCAGTCGCTCGACCGTGACGCCGCCCGACCCCCAGCCCCAAAGCTGCGACGACAGGGCGGCGGTGATGTCCTCGGACAGGCCCATGGCGCGGCCGACCTCGCGCACCGCGCGCTTGCCCCGGTAATGGATCACCGTGGCGCACAGCCCCGCGCGATGGCGGCCATAGCGTTCGTAGATGTGCTGGATCACCTCTTCGCGGCGTTCATGTTCGAAATCGACATCGATGTCGGGGGGCTCGTTCCGGGCTTCGGAAACGAAGCGTTCGAACACCATGGTGCCGATTTCGGGGCTGACCGAGGTGATACCAAGCGCATAGCAGACCACCGAATTGGCCGCCGAACCGCGCCCCTGGCACAGGATGCCGCGGGAGCGCGCAAAGGCGACCACATCGTGAACGGTCAGGAAATAGGGCGCAAAGCGGAGCTTTTCGATCAGGCCGAGTTCGCGGTCCATCATCGCGCGCACCCGGGCGGGCGGCCCGGCCGGGTAACGCCCGGCCAGCCCCGCAGTGGCCAGCCGGCTGAGCCGGGCGATCGGGGTTTCGTCCGCCGTCAGTTCCGAGGGGTATTCATAGGCCAGCTCGTCGAGCGAGAACCGGCAGCGCGCGGCGATGGCCGCCGCCCGGTCGACCGCGTCGCCATGCCCCGCGAAGATGCGGCGCATCTCGGCCTCGGGGCGCAGCCGCTGTTCGGCATTGGCCTGGGCGGCGCGGCCGAGCGCGTCGATGGTGGTCCCGGTGCGGATGCAGGTCAGGACATCGACCAGCCGGCGGCGCCTTGCGCGATGCATGATCGGTGCGGCCGAAGCGATGGTGGGCAGGCCCAGGCTGCGGGCAAGATTGGCCAGCCGGGCAAAGCGGGCCGGGTCGCGGCCATCATGGCGCGGCGCCATCGCCAGGGCCATGTCGTCGCCAAACCGCGCGATCAGCCGGCGGGCGCGGGGCAACCAGCCGGGCGCGGGGCCGGCGGGCGGATGCAGAAGCAGCATCTGGCCCGCGCCGAATGCCAGCAGATCCGCCGTGTTCAGGTCGCAATCGCCCTTCTTCGCCCGGCGGCGGCCCAGCGTCAGCAGACGGCACAGCCGGCCCCATGCAGCGCGGTCCTGCGGCAGGGCGGTCACCGTCAGGCCGTCGCGCAGCACCAGTTTCGCACCGGGGATGAGGCGCGGGAGGCAGGCCAGATCGGCCGAAGGCGGGCGCGGCGCGTCCGGCGGCGCCGGCGGGCCGATGCGGCCGGTTTCGGCCAGGGCCGCGCGGCGCTCCTCCGCCCTGCGGGCGACGTCGCGCAGCGCCACATGCGCGCGCACGATCCCGGCGACCGAGTTTTCGTCGGCGATGGCGATGGCGGCGATGCCCTGATACGCCGCCTCCCAGGCATATTCCTCGGGGTGGGCGCCGCCCGTCAGGAAGGTGAAATTCGAGGTGATGCCAAGCTCTGCAAAGGTCATACCATCGCGTATATTCACGCTTTGTTCTCATGTCCAGCGCGGCAGACGCACCGAGGCGCGCGGCGCTCCTCCGCCCTGNNCGCCCTGCGGGCGACGTCGCGCCAACAAGCCGGACCACCCCGGCGACGGCGTTTCGGTCAGCCGATCGCCATCGCACCGGACTCGACTCGGCCCTCGATCCAATCTAGAACATAAGGTGAACAATTGCCGCCCATCCGCCATGACCCGCCGCCGATTCCTGTCGCTGTGGTTTCCCCGCCTCGCCGCCGAGCGGGCGCTGCGCCGCGCCCCCGACCCCGAGGCGCCGCTTGCCGTGGTGGCCGAGGACGGCCCCGCGCGGGTGCTGTCGAGCCTCTCGGCGGCCGCGTCGGCAGCGGGGCTGACCCCGGGCCAACCGTTGCGCGACGCGCTGGCGATCTGTCCGGGGCTGGTTACCCGGCCGGCCGACCCGCCAGGCGAAGCCGCGTTTCTGGACGCGCTGCGCCGCCATGCGGTGCGGTTTTCGCCCCGGGTGGCGGCGGCCGGGCCGGACGGGCTCGATGCCGATATCACCGGGGTCGCGCATCTTTTCGGCGGCGAGGCGGCGCTGGCCCAGGCGGCGCTGGCCGATGCCGGCCGGCTGGGGCTGACCCTGCGAATCGGCATTGCCGACACCCCCGGCGCGGCGCGC
>DNSZ01000115.1 GCA_003500165.1 Paracoccaceae bacterium | reverse complement strand
CGGGGGCACTGGGCGTCCGGCGCTCTCGGCGCGCGCCGGGCCTGCCCATGGATTGCCACGGCTGCCACGGGCACCGCGCCGTGCGGCGCGGTGACCGGCCGCCGCGCGGCGGCCGGGGCGTTGCCCGCAAAGGGCTGGAATTGGTCGCGGCCTTCAGCTATGGTTGCCCTCAAGACCCGGTCTACCGGGCGGATCGAGGCAGTAAAACGACACGGGCAGCCCCATGACGGAAATGGTGCATGGCGCCCGCGCGGCACGACCCGGCGACCCGGTGCTGCCGCGCTGGTGGCGCAGCGTCGACAGCTGGAGCATCGCGGCGGTGGTCGCGCTTTGTGCGATCGGCCTGCTTCTGGGCCTTGCCGCCTCGCCCCCCCTGGCCGAGCGCAACGGCCACGCCCCGTTCTATTATGTGACGAAGCAGGCCGCCTATGTCACCGTGTCGCTTTGCATCATGCTGGTCGCCTCGATGCTGTCGCCGCGCATGATCCGGCGCCTTGCCGTGCTGGGATTTCTCGCCGTGCTTGTCGCGCTCATCTTCCTGCCGGTCTTCGGGACCGATTTCGGCAAGGGCGCGGTGCGCTGGTACTCGCTGGGTTTTGCCGCCCTGCAGCCGTCGGAATTCCTCAAGCCGCTTTTCATCGTCTTTGCCGCCTGGCTGATGTCGGCCTCGGCCGAGCTTGACGGGCCGCCCGGCACCGCCATGTCGCTTGGCACCGCGCTGGTGGTGGCGGGGCTGCTGATCCTGCAGCCCGATTTCGGCCAGGCCGTGCTGATTTTGTTTGGCTGGGCGGTGATGTATTTCGTCGCCGGCGCGCCGATGCTGCTGCTGCTGGTCGTGGCCGCAGCCGCGCTTGGCGCCGGCGCCATGGCCTATTCCCTGTCCGACCATTTCGCCCGTCGGATCGACGGCTTCCTGGCCGAGACGGTCGATCCCAGCAGCCAGCTTGGCTTTGCCAGCAACGCGATCCGCGAGGGCGGCTATTTCGGCGTCGGCGTCGGTGAAGGGCAGGTCAAATGGTCGCTGCCCGATGCGCATACCGATTTCATCATCGCGGTGGCGGCCGAGGAATATGGCCTGATGCTCGTGCTTGCCGTGATCGTGCTGTATCTGGTGATCACCGTGCGGGCCTTCCTGCGGCTGATCGTCGAGCGCGATCCGTTCATCCGGTTTGCCGGTTGCGGCATCGCCGCGCTGTTCGGGGCGCAGGCGATCATCAATATGGGGGTCGCGGTGCGGCTGTTGCCGGCCAAGGGGATGACGCTGCCCTTCGTGTCCTATGGCGGGTCGTCGATGCTGGCCGGCGGTCTGGCGCTGGGCATCCTGCTGGCGCTGACCCGCGAACGCCCGCAGGGCGCGATGGCCGATCTGCTGCGTGGCCGGGTGCCGGGGTGAGCGGCCGCGCGCCCCTGCTTCTGCTTGCCGCCGGCGGGACCGGCGGGCACATGTTCCCCGCCCAGGCGCTGGCCGAGGAAATGCTGCGGCGCGGCTGGCGGGTGACGCTGCAGACCGATGCGCGCGGCGCCCGCTATGCCGGGGGCTTTCCCGACCAGGTGCCGGTGATGCAGGTCCCGGCGGCGAGTTTCGCCCGGGGCGGCGCGGCGGCAAGGCTGGCGGCGCCGTTTCGCATCGCCGCCGGCATCGCCTCGACGGCGCACGCGATGTATCGCGACCGGCCCGCGCTGGTGGCAGGTTTCGGCGGCTATCCCAGCCTGCCCGCCCTGGCCGCCGCGGGCCTGCTGAAGATCCCCCGCATGATCCACGAACAGAACGCCGTGCCCGGTCGGGTGAACCGGCATTTCGCGCCAAGGGTCGACCGGGTCGCCTGCGGGGTCTGGCCCACAAGCCTGCCGGGCGGCACCAATGCCGAGCATACCGGCAATCCGGTGCGCGCGGCGATCCGCGCCCGGGCCGGCGCGCCCTATACCCCGCCGGGCGACTATCCGCTGGCACTTCTGGTGTTCGGCGGCAGCCAGGGCGCGCGGCTCTTTGCCGACCGGGTGCCGGCGGCGGTTGCCCAACTGCCCGAGGCGATCCGGATGCGGCTTCGGGTGGCCCAGCAGACCCGGCCCGAGGATGCCGAACGGGTCGAGGCTGCCTATGCCGCGGCCGGGGTGGCGGCCGAAATCGCCCCGTTCTTTGCCGACATCGCCAACCGGCTGGCCGAGGCGCAGCTTGTCGTGGCGCGCGCCGGTGCGTCCTCGCTGGCCGATATCGCGGCGATCGGGCGGCCGTCGATCCTGATCCCCTATGCCGCCGCGGCGGGCGACCACCAAAGCGCGAACGCCGCCCCTTTCGATGCCGGCGGCGCGGCCTCGGTGATCGCCGAGGCTGCGCTCGATCCCGGGACGCTGGCGCGCCATCTTGCGGCGATCCTGGGCGATGGCGATCTGGCGCAGGCGATGTCGCAGGCGGCCCTGGCGCTTGGCCGCCCCGATGCCGGCGCCGCGCTCGCCGATCTTGCCGAGGACCTGGCCGAAGGAGTGCCGCGATGAACGCCGCCGCCACCAAACTGCCGCTGGAACTGGGGCCGATCCATTTTGTGGGCATCGGCGGGATCGGCATGTCGGGCATCGCCGAGGTGCTGATCAACCATGGCTATCGGGTGCAGGGGTCCGATCTGCGGGCCACCCCGATCACCGAAAGGCTGGCGGGCCTTGGCGCCCGCATCTTCGAAGGCCAGCGCGAGGCGAACCTGGCGGAGGCCGAGGTCGTGGTGATTTCCAGCGCGATCCGCGCGGACAATCCCGAACTGGTCGGCGCCCGGGCCCGCGGCCTGCCGGTGGTGCGCCGCGCCGACATGCTGGCCGAACTGATGCGCCTGCGCTCGAACATCGCGGTNNATCCATGCCTACGGGTCGAATGCCCGGATGGGGGCGGGCGACTGGATGGTCGTCGAGGCCGACGAATCGGACGGCTCGTTCAACCGGTTGCCCGCCACCATCGCGATCGTCACCAATATCGATCCCGAGCATCTGGACCATTGGGGCAGCTTCGATGCGCTGCGCCAGGGGTTTCAGGACTTCGTGGCCAACATCCCGTTCTATGGCCTTGCCATCTGCTGCACCGACGACCCCGAGGTTCAGGCGCTGGTCGGCCGGGTGCGCGACCGGCGCGTGGTGACCTTCGGCTTCAACGCGCAGGCCGATGTGCGGGCCGAAAACCTGACCTATGCGAACGGCATCGCGCATTTCGACGTGGCGCTGCAGGCCGAGGACAGCCGGATCGCGGGCTGCAGCCTGCCGATGCCGGGCGACCACAACGTGTCGAACGCGCTGGCCGCCATCGCGGTGGCCCGCCATCTGGGCATGAAACGCGACGAGATCCGCGCCGCGCTTGCCGGCTTCAAGGGGGTGAACCGGCGGTTCACCCGGGTCGGCGAGGTGAACGGCGTCACCATCATCGACGACTATGGCCACCATCCGGTGGAGATCGCGGCGGTGCTGAAGGCGGCGCGCCAGGCCACGACGGGCCGGGTGATCGCGGTCCACCAGCCGCACCGGTTCACCCGTTTGCGCGACCTGTTCGACGGCTTCTGCGGCGCCTTCAACGATGCCGATGTGGCCGCGATTGCCGATGTCTATGCCGCCGGCGAAGACCCGATCGCGGGGATGGACCGCGATGCGCTGGTGGCCGGGCTGATCCGGCATGGCCACCGCCATGCGCGGGCGGTGATCGACGAGGCCGATCTGGCGCGGCTGGTCCGCGAACAGGCCCGGCCCGGCGACATGGTGGTCTGTCTCGGTGCGGGCAGCATCACCGGCTGGGCAAACCGGCTTCCGCAGGCGTTGCGGGGCGCGGCCGCATAGCTGTCCCGGCCGCGCCGGAACCGACCGAAAAAAAAAGCGCCCGCCGGAGGAGCGGGCGCAAGTGCGGAACGAGGGACAGAAATCGTAGAACAGGCGGTTCCGTCGCCTGTCCAAGCCAACAGATAGTCATGGCTGCGCCGGTGTCGAGATGCGGTCATCTATTCGTGACCTGCGTGGCCTGTTCGGGCCTCGCGCCATCGCCCAGACCCGCTTCTGCGGCGTAAAGCGCCACCGAAGCGGCGTTCGAGACATTGAGCGAGACAAAGCCTTGCCGGGCGGGAATCCGCGCCAGAACGTGGCACAGACCCCGCGTGCGCGGGCGCAGCCCGGGCCCCTCGGCGCCCAGCACGATACCGCGCGGCCCGGGCGGTGCCTCGGCAAGCGCGGCGCCGAGCGTCCGGTCGGCCTCCCCCGCCAGCCCCACCAGATAAAGCCCGCGCGCCGACAGCCCGGCCAGCGCGTTGCCAAGATTGGGCACGCGCAGATAGGGCACCGCCTCGAGCGCGCCCGAGGCCGCCTTGGCCAGGGCGCCGGTCTCGGGCGCGGCGTGGCGCGCCGGCGCCAGCACCGCCGCCGCCCCGAATACGGCAGCCGAGCGCAGGATCGCGCCCACATTGTGCGGATCGGTCACCCGGTCGAGCGCGACCCAGACATCGCGGGCGCCGAGGGCGCGGTCCTCGGGCCTGCCCCAATCGAGCGGGCGGGCTTCCAGCGCCGCGCCCTGATGCACCGAACCGGGGTCGAGCGGGGCGGGAAAGCGCCGCGGGTCGGCGATTTCGGGTGCCATCCCGCTTTCGGCGATGGCGTCGGCCAGCCGGTCGGCGGCGTTCTTCGTCACCACCAGGCGCAGCCGCGCCCGGGCAGGGTTGCGCAGCGCCGCGGCGACCGCGTGCAGGCCGAACAGCCAGACCGTTTCGCGCGCCGCCGCCTTGCGCGCCCGCTCCTTCGCCACGATGGCGGCGGGCTTGCGTCGGATGGGTGGCTTTGCGGACATGCGCTTCTCATGCGCGGCCCGGCCCGCGCCCGCAAGCCCGGGATTCCCGCTTGACGGGGCGGGGTGGCTGGCCTAGGCGGGCACCCCACGGGCGACGCGCTGCAAGGTGCGGCAGCGGACTGTAAATCCGCCGGGGAGACCCATGCCTGGTTCGATTCCAGGGTCGCCCACCATTCTCACCCCCCAAGCGTGCGCCGGCAGCCCGCAGCCCGCAGATCGCGGTCGGGTGGCAGCGGTGTGAAAACCGACGGTCGTACCAACGGTCATTGAGCATGACCGTT
>DNSZ01000201.1 GCA_003500165.1 Paracoccaceae bacterium | reverse complement strand
GCGCCAAGCTGGGCACCGTGGTGGTCGAGGTCTAGCCGATGGCCACCGCAACCCGGGGCAAGGGGCGATGACGGCGGCGGCCTTCGGGGCGATCGCGCTTGCCTTTCTGGTGGTGGCGGTCTCGCCCGGGCCGGCCAACCTGGCCTGTGCGACCGTCTCGATGGCGCGCGGCCGCGGCAACGAGCCCCCAGATCGCCAGGCCAAGCGCCAGGCCAAGGCCGAAGCGCATGCCGATCCCGCGGCCGCGCGCCATCGAGACGGTCGCACAGGCCAGGTTGGCCGGCCCGGGCGAGACCGCCACCACCAGAAAGGCAAGCGCGATCGCCCCGAAGGCCGCCGCCGTCATCGCCCCTTGCCCCGGGTTGCGGTGGCCATCGGCTAGACCTCGACCACCACGGTGCCCAGCTTGGCGCTGCTCTCGACCAGCCTGTGGGCCTCGGCCGTGTCGGCCAGCCGCCCGGCCGGCACCACCGCATGGGAAAGCTGCCCGGCGGCCAGCCAGCGGGCGATATCGGCCTCGGCCCGGGCATGGGTCGCCGGGTCGAGCTGATAGACGATCGGCATCTGCAGGGTCACGTTCTTGAACATGAACGGGTAGAATTGCAGCACCGGCGCCATCTGTGAGGCCGAGGCATAGGCGGCGATGGTACCGCCGGGCCGGATCAGGGCCAGCGATGCGGCCTGATTGGCGGCGAAATCGACCTCGACGATGCGGTCGACGCCCGCCCCGCCGGTCATCTCGAGGACCGCGGCGGCGACATCGGTTTCCCGGTAGTTGACCCACTCTGCCGCGCCGGCATGGGCGGCCTTTTCGGCCGAACTGACCGTGGCAATGACCCGCGCACCGCCGATTGCCGCCATCTGGCAGGCATAGCGGCCGACGGCCCCCGCGCCGCCCGTGACCAGCACGGTCTGCCCGGCGATCGGCCCGTCGCGGAACAGCGCATACCAGGCGGTGACCGCGGGAATGCCAAGGCACGCGCCCTCGGCAAAGCTGGTGCCTTCGGGCAGGTCGACGGCCTGATGGGCGGGCAGCGCGATCAGCTCGGCGGCCGAACCCATGGCCCGCTGCCAGCCGGCGTTCCAAAGCCAGACGCGCGCGCCCAGCCGGTTCGGATCGACGCCGTCGCCGGCCGCCACGATCTCGCCCGCCCCATCGGAATGCGGCACGATCCGGGTAAAAGCCATGGTCGCCCCCGGCCGCGCGCCGGCGCGCAATTTAACGTCCGACGGGTTGATGCCCGAAGCCCGGACGCGCACCAGCACCTCGCCCGGGCCCGGGCCGGGATCGGGCAGATCGCCATGGATCAGGACCTCGGGCGCGGGGCCGAAACGCTCATACCAGACAGCCTGCATCGGATACGCCCCCCTGCCTCGCGCGCCGAACTCGCGCAAAAACTAGGCTGCCCGGTGGCGCGCGGCAATCCGACACCGCGACGATTTCGCACCCGACAAACACCGCGCGATGGGCGCCCGGGTCCGACGCATCCGCCAAGACTGATTTTTCTAGAAAAATCAGCCAGGCCAAATCCTTCTAGAAGGATTTGGCCACAGGCTGCGGCGGTTGCGCCCGGCCAGCCCCCGGGCATCACGGCTAGACCGCCGTTTCGAAGCCCTCGAAGACGGGCGGTCCCAGATACATGTCGCCCGCGCTTCCGGCATCGCGATGCGCGCGGCGGAACGCCTCGGACCGCGTCCAGGCCTCGAATGCGGCGCGGTCGGCCCATTCCGAGCGCGAGATATAGAGCACATGGTCCGCCGCCTGCGGGCCGCGCAGCAGGTTGAAGCGGACGAACCCCGGCACCGTATCGAGATGCGAATCGCGGTTTGCCCACATCGCCTCGAACGCCTCGGCCCGATCGGGCCGGACCTGGAACCGATTCATCGCGGTGAACATGCGCGCCTCCCTGACCGATCGCGACCCATTGGTGCGGGTGCCGCGGAACCGGGTCAAGCGCCGGCCGCGTCCTGCGACGTCAGGGCAACTCGACCCCGGCGAGCATCGCACCCCAACCCGCGAACAGCATCGCGGGAAAGGCAAAGCGGCTGATCCAGTCCATACGAACCGCCGTCTCTTGCCGGCCGCGGCTGGCGAGGTTGCCGGTCACCAGCGATTCGACAATGGACAGAAAGACAAGGAAGATCGCCCAGACCAGCATGCTGTCGAGCACCGTCAGATAGCCAAGCGTCGGCAGGCTGGATGCAAGCGACAGCGAGAACGCGATCGCCGTCAGCATCGCCGTCGCGCCCAGCCCGATCTGGAACTCCACCCGTTCGGGCGGAACAAAGAACACGACCCACGACATCGCGACCACAAGCATCAGCAGCCCCAGCACCCGATAGATGTAATAGGTCGCCTGGCGATCCGCGCTGATTGTCAGCGTGGCCGTGGGCACCAGCACCTCGCTGTCCCCGACCGCTTCTTCCGCCGTGGTCAGCTGGACGCCGCGGATACTCCAGCCTTCCACATTCAGGCGGTCCGAGATGCCCGCACCGCGTGGACCGGGCCGCAGCACCAGCTCGTCGACCGAATGCTCGACCAGCGCCATGTCGATCCGGAAATCATGCGAATCGAAGGGGAACCGCCGCAGCGAGTGATAGCTCGATATCGTGCCGGTCAGGCGTTGCAGATAGAACACCCGCCCTTCCTCGCCGATCAGGACCTGATCGCGGGCCTGAGTGTTGCCCCGCCGCAGGTTCGAGGAATTGAGCAAATACATGCGTGGATACCAGACCGACGTGAGCGGAAGCCGGCAGCCGACCAGTCCTGCAAGGCGCGTGTCGGTCCATTGCGCCATCGCCTGAATGTCCAACTCGATCTGCTGGTTGGCATCGTCGACCCCCATGAAATCGACGACGTAGTAGGTGACTTCGACCACCGTTGGCCCGTCGCCGGGCGGGCGGATGTCGGTCCGCATCGGGGGTGGGACGCAGGCCTCCTGCGCCATGGCGCCGGATGGGACGAAGCCGCTGGCGAGGACAAGCATCATCCCGGCGAGCAGCGTGGCAAGGGGCAATGACCGCAACATGGCGCCAGCAAAGCGCCGCGCCGCGCGGAAAGCAACCGTGAAAACACCTTGTTGGCCCGGCCAGGGTTGTTCGGGCCGGGCGGCTGGCCTAGACCGACGCGGCCATGCCAACCGGAGGCCCGAGCAATGCGCCTGTCCCGCTATTTCCTGCCCGTGCTGAAGGAGACCCCGGCCGAGGCGCAGATCGTCAGCCACCGGCTGATGCTGCGCGCGGGCATGATCCGGCAGGCCGCGGCCGGCATCTATTCCTGGCTGCCGCTGGGCTGGCGCGTGCTGAGGCGGATCGAGGCGATCGTCCATGAGGAACAGCAGCGCGCGGGCCATATCCCGCTCTTGATGCCCACCCTGCAGCCCGCCGAACTGTGGCGCGAAAGCGGCCGTTACGACGATTACGGCGCCGAGATGCTGCGCATCCGCGACCGGCATGGCCGCGACCTGCTTTACGGGCCGACCAACGAAGAGCTGATCACCGACATCTTTCGCGCCCATGTCGGCAGCTATCGCGACCTGCCGCTGACGCTTTATCACATCCAGTGGAAATTCCGCGACGAGATCCGGCCGCGCTTTGGCGTGATGCGCGGGCGCGAGTTCTACATGAAGGACGGCTACAATTTCGACCTCGACCGCGCGGCGGCGATCCACGCCTATAACCGGCACATGGTCAGCTATCTGCGGACCTATGAGCGGATGGGGCTGAAGGCGATTCCGATGCGCGCCGATACCGGCCCGATCGGGGGCGACCATTCACACGAGTTCCTGATCCTGGCCGATACCGGCGAGTCCGAGGTGTTCTACGATTCCGCCATCCTCGATCTGGCGCTTGGCGACCGGGCGATCGATTTCGACGACCGGGCGGCCTGTGCGGCGATCGTCGATACCTGGACCACGCCCTATGCCCGCACCGACGAGACCCATGATCCCGGCCTGTTCGCTGACCAGGTGCCCGAAGAACGGCGCCGCAGCTCGCGCGCCATCGAGGTCGGCCAGATCTTCTATTTCGGCACCAAATACTCCGAACCGATGGGCGCGA
>DNSZ01000258.1 GCA_003500165.1 Paracoccaceae bacterium | reverse complement strand
CGAGGGGCTGAAGCCCGTCATCGACCATGTGGTCAGTTTCGGCATGGGGCATTTCTATATCAGCCAGTCCGACAAGGGCGGGCTGGTGTTCGGCGGCGACATCGATTTCTACAATTCCTATGCGCAGCGGGGGAACCTGCCGATGGTCGAACATGTGATGGAGGCCGGCATGGCGCTGATGCCGACGATCGGCGAGGCGCGCGTGCTGCGGTCCTGGGGTGGGATCATGGACATGACGCCCGACGGCTCGCCGATTATCGACCGGACCCCGGTCGAGGGGCTGTTCCTCGATGCCGGCTGGAACTATGGCGGGTTCAAGGCGGTGCCGGCTTCGGGCTGGTGCATGGCGCATCTGATGGCGACCGGCGAAAGCCACAAGGTGGCGGCGCGCTTTCGCCTCGACCGGTTTGCGACCGGCCATCTCCTCGACGAAGAGGGGACCGGCAGCCAACATAATCTGCATTAGAGGGCGGCAGGATGCGCATCCTCTGCCCCCTCTGCGGCCTGCGCGACCGGCGCGAATTCTACGTTTCCGGCGCGGCGGTGCGCATCGGCCGCCCCGCACCCGGGGAAGGGCCCGAGGCGATGGACGACTACCTGCATCTGCGCACCAACCCCGAGGGGCCGCTGGACGAGTTCTGGCAGCACGAGCAGGGTTGCCGGGCCTGGCTGATCGTCACCCGGGATACCGGCACGCATGAGGTTCTGGGCGTTCGTCTGGCGCAGGACATCGCGGGGGGCGACGATGCGGCTTGAAACCGGCGGGCTGATCGACCGCACCCACCCGGTGCGGTTTTCCTTCGGCGGCGATGTGCTGACCGGGTTTTCCGGCGACACGCTGGCCTCGGCACTGCTGGCCAACGATGTCCGTCTGATCGGCCGGTCGTTCAAGTACCATCGGCCGCGCGGTGTGATGACGGCCGGCCCCGAGGAACCGAACGCGCTGGTCGAAGTGTTCGCCGGCGACCGGGTCTTTCCGAACATCCGCGCCACGGTGCAGGAACTCCATGACGGGCTGAACGCGCGGCCGCAGAATTGCTGGCCGTCGCTGCGCTGGGACCTGCTGGCGCTCAACGACCTCATGCATCCGTTCCTGGGCGCGGGGTTCTATTACAAGACCTTCATGTGGCCGCGGGCCTGGTGGGAACGGGTCTATGAACCGCTGATCCGGCGCGCCGCAGGCCTCGGCCGGCTGTCGGGCAAGGATGACCAGTTGCCCCATGACAAGGCCTTTGCCCATTGCGACGTTCTTGTGATCGGGGCGGGGCCGGCCGGGCTGATCGCGGCGCGGGCGGCGGCCGCAGCCGGGGCCGATGTGATCCTGGCGGATGAGGACTTCCTGCCCGGTGGGCGGCTCAACGCCGAAAGCTGGCAGATCGACGGCCAGCCCGCTTCGGCCTGGGCCGCGGCGACGATGCGCGACCTGGCGGCGCGGGACAATGTCCGGATCATGACCCGAACCGCGGTGGTCGGCGTCTATGATGGCGGCATCTATGGCGCGCTCGAACGGGTCGGCGCGCATCGGCCGCGCCTGGCCGACGGGATGCCGATGTCGACCTTCTGGCGGATCGCCGCCGGCCAGGCGATCATGGCCACCGGCGCGCATGAGCGCCCGCTGCTGTTTCCCGGCAACGACCGGCCCGGGGTGATGCAGGCCGGTGCGCTGCGCGCCTATGTCAACCGGTTCGGCGTGGCGCCCGGGCGGCGGATCGCGGTGCTGGGCAGCGGGCCCGGGGCGCTTGCGACGGTGCGCGATTGCCACGCCGCGCGCATCGGCGTTGCGGCGCTGATCGACCCAGTGGGCGATCCGGGCCCGGTGGCGGGGGTCGGCCGGGTCTATCCCGCGGCCCAGGTCCTGGGCACCGAGGGCCGGCACGGCCTGACCGGCGTCACTGTCGGCACGCCGGCCGGGCCCCGCCGGATCGGCGCCGATTGCCTGGCCGTGGCCGGCGGCATGGTGCCGGTCGTGCATCTGTCCTGCCATCTGGGTGCGAAACCGGTCTGGGATGGCGATTTGGGCGCCTTTGTTCCGAAACCCGGCGCCGTGCCGGGCCTGTGGCCGGCGGGCGCGGCGGCGGGCGCGCGCAGCTTGGTGGCCGCGTTGCAATCGGGCGCCCGGGCGGCCGGCGACGCGCTGGCCGCGCTTGGGCGGACGGCGCCCGATTTTGCCCTGCCCGAAGCGGACGCGCCCGATGCCGCCCCTTCCCCGCCGATCTGGCGCGCCGGCGAAGGCAAGCGGGTCTGGGTCGATTTCCAGAACGATGTGACGGTGAAGGACATCCGGCTGGCCCAGCAGGAGGGCTTCCGCTCCCCCGAGCACACCAAGCGCTACACGACGCTGGGGATGGCGCCCGATCAGGGCAAGACCGCAAACCTGAACGCGCTGGCCACCATTGCCGAGGCGCAGGGCCGCGCCATGGCCGATATGGCGCCAACCACCTTTCGCCCGCCCTATGCGCCCGTGCCGATCGCCGCNNTCGGACGCCGCCTGCTGCGCCGCCGGCGCCCCGATGATCGAGGCCGGGCTGTGGTACCGCCCCAGCAATTTCCCGGCGCCGGGGGAAACCACATGGCGCGAGGCCTGCGACCGCGAGGTGCGCATGGTGCGCGAAGCCGTCGGCGTGGCCGATGTCTCCACCCTCGGCAAGATCGAGATCGCGGGGCCGGATGCAGCGCGGCTTCTCGATCTGGTCTATACTGGCACATTCTCCAGCCTGAAGCCGGGCCGCGTCCGCTATGGCCTGATGCTGCGCGAGGATGGCCATGTGATGGACGATGGCACCACCGCGCGGCTGGGCGAGGACCGCTGGCTGATGACCACCACCACGGCGGCGGCGGGCCAGGTCATGCGGAATCTGGAGTTTGCCGCCCAGGTGCTGCTGCCGCGCGCCCGGGTTGCGCTCGCCTCCGTCACCGACCGCTGGGCACAGTTCGCCGTGGCGGGCCCCCGGGCGCGCGACATGCTGGCGGGGCTGGTGGAAGCAGATATCTCGGCCGATGCCTGGCCCTTCATGGCATGCGGTCCGGTGACCGTGGCGGGCATCCCCGGGCGGCTTTTCCGCATCTCGTTTTCGGGCGAGCTCGCCTATGAGGTCGCGGTGCCCGCCCGCCATGGCCCCGCCCTGTGGGACCGGCTGGTGGCGGCCGCGCAGGCCCATGGCGGCGGCCCCTACGGGATGGAGGCGCTGAACGTGCTGCGCATCGAAAAGGGGTTTCTGACCCATGCCGAATTGCACGGCCGCACCACCGCCTTCGACCTGGGGCTCGAACGGATGATCTCGGACAGGAAGGATTGCATCGGCAAGGTGGCGGCCGGGCGGCCGGGGCTGACCGGACCCGAACGCGAACAGCTTGTCGGGCTGACGCCCACCGATCCTGCCGCCATGCCCTATCCCGGCGCGCATCTGTTCGCCGAGGGGGCGGACGCGAAGGCGCCCGGGTCACAGGGTTACGTCACCTCGGCGGGGTATTCGCCCACGCTCGGCACCCATATCGCGCTGGGGTTCCTGCGCGACGGCCGCGCGCGCCATGGCGAGACCATCCGGCTGGTCGATCACCTGCGCAAGGTGGATATCCCCTGTCGGGTCGGTCCGACCGTCTTCTTCGATCCGGAGGGTGCCCGTGTCCGCGCCTGACCCCCTGACCGCAGCCGATCCGTTCGCCGGCCGTTTGCCGATTTGCCACGGCACGGTCACGCTGGCGGCCTGCGATCCCGGCCCGATCTGGCAGATCGCCCCCTGGCCGGGGGCAGAGCAGGCGGCATCCGAGGCCTGCGCGGCCGCCCATGGCGCGCACCTGCCCGGGCCGGGCATGACCGCCGATACCGGCGGCGCGCGGCTGCTTTGGGCCGGGCACCGGTGCTGGCTGCTGCTGGGGGCCGCGCCCGACACCAGCCTGGCCCCCCATGCCGGGCTGATCGCGCTGACCGATGGCTGGGTCGGCCTGACGCTGACCGGGGCGGGCTGGGACGCGGCGATGGCGCGGCTGACCCCGCTTGATGTGCGCCCGTCGGCGTTTCCCCCAGGCGCCACCGCGCGCGCCGACCTGGCGCATATGCAGGCCCAGATCACCCGGGCGCCGGACGGGGTGGAAATGCTGCTGATGCGGTCCTTTGCCGTCTGGGCGATCGACCGGATCGCCGAGGCGATGCGCAGCGTCGCGGCACAGGCGGGGCCAACGGCGCCTTAGGGAGACGGTCGACGGCGGCGTCACGGCCGTTCACCCCTGGCAGGCGCCCCACCGCGCAACCGCATCGACCTCGGCGCGGTGCTGGCCGTGGCGGGCGCGCGGGGACAACGTCAGCTCCGGCTCGCCCGGGTCGCAGGATCAACGGACCCTCGGCCCGGACAGGCTCGGGCAGCATCTCACCACGCAGGGCGGCGGCGGCCGGAACCGCCCATGCAGCGCGGCGAGCACGGTTTCGCGACGGGTGGGCATGATCTTATCCTGGCCATGCATTGGGAGTGAAGGGTAACTGGGGCCCAAACGGGAAGTTGACTCAATCATGGCGTGAGGTTAAGAACTTAGAATGATTAGAAGCGCTTACCTTGCACTAACAGAGTCTCCAGTAAGTCTGGTCGACGTGAAGCGAGCCCTACTTACGTTCGACCGGGTGTACATGGCGGTTTCAGGTTTCAAGT
>DNSZ01000289.1 GCA_003500165.1 Paracoccaceae bacterium | reverse complement strand
CGTCCGACATTGCCGGCGATCATGCGCATCCCGCGCCTGATCGCCGGCAATGTCGGACGGTTTTCCACATAACGGGTGCACCGGCGCGCCGAGGCGCCTCCATGCCGGCGGTTCACCGCGAGCGCGTCATCCCGTGATCCGGGGCCGCGTGGCGCGCCGATCAATCCTTCTTGTCGAGAAGGCCCCACTGCCCGGCCCGATACACGGTCTCGCGTATGTTCGACGCGCCCAGGGCCTCCTGCACCCTCAGGAGTTCCATGTCGATCTTGCGCCGCCCCAGGTTCAGCTTCTTCATCATCGTCTGGATGTTCGGATAGTCGAACACATACTGCCTCAGGAGTTCCAGGCCGTAGGGATCGATCTCGCCCGTCCGCTCGACGATCCGCCGGATCACCATGATCAGCGACTTCGCGGCCTTCTCGGTCAGCGCGTCCTTGCTCTTTCGCCCCAGCAGCCCAAGGATCGTGCCGGTCGGCGACGATGCCGTGATCGTCACGCCATGCGTCATGCCGATCGACCGGCGAAGCGCGTCGGCCGGCGTGTTGCCCTTGGGCCAGTCACGCGCGCCCTCGGGCATCCCCATCACCGCCGGATCGTTCAGAAACATCGCCTCTGCCCCATAGCGGGCCACCGCTTCGTCCGGCCAGTCGGTCGCCACCACAGCCCAGGCCATCGGCCCCCGCTGCAAAGCCACCAGATACCCCTCATCCGCGACCGCCTCGAGAAGGCGGACTTCAAGCTCCACGTCCATTTCCCGTCTCCCAACTGCACCGATCGCCCTGACCCAGAGCACGAAACGTGTTATCCTGTGGTTCAGGAAAAGGGAAGACCGGCAACCCGCGTGCCGTGCGATGCAGCGTCGATCAGAGACCAGGCGATACTCCTTCTCTGTCGCACATCCCGGGCAAGGGCTTTCCCGCCGCGCGGTCGTCTCTGTCACAGACCAGAAATCCGGCTCGGGGCGCAGGCTACAGCGCTGTCCGTTCAGACGGAGGGAGTGTTGTTCACAGGTCCTGTTGACGTCCTCTCCGCCCTGATGGACGGGGAGGATGTCAGATGTCCAGCCGCCGCATGGCACTCCCCGTCAGATGCGGCACACTAGCCAAGGTCAATTATGGAAACGAACGTTTTCATTTCTTGCGGTGCTCGCGGAATCAGGGTATCTGGAAACGATCATTGCCATTTTGCAGGCGATAGAGCAGGAACATGCCAAAGGAAAACACCGTTGTCTCTCACATCCACCGCGTGACTGATGCGCAGGACCTTGGCGGGTGCATTCGGGCACATCGCAAGCGCCTGGGACTTACCCAGGAAGACCTTGCCCTGCAGACAGGTATTTCCCGACCGACGATCCGCGCCATCGAACAAGGCAAGGAAACGGCCCGGGTGGGCCTTGTCCTTCAGATCTGCGCCGATCTGGGCCTGGTCCTTCATCTGAGGGACGATGGATCTTGCTGACGCTGGACGTCCATATCGAATCCGTGGCCAGCCCCGTCGGAAAGCTGACCCGCCAGGCGGACGGATCCTCGCGGTTTCGCTACCTTCAGGATGGTCTGCCGCATCCGGTTTCTCTCGGCCTGCCGATCCGCGAGGAGCCCTTTGGCGATGCGGCAACGCGCGGTTTCTTTGCCAACCTTCTGTTTGAAAACGCGATGCTGGACCAGGTGATCCGACGTCACCGGATCGAGCGGGGGGATTTCGTCGGTCTTCTGTATCATCTTGGGGCGGATTGCCCCGGCGCGCTGTCCTGCACGCCAGAAGGTGCGGCGGCCCCCAAATCCCCGGGTCTATTGTCGCAGGACTATGATCCCCTGACGGCGGTGGACCTCACCCGGATCATGACCGCCCTGCGCGATCACCGCCGCCTGCCCGCCACCCAGGCCGATCCGTCCCCCCTGGCCGGGGTCCAGGGTAAGATTGCCCTGACGCAGATGCACAATGGCGGTTTTGCCTTGCCCAAACCCGATCGCGGCGTGCCGACAACCCATATTCTGAAGGTGCCGCGCCCGGGTCACACGCATGAGGTGCACCAGGAGCACCGCGCCTTGCAGGCGATGGCGGCGTTTCAGGACCATCCCGTGGCAAAAACCACACCGATTGGCGAGGGGGACCTTCAGGGGTTACTGATTGACCGCTTTGATCGTGTGGTTGAAGGTGATCGGATCAGGCGCCTGCATCAGGAAGATTTCTGCCAGGCGCTTGGCTTGTCAGCCGAGCTGAAGTACGAACGCCGGGCGGCAGAGCCCGGAATGCGGTTCGACGCAAAGGCCATGGGGGGGATCATTGCCCGTACCGCCCGACCAGGGGCTAACCGATTGGCCCTGTTTCAGATCACGCTGGCCAATCTGCTCCTGGGCAACACCGACAATCACGCGAAGAACCATGCGCTGCTGTATCGCGGACCTGTTCCCGATTTGGCCCCGGTCTATGATGTCATCCCAACCATCATCGATCCCGAAGTTACCCATGAACTTGCCTTCCGGATCGGTCGTGCGCGGATGACCGACGAGCTGCAGCGCACCGACCTGGTCCAGTTCGCCCGCGATCTTGGCATGCGGTCCTTCACAAGCGGGCACAAGGCCAGGCTGTGCCAGATGTTGACCCAGGCGTTTGACGGGATGGGGACATTGCGCGGACCTGTGGGGAAACGCCTGCGCGATGTCCTTGCCGAGCAGGGCAGGCATCTGAACACGGCCGCCGAATGCAACCTGCACGTTCCCGAAGGCGACCTGATCGTGATCAATCGCCCCTGACCCCGACGCCAGGCATTGCGGTGTTTGTCAGCTGCTCGCGGACTTGGGAAGCTGGGTGGCTTTGTTGCATAAATGACGTGAAGCCGAAGCTTTCCTTTTGACCGGAAACACTTATCCCATTGGCTCAGTGCGAAACGTCGCCAGATAATGGAGGACGCCCACGGTGAGAACAAATATAGAACACTTTTTTCCGATCATGACGGATACGCATATCCTGCAAGGAGCAATGGGGCCCCCAGATAGCCCTGCGCCATTCACAGAGATCACGCTTTCTGCCAGAGACTTCCGAAAAGGCCGCGCTGTGATCGCCTGCGGCCAGGCCAGCCACCTTGGAGGGGAGTACCGCTCGGTTACCGGTCGGTTACCGGTCGGTAACTCGGCAACACAAGCAGTGGCCGTAGATCTGGGACGTGTAGTCCGGAACCGGTTACCGACCGGTAACCGAGCGGCCGTTGTGGCTCATGCCCGCAAATCCGCGGCCACCCGCCCTGCCCTACTCTCCATAGAGCACATTCTGGAACGCCTGAGCCGCGGCCTCGAGCCGCTCCCGATCAAACTGCCCAAAGTCCTGCCTCGCCAGCAAGCGGCACTCGCGACCCTTTGCCGTCACCTTCAGACCCCCAAGCGTGAACTCGTACTTGTCCCGGCGCTGTCCCCCGCGCCGGGTACCCTGCGCCCCTGCCCCGACTCGAGACACAAAGCCCCTCAGCACGCCGTCCTGTTCCGCCACGTCCCGGCACCGCCGCAAGGCCTCTCGAAGACCATCGGCGGATTCAGGCGCTTCCTTGATCCGTCGCGCAACCTCGACACCAAGGTCGCGCGAAACGGCCTTGGGGAACTTCAAGTCCTCACCAAGCCGCATCAGCACCGAGACGAAGGCCCGGATGTAAGACTGCTTGACCTTGTGCAGCGATGCATAGATCCGCCCGACCAGCTGTTCAGGAGCCAAATCGACCACGCCGGCATCGCGGCTTGCTGCGATGGCGACCCAAGCCAGTTCAGCGAAAGTGAGATCTTCCCGGATCACGTTCTCCTCTACCATGTCGATGAACAGGCCCAATCGATCGCCATCTGTCGCCGCTACCCGCGCTGAGACCTCTGCGAACCGTTCGTCCCCGGTCTCCTCGAAGAGCTGCCGCAGCGCGGTGAGGCGCCGCCACCCTTTCTTGAGCTGGAACGTCCCCTCTTCGGCCCGCCAGACCTCGATCGGCTCCTTCTGCCCGCGGCTCCGGATTGACGCCTTGAGTTCCTCCATCGTCTCGGATTGCGCCACCGCGTCGAGATCGATCCTGTCCCTTGGCAGATCGTCGAGCCGGATCTTGTCAATCCGGATCATCTCGGCCACCCTGCCCTCGCTCACGGCATCACGGTACTTCTGAGCCTCTTCGGCATTCTGCCGCCGCTTGCGGACCAGTTCGGCCGTGCTTTCGTTCAGCGTCGCAGCCGTTTCCCGCACCGCGACCGACATCGGGCCTGCATCGCGCTGTGCCCGCCTGACATCCTCGTCACTCAGCGGCTCGAATCCGAACTTGTTGCGCTTGACCATCACACCGCCTCCCGAAGCTGCGCCAATTCCCGCCACGACTTAAGAACCGTCTCCCGGAACTCGGCATAGGCCTGGTCGAAGGACGAGCGCGCGCGCTTCCATGTTTCCCGCGTCATTTCGCGATAGTCCTGCTCATAGACCGAGTTCTGGAACCGCCCGGCCTGCTCAACCGCCCGGGTCATCTCGATCGCGTTCCGGCAAACATCGGCGCCGAAGACGTTGCGAAACGCGTCCATCATCGCCTCATGTAAAGGGTTGCTCGCCTCGTACCGCGTCATCAGTGTCAATCGGCATTGAATCG
>DNSZ01000081.1 GCA_003500165.1 Paracoccaceae bacterium | reverse complement strand
GCAGCAATTCGGCAAAGCCGGCGATGGCGGCGGCGAAGTCCCGGTCCGAGGGACCGTCGATCGCCTCGGTCAGGTCGCTCAGGATCGGCTGTTCGACCAGCTGGCTGCTGTCTTCGCCGGGCTCCTTCCAGCGCATCTTCAGCCAGCCAAGCTCGCCCTCGATGCCGCCCTCGGGCACGGTGNNCGGGTCTCATAGCCGATCAGCCGGTATTCGCTGACGGCAGCGGGGTTCCATTCGACCTGCAGCTTCAGATCCCCCGCGATCGGCACCAAGGCGGCGCCTTGCTGGTCGATCAGCACGCGCTGCGCTTCGAACACGGTGTCGATATAGGCGGCTTGCCCGTTGCCGGCCTGGGCCAGGGTCTGGGCCACGTCGTCGCGGATATTGCCGCGCCCGAAGCTCAGCACCGACAGATAGGCGCCGGTTTCGCGCCGTTTCTCGATCAGCGCCTGCAGCGCATCGGTGCCGGACGCGCCGACATTGAAATCGCCATCGGTGGCCAGATAGACCCGCGTCGTCTCGCCCTCGGCCGCCATGCGTTCGGCCATGGCATAGGCGGCGTCGATCCCGGCCGCGCCGGCCGTCGAACCGCCCGCGCCGAGCCGCGCGATCGCCGCCCGGATCGCCGGCAGGTTGTCGATGCCCGTCGGCTCCAGCGCCACGCCGGCATTGCCGGCATAGGTGACGATGGCGATCTCGTCGCCTTCGCGCAGGCTGTTTGCCAACAGGGTCAGCGCCTGCTTGACCAGGGGCAGCTTGTTCGCGTCCTGCATCGAGCCCGAGGTGTCGATCAGGAACACCGCGTTGAAGGGCGGTCGTTCGGCCAGATCGACCATCCGGCCCTGAATGCCGATCTGGACCAGCCGGGTGTCGGCGTTCCAGGGCGTCGCATCCACCGTGACGGTGGCGCGGAAGGGCGGGCCATCGGCTTCGGGGGCGGGGTAGGCATAGGTGAAGTAGTTGACGAACTCTTCGGGCCGGACGCTTTGCGGGTCGGGCAGGAAGCCCGCCATCAGCGACGACCGCGCCAGGCTGTAGCTGGCCGTGTCGACATCGGCCGAGAAGGTCGAAACGGGCGCGTCGGCGACCCGCATGATGCCGGCCTGCGCGCTGTCGGGATAGGTCTCATTGGCAGCCGGCTCGTACAGCGTCATCGCGGGTTCGTGCATCTCGGGGGGCACGACAACGGATGGGTCGCGGCTGAGCACAAGAGGCTCTTCCTGACTGCCTCTGCGCGCGGCCTCCTCTATTTCGCGGTGTGCAAGGCCCCCATCGTCGAGGCCTTCGGCGACATCGGCCAAAAGATCCACGTCCGATTCGTTGGTAGACGCACCGCCGGTCAAGTTGGAACGCTCGCCCTCGGGCGCGGCGGCGCGCCCATCGAGGCGCCGTGAGATTTCCGTGTCGTCAATTTCTGCCCCGAAGGTCAGTTCGGGTGGCGCGTTTTCACGACCCGAGAAGTCGATCGGCATGTCGGCATCCCCCGCAGCAACGACATCGCCGCTTGCGCCCAACTGGCCCGTTTCCTGACCTGGCGCCCCAATGATGCCGGGCGCGGGGGCAACGGCACCCTCTCGCGTGGCCCGTTCCGTTTCGTTGCCACTGGCAGACTGGGCCTCAGTGCTGGAAACCACGGGCTCAAGCCCGCGCTCCGGCTCCGCGTCGCCCGTTCCCCGGTCGAGCGCCTCGGGCACCACCACGACCACCAGGGCAAGTGCTGCCAGCGCCGTCGTGCCGGCGAGGATCTGTTTCGATGTCAGTTTCTTCCACATGGCTTGGGCTCCTTCGCTCAGGCCGCCCCAGCGGCGGCTCTGACCCGTAGGACGCCCGGTGCCGGCGGTTTTCTTGGCGGCCCTGGCAAAGAAATCGTCATGCGCCCGCAGCGCGGCCTGCAGGGCGGCCTGTTTGCGCGCCGGGTCGGGCGGCGGCACGGCCGCCTTCAGCGCCTTGCCCAGCTCGTCGAGATCGTCGCGATCGCCCGTCATGCCACCCCTTCCGACCGGGCCAGCCCGGTCAGTTGCCGTTTCACCTCGCTCATCCGCCAGGCCACCGTGCCCGGCGCCACATCGAGCGCCGCCGCCGCCTCGGCCTGGGTCAGCCCCTCGACCACGATCAGCCAGGCGGTCTCGCGCAATTCGGGCGGCGCCAGCGCGTCGAAGGCCGCCAGCAGCCAGCGCCGCCTTTCGGCCTCCGCGCCGGCCTCGGCCGCCAGGCGCGCCGCTTCCTCGGCCAGGCGCGCCCGGCTGCCAGCGCGGCGCTGCGTCCGCCGGATATGGTCGCGCACCCGGTTCAGCACCACCCGGTAAAGCCAGGTGGTGAACGCCGCCTCGCCGGCGAAGCCTGCCAGCCTGGCCGGCATCGACGCCCAGATGTCCTGGGCGATGTCGGCGGCGGCATCGGGGTCGCGAAGCAGACCGGCGGCCATGCGATAGGTCCTGTCGTAATGGGCCCGGACAAGCGCCGCGAACGCCGCGCGGTCGCCCGCCGCGGCGGCCCGCACAAGCGCCTCGTCGGACCGGTTCATGCCCGTTGGACGCACGGGGCGCGCGTTTTCTTGGGCCACCGCCGGCAGCGTCGCGACCTGATCTGCGCCATCGCGCGCCCTCCTTGGGCGAAGGCTAGGCGCTGCCGGCCCGGCCCGCAACGGCCCCGGGCGTGCCGGCCGCCCATTGCGCCTTGTTGTCGGGCCCGGGGCGGCCTAGACCCGCCTTATGGTTTCGTTCACGGCCGTTCTGTCCCGTCGCAGGCGCGGCGCCGCGCCGCCGCGCCTGCCGGGGATGATCGCCGCCGCGGTGCTGGTCCTTTGCGGCAGCGCGGCAGCCTGTCCGATCTGCGTCGAACGGCCCGAAGCGACGCTGGCCGAGCGGCTGCTCGACGCGCGGACAGCGGTGATCGCCCGCGAGGACCCGGCGCAGCCATTTCGGTTTGCACCGGTCGAAACGCTGAAGGGCGCGCCGCGCGATGCCGCGATCCCCTTCCTTCTCGACAGTGCCACGCGGCGGCGTCTGGCGGCGCGGCCCGGCGACGGCCTGCTGTTCGTGCATGACGGGCAGGAATGGCGCCGCGCTGCCTATCTCGACCCGGCGATGCGGCGGACGGTCGATGCGATCCTCGATCGCGGGCCGGGCTGGGCAGCGGACGAGACCGCGCGCTTTGCCTTTTTCGCGGGCCTTCTGCACGATGAGCACCCGAACCTGCGGCGCCTCGCCATCGACGAGCTGAGCCGCGCCCGCTATGGCCTGATCCGCGCCATGGCGCGGCCGGTCGACCCGGATGCGGCCCGACGCGCGCTGGCCGATCGGACGGAACTGCCCTGGGCGGGTTTTCACATCGTCATGCTGGGGCTTGGCGGCCGCCCGGCGGATCGCGCCCTGATCCTGGGACGCATCGCCATGGCGGCCCGGCTGGGCGGGGTGCGAAACCTCGACGCCTGGGCCACGGCACTGATCGAGATCGACGGCGCCGAGGGCGTGGCCCGGCTGGCCGCCGAATGGTTCACGGCGCCGTCGCGCCCTGACGAGCTGCGCGCGATCATCGCGGCCCTCGCGGTGCATGGGCGCGAAGGCGATCCGGCGCTGCGGCCGGCCATCCTGAGCGCGCTGCGCGGCTTGCCGGCGCGGCATCCGGATGTCGCCGGATCGGTGGCCGCGGCGCTCGGCCGGATCGGCGATTTCTCGCAGGCCGATGCGATCGAACGGGTGCTGCTGGACGCGGCACGGCGGCACGGCGCGGAACTGGACGCGGCCGAGCTCATGGCCGCCGCGCTATATGTCAACACGGCCCGGCAGGCCGCCGGGCCCGCCCCGAAACCCCATGGCGCGTTCCGATGAGGCACCGCCCGGGCCCGGTTTTCCCGGCAGCCGGCGCGGTGCTGGCGTCGGGGGCCCCGCCGTGAAAAGGCTGGCGATCACCCCGCTGCTTTGCGCCTGGCTGCTGGCGCCGACCGGCGGCGCGGCGCATCCGCATGTGTTCATCGAAGCCGGGGCCGGGTTCGTGGTCGATGCCGAGGGCCGCCTTGCCGCGGTGCAGATCAGCCACATCTACGACCCGCTGATGACGCTGCTTGTGCTTCAGGAGATGGGCATCGACCCGTTCGCCGCGCTCGACCCGGAGGCGTCGCGCAGCGTCGCGGCCGACCAGGCGCTGCTGTTCGATGAAACCGGTGGGTTCGCGGCGCTGTCGGTGGCGGGCGAGGCCGTCGCGCTGGCCCCTGCGCAGGACATCGCGGCGCGGGTCGAGGACGACCGCCTGCGGATCGATTTCACCCGCCCGCTGGCCGCGCCGGCGGCGCTGGATGGTCGCCCGGCAAGGCTGGCGATCTACGATCCGGTCTATTTCATCGCCTTCGATCTGACCGGGCCGGTAACGGTCGCGGGCGGCACCGGATGCGAGGCCAAGGCCCTGGCCTGGCAGCCGACCGAGGCGGTGCTTGCGCTGCAGGCGGCACTGGCCGATCTGCCGGTCGACGAGACACCCGCCGAGAAGGATGTCGGGCGGCTGTTCGCCGCCGAGGCGCAGCTGACATGCCGGTAAGGCTGCGCGCCGGGCTCGGGGTCGCCGCCATGTTGGTGGCGGCGGTGCTGTTGTGGCGGCTCGGCCTCGTCGAGGCCGGCATGGCCGGCGCGCTTGATCTGCAGCGCGACCTGCAGGCCGGTCTGGCCCGGGCCGCCCGGGCGCTGAATGCCGGCCAACCCGCGGCGCTGTGGTCGCTTGTCGGCCTGTCGGCCGTTTATGGCCTGGCCCATGCGGCGGGGCCGGGGCATGGCAAGGCGCTGTTGGGCGCGGCCGCGGTCGCCGGTGTCGAACGGCCCGGCCCGCTTGCCGCGCTGGCCGTTGCCGCGGCGCTGGCCCAGGCGCTGACGGCGGTGCTGGTCGTCTATGGTGGGCTCATGCCGCCTTACCTTGC
>DNSZ01000083.1 GCA_003500165.1 Paracoccaceae bacterium | reverse complement strand
CGATGCGGATCGATGAAGCCCACGGTCAGGCAGAACGGCCGGCCATCGGCGGCGCGGTCGGCGAAATAGGCGGCCGCCCGGCCCGCCACCCAGCGAATGTCGCGCGTGCCGCTTTCCTCGCGCAGCGCCCAGGGATAGGTTTCGGGCGGGCCGACATGGACCTTGCCGATGATGCCGCCATGCACACCGGCCCGGTTCATCAGCGCGGGCAGGGTCGCGACATCCCCGAAGGTCATGAAATGGTGGTGGTCGTGATGCAGCCCGTATTGCCCCGATTGATGCGTGTGCAGGCCGGTGAAGATCACCGACCGGCTGCCCGAGCACGAGGCGGTCGAGGTGAAGGCCATGTCGAAACGGGTGCCCTGCGCGGCCAGCGCGTCGATATGCGGGGTGGTCAGCCCATGCGCGCCATAGCACCCGGCCATGCGACCGAGATCGTCGGCGATCATCAGCAGGATGTTCATGGCGCCCCCTCGGTCAGCGCGATCGGCGTGTCGCGGCGCGGAAACTCGGCAACCACGGCCGAGGCGACGCGGCAGGCCCGCGCCAAGGCGTCGCCGGGCGCCGCACCGCGTTGCAGGGCAGCCAGGTAGCCCGCGTTGAACGCATCCCCCGCGCCGATGGTGTCTTGCGCATCGACCACCGGCGCCGGCGCTGCGTGGCGTGTGCCCGCGGCCGACAGCGATACGGCCCCCGCCGCGCCGCGCTTGACGATCAGCGTCGCGCCGGGTCGCAGCAGCGCGCGGGCGGCCTCGGGCTCGGCACCTCCGGCAAAGCCGGCAAGCTCCTTGTCGTTGATCAGAACGATATCCGCCAGCCCCAGCCATGCCGCCATCGCCGCCCGGGCCGGCGCCGTCCAGCCGCCGCCGGGCCAGCCCGGATCGATGGCGACCCGGGCGCCTGCCCCGCGCAGCCGCGCCAGCAGCCCCGCCGTGGCATCGCGCAGCGTCCCCATGGCGAAGCTGCCGCTGAGGAGGGCGGTGGCGCCTCTCAGCGGCCAATCGGCCAGCGCCGCGGCGATCTCGGCCGGGCCGAACCGGTCGAGATGGCCGCGGGTCGAAAGAAAGCTGCGTTCGGCATCGCCATGCAGCACCCCGAAGGTCACCGAACTGGGCCCGGCGATGCCGGCGATCCGGTCGAGCGGGCCGGAAAACGCCGCCCGGATCATCGCGCCGATCGGATCGGCGCCGGCGGCTGCGATCAGCCCGGCGCGGGCGCCGAGCCGACGCAGCACCAGCGCGGTGTTGGCCGCCGAGCCGCCGATGCGCAGGTCCGACCGGTCGAGAAACACCTCGGTCCCGCGGTCCGGCCAGGTGTCGAGCGGGCCGCCGACAATGTCGAGATTGGCGTTTCCGATCACCGCGATTGGCTGGGTCATGGGGTTTGGGAACCTTTCGCTGCGATCTCTTCGGCCAGCCGGCGGACGCACCGGGTTATCCGGCCGCCTCGGCCTCGGCGCTCAGGCACAGCCGGTCGTCCGGCCCCTTCACCCACAGTTTCAAGCGCGGCCCGTCGCGCGGCCCGCTGCAGAACCCCGCCGCATCGCCCAGGCAAAGCGGCGCCGCGACCCGGAACGAAAACCGCATCAGCGGGCCGATCTGCGCCTCGGCCATCAGCGCCAGCCGCTGGGCCATCAGGCCCGCCGGCACGACCCGCTCGGCATAGCCTTCCTCGGTGCGCGCGTATTCGGCATCGTAATGGATGCGATGGGACTCGCAGGTCAGCGCGGCATAGCGGAACAGCGTCACCGCGTCGAACAGCGCCGGGTCCTCGATGGCGGTTTCCGCCTGGTCCGGGGCGGGCGGCGCGTTCGCCGCGATCGGGACAGGGGAAGCGGCCGCGCGATAGAGCAGCGTCTGGCGCTCGGTCAGGACGGTGGCGCCGGCCTGTTCGATGCCGTGATCCGTGGCAACGAGGCCGCCCGGCCCCGCCTCGCCGGCCTGTGTCTTGACAGCCGCGACACGGCTGTGGCGCGTCGCCTCCTGCCCCAGAATCAGGGGGGCGTGCCAGAACACCGCGCCGCCGGCCAGGCTGCGCTGCGGCAACCCGTCGAGATCGGGCAGAAAGCCGCTGCCCGGTGCGGCGCGGCCGTCGAACCCCATCGACCAGGGCGGCAGGATCTCCCAGAAATAGACGTGATGCCCCAGCGGCATCAGCCGGTCGCCGCCGGCGGCGGGGTGGCCCGGCATGCCCAGCAGCGCCTGCAGCGCCGTCGCGCGTTGGGGGTCGAGGGCATCGCGGCTGACCGAAGACCGACCCACTGCGGGATGGTCGGTATCGTTGTCCGCATCCGCGTCCGCGACCGGCGAATCGGACGGGTCAGCCACCGGCCTCGACCCGCAGCACCGCCATCAGCTCGGCCAGTGCGGCATCGTAGCGATCATTTGTCAGGCGTCCGGCTTCGTCGAACTGCTCGGCCGCCCCGGCGACCAGAACCTCGGGGCCGGTGACAAGGCGTGGCCGGAACGGCACCATGCACAGGCGCAGCGCGAATTGCGTCCGCTCGCCGCCGGCACGCCCGGCCGTGGCCGAGACGATGGCGACCGGCTTGTCGTGCCACGGGTTGGGCTTCGTCCGGCTGACCCAGTCGAGCGCGTTCTTCAGCACGCCCGAGATCGACTTGTTGTATTCCGGCCCCGCGATCACCACCGCATCCGCCGCGGCGATCTGGTCGGACAGGCGCTGGACCGGCTCGGGGATGCCGTGCAGATGCTCCAGATCGCCATCATAGAGCGGCAGCCGCAGATCGGCTTCGGTAAAGGTGGCGGGACCGTAATGCCGTGCGGCGGCGCGCATCAGCTTCGTGTTGAAGCTGTCGCGCCGCAGCGAACCCGAAATACCCAGCAGATGGTTTGGCATGGTCGGCCCCCTTGGTTTCCTTCCTAGACGCTGTGCGGTCTCCTGCAAGTTGTATCATGCTTGACGCCGCTGTCGCCCCGGGCAGTTTCGCATATCAACGATGGGGGCGCCGATGGGCATGCGACATGGTGGGACGATCCTTGCCGAACAGTTGAAACGGCACGGCGTCGAGCGGGTCTTCTCGATCCCCGGCGAAAGCTTTCTTGCCGCGCTTGACGGGCTTTACGGCGCCGGCATCGGCAACACCGTGGCCCGCCACGAGGGCGGCGCGGCGATGATGGCCGAAGCCTGGGGCAAGCTGACCGGGCGACCCGGGGTGGTTTTCGTCACCCGCGGGCCGGGCGCCACCAACGCGGCCAGCGGCATCCATGTGGCGCGACAGGATTCGACGCCGATGGTGGTGTTCGTCGGTCAGGTGCCGCGCCGCAACCGCGATCGCGAGGCGTTTCAGGAGGTCGATTTCCGCGCCTTCTTCGGCCCGCTGGCAAAGTGGGTGGCCGAAATCGACGACACCGCCAGGCTGCCCGAATACATCGCCCGGGCGTTTCATGCGGCCCAGGCCGGGCGGCCCGGGCCGGTGGTGCTGAGCCTGCCCGAAGACATGCTGAGCGCCCGGGCAGAGGTGCCCGATCGCGCGCCTGCCGCGTTGCCGCTGCCGGGCGTGACGGATGCGCAGATCGCCGCGCTGACCGACCGGCTGGCGGCGGCGGCGCGGCCGCTGACGATTGCCGGCGGCCCGGGCTGGTCGCAGCGGGCGGCCGAAGATCTGGCCCGATTCGCCGAATGCTGGGATGTGCCGGTGGCGGCCGCGTTCCGCCGGCAGGACTACATGGACAACCGGCATCCCTGCTATGCCGGCGATGTGTCGGTGGGGCTGAACCCCGCGCTGGGGCAGCGGGTGCGGGCCGCCGATTGCCTGCTGGTGCTGGGTGCGCGGCTGTCGGACCCGGTGACCGATGGCTATCGGCTGATCGACCCGGCGGCGCCCGCCCCGGTGTTGCTGCAGGTCCATCCCGATCCCGACATGATCGGCCGGGTCTATCCCGCCGCGGTCGCCATCGCCGCGCCGGCGCCGGCGGTGCTGGCCCGGTTGGCCGAAACCGCACCGCCGGGTTCGGGCTGGCCGGGCTGGCGGGCCGCCGCGCGGGCCGATTACGAGGCCTGGCAAAGGCCGGCGGCGCTGCCCGGCGCGGTGCATCTGGGCCGTGTCGTCGAATGGCTGTCGGAGCATCTGCCCGAGGATGCGATCGTGACCAACGGGGCGGGCAACTATGCCGCCTTCGTGCATCGCCATTTCCGCTACAAGCGGTTCGGCACCCAGCTTGCCCCGACCAGCGGGTCGATGGGCTATGGGCTGCCCGCCGCGATCGCGGCGGGGTTGCGGCACCCGGGCCGGGTGGTGATCTGTTTCGCCGGCGATGGCTGCTTTCAGATGACCGGGAACGAGCTGGCGACGGCCCGCCAGGCCGGTGCCGCGCCGATCGTGATCGTCGCCAACAACCGGATGTACGGCACGATCCGGATGCATCAGGCGCGCAACTATCCCGGCCGGATCAGCGGCACCGAACTGGTCAACCCCGATTTCGCGGCGCTGGCCCGCGCCCATGGCGGTTTCGGCGTCCGGGTGACCGACGAGGCCGATTTCCCCGGCGCCTTTGCGCAGGCCCGGGCGGCGGGCACGCTGGCGGTGATCGAACTGGTGCTCGACCCCGAGGCGATTGCCACCGGCGCGACCCTGGCCGCGATCGAGGCGCAGGCGGCCGGCTGAGAACGGTCATTCTCAATGACCGTCGGCATGACCGGTCGCCGCGGCGACAAAGGCCACCGATTCGGCGACGATCCGCTGCCGGATCGGCGCTGCCTCCATCAGCAGCTCGTGGCGGCCGCGGGCGATCTCCTCGATCCGGCCGCCCGGCCAGCGCGCCATCAGCCGCTGCACCGCATCGGCCTCGATGATCGTCTCATGGCCGCCCAGCCAGGCCAATGCGGGGATGGCGGGCATCGGCGCCCGGGTCACCCGAACGATCTCGTCGAGCGCGGCGGCCAGCCAGCGCCAGCTTGGCCCGCCGGTGTTGAGCTCGGGCCGGGCCCGCAGCTGGTCGCCCAGCCAGGCCCATGCTTCGGGGTCCGAGGTCCATTTGTTGCCCTCGAAACCGTGCTGCAGGGTATAGTTCTGCGGCCCTGTTCCCGGCACATAGCGGTCGGCCCAGCCCGACAGGCAGGCCCCGCGCGCGACCAGCCGCGCGACCCGGCGCAGGGCGCGCGGCACCTCGATCGCCCACATCGGCGCGGTGAAGATCGCGGCGGCAAAGGGCAGGCCGGCCTGCAGGGCCCGCAGCCCGATGCAGCCGCCCATGGAGTGACCGACCAGCACCCAGGGATGGGGCGCGCCGATCGCCAGCAACGCATCCAGATAGGCCGTTACATCGCGCTGATAGGCGTCGAAATGGGCGACATCGCCGATATCGGGCGCGCTGCGGTCGGCCAGCCCCTGGCCGCGCCAGTCGATCGCCGCAACCGCAAAGCCCGCGTCGTGAAAGGCGCGCGCGGTGCGGCCGTATTTCTCGACATATTCGGAGCGGCCGGGAAACAGCACGATGGTGCCGCGCGTGCCCCCGGGCCACCAGCCGCAACGCAGCCGCACCCCGTCATCCGCGGTCAGCCAGAACGCCGTCCCGCCGGGCGGCCCGTCGGCCAGGTCGCTGTGAAACGGCGCGCCGTCAGCCAAGCGCGCCGGCCAGCCGCATCGCCATCCCCATATCGCCATCGACGCTGAGCCGGCCGCCCATGAAGGCCGAGGTCGGGTTCAGCTCGCCGTTCAGGATCGCCTCGAACGTCTCTGCGTCGGCGGTCAGCGTGCAATCGGCGTCGCCATCGCCTTCGTGCACGCCGGTCGCATCGAGCAGGATCGTGCCGGCATCGGAAATGTCGAACTTCACCGTCCCGTCGAAGCCGCCGGCCAGCTTTTCCTGCAGTTTCTCCACCGCCTTCGCCGTGATGTCGCTCATGCCTGTCCCCTTTGGATGCCGGATCGATTCGGGTCTCGCCTTTGGCGCGACCGGTGCTAGACTTCGCTGTATGGCGCTGTTGATCCGAATTGCAAATACCCTTGCGTTGCTTCTGGCGCTGGCCTGGCCCGCCGCGGCGCAGGATGCCGTGGCACCGGACGGTGCGGACGACATGGACGCGCTGTTTGCCAGCCTCGCGGACCCCGATGCGGCCAACCCCGACCAGATCGCGGCGGATATCCGCAATCGCTGGTCGCAATCGGGGTCCGGCACGCTCGACCTGTTGCTGCGGCGCGGCCGCTCCGCCATTGCGGCGCGCGACTTCACCGCGGCGGTGGAACATTTCACGGCGCTGACCGACCACGCCCCCGGCTTTGCCGAGGCCTGGCATGGCCGTGCGCAGGCGCTTTTCCTTGACGGGCGGATCGGCGCGGCGATCGGCGATCTGCGTCGGACGCTGGCGCTCGAGCCGCGACATTTCGAGGCCTGGGCCGGGCTTGGCGCGATCCTGATGGGGCTCGACCGGCCGGCCGCCGCGCTCGAGGCATGGCAGCGCGCGCTCGAACTCAACCCGCATATCGACGAGATTCCGGATGCGGCCGAATGGCTGGACATCCAGGTGAACGGGCGCGAGACCTGAGGCCACCCGGCGCCGGAGGCAGCGATGTGTGAGCAGCGGATCACCGCGGTGCTGGGCCCCACCAACACCGGCAAGACGCATCTGGCGGTCGAGCGCATGCTGGGCCATCGCACCGGCATCATCGGCCTGCCGCTGCGCCTGCTGGCGCGCGAGGTCTATGACCGCATTGTCGGCCTGCGCGGCCCGTCCACGGTGGCGCTGGTCACCGGCGAGGAACGGATCGTGCCCGAGCGGGCGCGCTGGTGGGTCTGCACGGTCGAGGCGATGCCGCAGGACCTGGCCTGCGAGTTCCTGGCCATCGACGAGATCCAGCTTTGCGCCGATCCCGAACGCGGCCATGTGTTCACCGACCGGTTGCTGCACGCCCGCGGCGCGCGCGAGACGATGTTTCTGGGCGCGGCGACCATGCGCGGGGCGATCGCCGCGCTGGTGCCGGCCGCCCGGTTCGAGGGGCGGTCGCGGTTTTCCGACCTCACCTACACCGGCCCGACCAAGCTGAGCCGGATGAAACCGCGGGCCGCCATCGTCGGCTTCTCGGCTGACAACGTCTATGCGATTGCCGAACTGCTGCGCCGGCAGAAGGGCGGCGCGGCGGTGGTGATGGGCGCGCTGAGCCCGCGCACCCGCAACGCCCAGGTGGCAATGTACCAGAACGGCGATGTGGACCATCTGGTGGCGACGGACGCGATCGGCATGGGCCTCAATCTCGACATCGATCACGTGGCCTTTGCCGGCCTGTCGAAATTCGACGGCCGCCGGATGCGCCCGCTGGCGCCGAACGAACTGGCCCAGATCGCCGGGCGCGCCGGGCGCTACCTGCAGCCCGGCACGTTCGGCGTCACCGGCGAAGCCCGCAACCTGCCCGAAGAGGTGACCCGGGCGATCGAGGACAGCCGCTTTGCCCCGGTCCGCCGGCTGCAATGGCGCAATCGGCGGCTCGACTTCGCATCCGCCGGGGCGCTGATTGCCGCGCTCGAGGCCCGGCCCGACGACGACTGGCTGGTTCGCGGCCGCGAGGCCGACGACCTGGCCGCGCTGAAGGCGCTGGCCGACGATCCCGAAATCGCGCCCGTGCTGCGCGATGGCCGCGACGTGCGGCTGTTGTGGGAGGTCTGCCAGATCCCCGATTTCCGCGACATCACCCCGGCCGAACATGTCGCCATGCTGCGCCGCATCTTCGGCTTTCTGCACAAGGCGGGCGAGATCCCCGAAGACTGGTTTGCCGCACGGGTCCGCGCCGTCGACCGGCCGCAGGGCGACATCGACGCGCTGGCCAAGCGGCTGGCCTTCATCCGGACCTGGACCTTCGTCGCGCAGCGGCGCGGCTGGGTGCGGGACGAAACCCATTGGCGGGGCGAAACACGCGCGGTAGAAGACCGCCTGTCCGACGCGCTGCACGGGGCCCTGACGCAGCGTTTCGTCGACCGGCGCACCAGCGTGCTGTTGCGCCGTCTGAAACAGAGGGAGGCGCTCGTGGCCGAAGTCAGCGAATCGGGCGAGGTAACGATCGAGGGGCAGTTCGCCGGGCGGCTGGACGGGTTCCGGTTCCGCCAGGACGCCAGCGCAACGCCCGATGCCGCGCGCACCCTGCGGTCGGCCGCCATCGCCGCGCTGGCCCCGCAATACAGGCTGCGCGCAGATCGGTTGTACAACGCCCCCGACACCGAGCTCGATTTCACCGAACAGGGCGGCCTGATGTGGGGTTCTGACGCGGTCGGCAGGCTGGTGGCGGGCGCCGACGCCCTGCACCCGCAGGTCAGCGTCTTCGTCGATGACGAGGCGGGACCGGAGGTCAGCGAGCGGGTGCAGCGTCGCCTGCAGCATTTCATCGACCGCAGGATCGCGGCGCTGATGGAGCCGCTGATCGCGCTGCAAAAGGATGATGCGCTGCCGCCGCCGGCGCGCGGCTTTGGCTTCGGTCTGGTCGAGGCGCTGGGGCTCCTCCCGCGGGAGCCGGTCGCCGCCGAGGTCAAGGCGCTCGACCAGGCGGCGCGCGGGGCGCTGCGCAAGCATGGCGTGCGGTTCGGGCAATACATGATCTTCGTGCCGGCGCTTCTGAAACCCGCGCCGACCCGGCTGCGTCTGGTGCTGTGGGCGCTGGCCCGCGGCGAGGCGGAGTTCCCCCAGGCGCCGCCGCCCGGGCTGGTGACGATCCCGCTTGCCGGGGGCGTGCCGGCGACGGTCTATCATCTGTCGGGCTATCGCCCGGCGGGTGCCCGGGCGATCCGGATCGACATGCTGGAACGGCTCGCAGACATGTTGCGGGCGTGCGATTCGCGTGCCGGGTTCGAGGCCAGCGCCGAGATGCTGTCGATCACCGGCCTGACCCTGGAGCAATTCGCCGATCTGATGGGTGGGCTTGGCTATGCCGCCGAACGCGGCGAGCGGACCAAGCTTCGCCCGCCGCGCGCCGATGCCGACGCCTCCTCCGCCCTTGCGGGCGACGTCGGCGATACCGACGCCGAGGGTGCCGAAGCGGCGGCGCCTGGCCCGGCCGGATCGGATGGCGCCGCGCCCGCCGATGCCGCACCGGCGCCCGAGCAAACCGCAGCGGCCGCAGAAGCCTCTCACGCTGAACCGGCGGCGCCCNNGGATGGCGCGGCTTCGGCGCCCAGGTGAAGGTGAAATAGACCTCGGATTCGGGCGCCGAAGCCGCGCCATCCCCGACGGGAAAAGCCGAAGGACACGCCGCGCCGGAAGTCGAAGGGCAGGAAGCCGCCCGCCAAGGAACGCACCGCCGAGGCGCCCGCTGCCCGGGCGCGGCCGCCGCGCAAGGAAAAACCGATCGACCCCGACAATCCCTTTGCCGCCGCATTGATGGGGCTGCGGGATCGGAGTTAGGAGGCATAGATGGACACGACAACCACCGAGCTTGCGGCAACGGATGCCATTGGCCTGGCTTTCGACTGGTTCGACCGGTTTTTCGGCGATGCTGCCGGCGGCGCGTGCGTTGATAACCTGCTGCTTGAAGGGGTAGAATACGATGAACGCACCAATGAATGGAAGATTTCCCTGAGTTTCGATGTCGGAAGGAAGAGCTTTGCAGGGCAGAAGAACCATATCGCAACAGCGCTCGGGGTAGGGAGCGTATTGCCTTCCGAGCGAGCGGTTCGCTCCTTCTATTTCGATGCCGCTGACGGCGCATTTATCCGCATGACCGGCGCGTGAAGTCGGTCCTGATAGACACAAATCTCCTGGTCCTGCTCGCCGTCGGCAACGTTGCACCGCAGCAGATCGGCAAGCACAGGCGCCTAAAGTCGTTCGACGCGGTTGATTTCGCAATACTTCTCAAGGCAATCGACGACTTTTCGCGTCATCTGACCCTGCCGAATACCTTTACCGAGACATCAAACCTGATCGGTTCCGGCGAACGGAGTATCGCAGCCTCAGCGAGTCTCTGGCTGGCGAAATACGCCTTGCAGGTTGCCGAGGTCTATGAACCGAGCGAAAAGGTGGTCCAAGGCGCCCACTATATGCGCCTTGGCCTGACGGATGTTGCAATCGTCGCGGCCTGCCGCGCCGATGTGACTG
>DNSZ01000193.1 GCA_003500165.1 Paracoccaceae bacterium | reverse complement strand
CGGCATGGCCCAGCCGATCCTCGGGCGCGCAGTGCAACCCGCGGGCGCGCCGTGCCTCGGGCCCCAGCGTGCCGATCGGCGCGTCGTCAAGCAGGATGGTGCCGCGCGCCGTGCGGACCTCGCCCGACAGCGCGGCCAGCAATTCGTCCTGGCCGTTGCCCGCCACCCCGCCGATGCCCAGCACCTCGCCCGCCCGGGCCTCGAACACGATATGGCGCAGCGGCGTGCCGAAGGCGGTCGGTGGGGGCAGCGACAGCCCGGTGACATGGAGCCGCACCGGCCCCGCCGCCCGCGCCGCGCGGGCGATCTCGGGCAGCGCGCTGCCGACCATCATCTCGGCCAGATCGCGGGCGCTGACCGCGGCCGGGTCGCAGGTTCCGGTGACCTGCCCGCGCCGCAACACGGTGGCCCGGTCGCACAGGGCGCGCACCTCTTCAAGCTTGTGCGAGATGTAAAGGATCGCGGTGCCCTCGGCGGCCAGCTTGCGCAGGGTGGCGAACAGCAGCGCCGCCTCCTGCGGCGTCAGAACCGAGGTCGGCTCGTCCATGATCAGCAGGGCGGGGTCCTGCAACAGGCAGCGCAGGATCTCGACCCGCTGGCGTTCCCCCGCACTGAGGTCGCCGGCCCGGCGATCGGGGTCGAGCGGCAGGCCGTAATCCTGGCTGACGGCGCGGATCCGGGCCGACAGCGCCGCCCGCGCCGGCGGATCGGTCATGCCAAGCGCGATGTTCTCGGCCACGCTGAGCGCATCGAACAGGCTGAAATGCTGGAACACCATGGCGACACCGGCCGCCCGGGCGGCGCGCGGGTCGGCCGGGGCGTGCCGCCGCCCATCCAGCGTCATCTGCCCCGAATCGGGCCGGATCAGGCCATAGATCATGCCCATCAGGGTCGACTTGCCCGCGCCGTTCTCGCCGATCACGGCATGGATTTCGCCCCGGCGAATGTCGAGCGAGACCGCATCATTGGCCAGCACGCCCGGAAAGGCGCGGGTCAGGTCGCGGATCTCCAAGAGTGGCTGCGTCACTGGGCGGCCCCGGGCGTTGTCCGCATTCCGGGATAAACCGCGCCAGCCGCAAGGACCACCGCGAAGCGCGCGGCCGGGCCCGCGAACCGCGCAGGCGCCCAAAATCCGGGCAAACCGGTGGGACGCTGGACCGACAAGCTGATTTTTCCAGAAAAATCAGCCAAGGCAAATCCTTCCAGAAGGATTTGCCCAGCATCCCTATTCCGGCACGCAGATCTCGTGCCGGGCGATCCCCAGCGCGGTGCGGCCGAGCAGGATCAGGATCAGCACGACGAGCAGCGCCAGCAGCCCGGCCCCGATCAGCCGATAGGCATCGCCGCCCCCGGCCCCGGCATGGGCCAGGCTGGCGATCGACAGCGCGGCCACCGGAAAGCTCAGCGCCCACCAGGACAGGGCAAAGGGGATGCGGGCAAAGCGGCGGGCCTGGGCCAGCACCAGAAGCGCAAAGACATAGCCGAGGCTGAGCAGGATCTGCCCGAACGGCCCCGCCGCGCCGGTCAGCTGCCCCCACGCCAGATAGCCGACGGCGGGCGGTGCGACCAGGATCATCAGGGTCGGCACCATGCGGCCGGGCAGCGGATCGTGAAACATCAGCCGGTTCATCACCAGGGTCAGCAGGACGACCCAGAAGACGAGCCCGGCCGAGAAGAACATCCACGAAATGTCGACATATCCCAGCGGCACGCCGGCCACCGGCACCACGACATTGCCGACCGCCGGAATGAACCAGGCCGGCGAAAGCTGCGGCGTGGCGAATGGGCGGTGGCCGATCCAGGAACTGATGACGGCCAGCGAGAACAGCGCCTGCGCAGCCGCCGCCACGACCCAGACCGCACGGGCCAGCCCGACATGGATCGGCATCAGCGCCGTGGCCAGCAGCAGAAAGGCGATCGCGATGGCGGGAAAGAACGCAATCCGCACCGGATGGTGCCATTCCGCGATCACCGCCGCGGGGTGGCGCCAGGTCTTCAGCAGGTAAAGGACGCTGATCGCCAGCAACAGCGCCACCGTCACCAGCAGCACGCCGCGCGACAGCACCGGGATCAGCCCGAAGCTCCGCTCTGCCGCGTGGAGCGCCAGCACCAGCCCGAACATGCCCATCGCGACGGCGAAGAAGCTGACCGGGAAATGCGCCAGCCGGTTCTCGGCCGGCAGCGCGGGATCGGCCCCGGCGGCGGTCACGCCTGCGCGTCCGCCGCTGCGCTGGCCCGTCTGGGCCGCCAGATCAGCGATTGCAGGGTGTAGACAAGGATCGCCAGACCGATCGCGCCCATCAGCCCGATGCCCAGCACCAGCAGCCAGTCGACCGGCCCGCCCAGATCGGCCATGGTCGAGTTGGTCACCCGCTGCACGAACCAGATCGCCCCGACAAAGCCGACCGGCATCGACAGCTGCGCCAGCAGGAATTTGCGCCACGACACCGAATGGTCGCGGATCAGCACATAAAGATAGGCCAGCGTGATCGCGATGGCGGTCAGCGCCATCGCCCAGAACACCAGCGGGCCGAACATTTCCTCGAACACCGCGATCAGCGTGCCCGGCGTGAGTTCTTCCATGTTTTCGTCCTCCGAGGGATGATCGCACCGGCGATCAAGGGCGGGGCTCGTCGCCCCGTTCGATCCTTTCGTCTTCCTTCAGTTCCAGCCACATCGCGTTCATCACCGCAAAGATCGCGGCAAGCGGCAGGCCAAGCAACCAGGCAAAATACCACATCGGCTGTCCTTTCTCAGTAGACCGAATCGCTGTTCGCGGTGACATCGTCCGCGGTCACCTTGCCCCACAGCACCCGATAGACCCAGGCCGTGTAGGCCAGGATGATCGGCATGAAGATCACCGTCGAGACCAGCATGATGAACAGCGTCTTGTGCGAGGACGAGGCGTTCCACACCGCCAGCGAACTGGCGGGGTCGATCGAACTGGGCAGGATGAACGGGAACATCGTCAACCCGACGCTGGAGATCACGCCAAAGATCGCAAGCTTCGACCACAAGAGCGTCGCCACCTCGCGCTCGGCGCGCAGGCCAAAGAAGGTCAGCACCAGCCCGACGAAACCCAGAACCGGGGCGATCGCGATCCAGGGCCGGTCGGCATAGACGGCAAGCCACGAGCCGGTGCGTTCGACGGTGAAGGTCAGCGGGTTCGACGGGCCGTCGCGCACGACCTCGCCGACAAAGGCATAGCCCTCGATCCCGTTGGCCAGCCACAGCCCCGCCCCGGCATAGCCGAGAATGGCAAGGATCGCGGTCACCGAACCGATCGCCCGGGCGCGCACCGCCACCGGCCCTGCCGCCTTCAGCGACAGCCAGGCGGCGCCATGGGTGATCAGCATCGCCGCCGAGACCACGCCGCAAAGCAGGGCAAACGGGCTGAGCAGGCCGAAGAACTTGGCAAAGAGACCACCCTGATAGATCGAGTGCAGGTCGTCGGTCAGATAGAACGGCACCCCAAGCAGCACGTTGCCGACCGCGACCCCGAAGATCAGCGCGGGCACGAAGCCGCCGATGAACAGCGCCCAGTCCCACATCGCCCGCCACCCGGCGCTGTCGCGCTTGGAGCGGTATTTGAACGCCACCGGCCGCAGGATGAACGCCGTCAGCACGACGAACATCGCCAGATAGAAGCCCGAGAAGCTGACCGCGTAAAGCGGCGGCCAGGCGGCAAAGATCGCGCCGCCGCCAAGGATGAACCAGACCTGGTTGCCCTCCCAGACCGGGCCGACCGTGTTGATCGCGACCCGCCTTTCGGTGTCGGTCCGGGCGACAAAGGGCAACAGCGCGCCGACGCCCATGTCGAACCCGTCGGTCAACGCAAAGCCGATCAGCAAAACGCCCAGCAACAGCCACCAGATGACGCGCAGCACCTCGAAATCGATGAGTTCGTGAAGGATCATGTCATCTCACTCCGCAGGGGTTGCGATTTCGCCGGGGCCGGCGCGGCCGCCCGACAGGCGTTGCTCGTGTCTGTGCTGCCAGGCCACGGTCTCGGCCACGTCCATGAACGGGCCCTTGCGGATGTATTTCAGCAGCAGCCCGACCTCGACCACGAACAGGACCGAATAGAACAGGGTGAAGCCGATCAGCGTGACCAGCACCTCGGTCGCCGACAGGTGGCTGACCGACATCGCGGTCGGCAGCACCCCGTCGACCGTCCAGGGCTGGCGGCCGAACTCGGCCACGAACCAGCCCATCTCGGCGGCGATCCAGGGCAGCGGGATCATCCACACCGCCAGATGCAGCGCCGGCCGCGGAAACCGCATGCCGCGGAACGAGGCCATGAAGAAGAAATAGACCATCGTGCCGATGAACAGAAAGCCAAGGCCGACCATGATCCGGAACGCCCAGAACAGCGGCCAGACATGCGGGATGGTATCTTCGGCCGCCATGGTGATCTGCTCGGCCGTCGCCTGCCGCGGATCCTCGACATAGGGCAGCAGCAGGAAGGCAAAGCCCAGATCGGCCGAATGCGCCTCGAACGTTGCGATCTCGGCCGGGTCGGCATTCTCGCGCTCGGCGCGGACATGCATCAGCGCGTCATAGGCGATCAGGCCCGAGCGGATGCGCTCTTCGGCCTGGGCCTCGAGCTTGTCGATGCCGGGCACTTCCCGGGTCAGCGAGCGGGTGCCGATGAGCCCCATCATCCACGGGATTTCAACCTTGAAATGGGTCTCGCGCGCCCCCTGATCGGGGATGCCGAACACGGTGAAGGGCGCAGGTGCATCCTCGGTGTGCCACATCCCCTCCATCGCGGCGAGTTTCATCTTCTGGCTGTGGGTGGCCGAATAGCCCGATTCGTCGCCCAGAACGACGACCGACAGCGCCGAGGCCAGCCCGAAGGAGGCGGCCACCGCAATCGACCGGCGGGCCAGATCGGTGTGCCGCCCCTTCAGCAGATACCACGCCGACACCCCCAGAACGAACACCGACGCCGTGACATAGCCGGCCGAAACCGTGTGCACGAATTTCGACTGGGCGACGTGGTTGAACAGCACCTCGTAGAAGCTGGTCATCTCCATCCGCATCGACATCGGGTTGAAGGCCGCGCCGACCGGGTTCTGCATCCAGCCATTGGCGATCAGGATCCACAGCGCCGACAGGTTCGAGCCGATGGCGACCAGCCAGGTCACGACCAGATGCTGGACCCGCGACAGCTTGTCCCAGCCAAAGAACATCAGCCCGACAAAGGTCGCCTCCAGGAAGAAGGCCATCAGCCCTTCGATCGCCAGCGGCGCGCCGAAAATGTCGCCCACATAATGGCTGTAGTAGCTCCAGTTCATGCCGAACTGGAACTCCATGGTGATGCCGGTGGCGACGCCAAGGACAAAGTTGATGCCGAACAGCGTGGCCCAGAACTTGGTCATCTGGCGCCAGATCGGGCGACGGGTCATGACATAGACCGTCTCCATGATCGCGACGATGATCGACAGCCCCAGCGTCAGCGGCACAAAGAGAAAGTGAAACATCGCCGTCATCGCGAATTGCAGGCGAGACAGCTCGACGATCCCGAATTCCATGGGCAGGTGGCTCCTGTTGCGCGGACGCGACGCGCCCGCCATCGCGGTTTTCGATGCTGATAGGGCCCTGGGCGCGGCCCGCCTTGACCTGTGTCAAAAACCGGCGCGGGCGGTGTATATTTCGGGCGTGCCTGTTTGTGCCGATGCCAGCGCCAGCACCCGGTCGGCCCAGGCGCGTTCGCGCGGGCGGTGCGCGGCGACCACGATGGCGGCCTCGGGAAGGGCCGCGCGGATGCCCGCCAGGACCCGGTCGGCGGTCGGCCCATCCAGCCCCTCGGTCGGCTCGTCCAGAAGCAGAATCAGGGGCTTGCGCAGCAACACACGGGCCACGGCCAGGCGCCGTGCCTCGCCCCCCGACAGCCCCGCGCCGCGGTCGCCCAGCATCAGGTCGAGCCCGCCACGCGGCGCCACCGCCTGCCACAGCGCGGCATGGTCGAGCGCCCGCTGCAGGGTGGCGTCATCGGCCTCGGGCGCCGCGAGTGCGAGATTCTGTCGCACCGTCCCGCGGATCAGGGCGCTGCGTTGCAACAACAGCGCAAGATGCGCCCGCAGCGCCGATTCAGGCCATTGCGCCAGGGCGTGCCCGGCGATCGCGATTCGCCCGCCGCTGGCCGGGATCAGCCCCGCCAGCAGCGCCAGGGTGGTGCTTTTGCCTGCCCCGCTGGGGCCGGTCAGCGCCAATGTCTCGCCCGGTGCGACCGCCAGGTCGAGCCCGGCGATCACCGCGCGCGCGGCACCCTCGCGGCGATAGGTCAGCCCCTGGGCAAGCAGCCCGGCCCCCGGCACCGGNNAGATCGGGCGCCACCCGGCGCGCCGCATCCGCCATCCGACCCAGATCGGCCATCGCCCGGCGCAGCGGCTGCACCGTCTCGGCCAGGGCGAGCGCCACCAGCGTTGCCATCGCGACCGCGGCCGGGCCGATGGTGCCCGCCGCCACGCCGGCCATCCCCAGTACCAGCGCCCCGCCCATGGCAATCGGCGTCAGCGCGGTCAGCACCAGGCCGACGGCGCGCTCGATCGCGTCAAGCCGGGCGCGGTCGGTGCGGCGGCGCGCATCGGCGGCCAGCACATGCGCCGCCTGGTCGGTCAGCCGGCCGGCGACCGCGAAATCGCCGCGCGCGCGCAACAGGTCGACGGTGCGGGCGCGCAACGCCTGCAAGGCGCGCTCGGCACGGCGCGACGGCGCGGCCGAGGCCCGCGCCCCCAGCCCCAGCACCGCGCCGCCGCCCAGCAGATAGACCCCCAGAACCCACAGCGCGACGCCGGGATCGACCAGCCAGGCGACCATGGCTGCGGCCAGAAGCTGGGTCGCCAGCCCCGCGGCCAGCGGCAGGATCAGCCTCAGCGGCACCCCGTCCAGCGCATCGACATCGGCCGTCAGCGCATTGAGCGCGAGCCCGCCCCGCACCCGTTCAAGCCGCGCAAACGGCGCCGCGGCCAGCCGTTCGAGCAGGTGCACCCGCAGCGCGGCCAGCGCGCGCAGCGTCGCGTCATGGGTCAGCAGCCGCTCGCCATAGCGCGCCGCGGTGCGACCGAGGGCCAGAAACCGTACCCCGGCCGAGGGGCGGAACACGTCAAAGACCAGGCCGGCACCGGCGGCACCCGCCGCGGCCGCCGCCACGATGAACCAGCCCGCAAGCCCCAGCAGCGCCGCCCCGGCGGCCAGCACGGCAAGGCTGAGCAGCGCACCGCGGATCAGCGCCACCCGCTCCTGCGCCAGAATATGCGCGAACACCCGCCAGATCGCGCGCATCAGGCGGCCTCCGATCCCTGACCCAGCGGCACGGTCCGGCCCATCCGGGCAGCCAGCGCCGGGTCGTGGGTGGCCACGATCAGGGTCGCACCGCGCGCCGCCTGGGCAAGCAACCCGGCGGTGACCGCCGCGGCGGTGTCGGCATCGAGATCGGCCGTCGGCTCGTCGGCCAGGATGACATCGGGCGTGCCGTAAAGCGCGCGGGCCAGCACGACGCGGCGCGCCTCGCCGCCCGACAGGCCGACCCCGCGCTCGCCAAGCCGCGTGTCGAGGCCCTGGGGCAGCGCCGCGATCACCGGTCCGACGGCGGCCGCATCCAGCGCCGCATCCAGATCGCCGGGCCGCCCGCCGGTGATCGTGGCACGCAGCGATTCATTGGCGAACCAGGCGCCTTGCGGCATCCAGCCAAGCCGCGCCCGCCAGCCATCGGCAGTGTCGTCGTCCAGCGGCCGGCCGGCGACCGCGATCTGGCCCGCCTCGGGCGCGACCAGCCCGGCGATCAGCCGCAACAGCGTCGTCTTGCCGACCCCCGATGGCCCGGTCAGCGCGACCGTGTCGCCAGCCATGATGGCGAGGTCGGGAAAGCCGATCCAGCCGCTGCCGGCGCGCGCCGCGACACCGGTCAGCCGGATCGTCGCGGGACCGGTCAGCGGCGCGGCCCGCCCGCCGCTGCCCAACAGCGGCGCCGCGCTGTCGGCCTCGAGCGCGTCGAGTTCCTCGGCCACCGCTTCGGCCGCCGCCTTGTCGTGCCAGGCCGCCGCGACATCGCGCAGCGGCTGATAGAAATCCGGGGTAAGCAGCAACAGCCAGATCGCCAGCGCCGGCGCCAGCGGCGGCGCCCAGGCGCCCCAGCCGATCAGCCCCAGCACCGTGAAGCCGCACCAGACCGCCACCATTGCCACGCCGAGCGCGGCGAAAAGCTCCAGAACGGTCGAGGACAGGAACGCAACCCGCAGCACCGCCATGGTGCGCCGGCGCAGGCTGTCCGATGCGGTGGCGAAATCCCGCCCGACGCGCGCCCCGGCATCGAGCAGCCGCACCGCCGTCAGCGCCGACAACCGATCCACAAGCAGATCGTTCAGCGCGCCGACCTCGACCAGCTGGCGCTTGCTGGCCTGCTTGGCGGCAATGCCGATCAGCGCCTGGAACACCGGGATCAGCGGCCCCGAAATCAGCAGGACGAGGCCGACCGCCCAGGAGGCGCTGAAAGCCGCCCCCAGAATCGCCGCCGGCAGCAGCATCGCCCGGGCGCGGGCCGGCGCATAGCGCGCCACATAGGGCAGCAACAGGTCGAGCTTTTCGGCCGCCAGCGCGGCGACCGCGCCCGGCCCCGCCACCTCGCCCGGGCCGCGCCGGACCTCTTGCGCGATCAGCCGAGCGCGCGCCTCGGCCACCACCGCCTCGCCGGCGCGAAACAGCTGCCCCTCGGCCAGGGCCGACAGGAAGGCGCGCAGCAGTCCAAGCAGGACAAAGGCCGCGACCAGCCCGGCCGTCCGGTCGAACCGGCCGCCCAGGGCATCGCCGAACACCATCGCCAAGGCCCATGCCTGCGGCAGCCAGGTCAGCGCCGCCAGTGCCGAGATCCAGGCGGCCCGGCGCAGCGTGCCGGCCTGTGCGGCGGTCAGCCGGGCCAGTGGCGCCGCACGGCGCGGTGTTGCGGTCGGGTCGGGATCGGGCACGGAACCTGCATGCATCGTTGATCTTTTGGCGCCCCATGCCATGGGCGCCCGGCCGGTGCAACGCGGACCGGTCGCGATCCGGCCGGGCCTTGACCGCGCCCGCCGCGCCGGAAACAAGGACAGGGGCCGGTGCCACGGCGGCGCCAACGGAACAACAGGGGAGAGAGGCGATGAAGGTTGGATATCTGGCGCTTGCCGCCGCGCTGGCGGCGGGAACCGCGGGAACGGCGGCGGCCGAGGTCAAGGTCGGCATGATCACCACCTTGTCGGGCGGCGGTGCCGGGCTTGGGATCGACGTGCGGGACGGCTTCCTGCTGGCGCTCGCCCAATCGGACCGCGACGACATCGAGGTGATCGTCGAGGACGACCAGCGCAAGCCCGACATCGCCGTGCAACTGGCCGACCGGATGATCCAGGCCGAGGATGTGGACGTTCTGACCGGCATCATCTGGTCGAATCTGGCGATGGCGGTGGTGCCGTCGGCAACCGCCCAGGGGGTGTTCTATCTGTCGCCCAATGCCGGGCCGTCGCAGCTGGCCGGCGCGGGCTGCCACCCCAACTACTTCAACGTCGCCTGGCAGAATGACAACCTGCATGAGGCCGCCGGCGCCTATGCGAATTCAGCGGGTTACACGAACAGTTTCATCCTGGCGCCGAACTATCCGGCGGGCCGCGACGCGCTGACCGGCTACAAGCGGTTCTACCAGGGCGACCTGGCGGGCGAGCTTTACACCCAGCTCGGCCAGACCGACTATGCAGCCGAGATCGCCCAGATCCGGGCCTCGGGGGCGGATTCGGTGTTCTTCTTCCTGCCGGGCGGGATGGGGATTTCCTTCCTCAAGCAATATGCCGATAGCGGCGTCGACATTCCGGTGCTGGGGCCGGCCTTTTCGTTCGACCAGGGTATCCTGCAGGCGGTCGGCGATGCCGCGCTGGGCGTGGTCAACACCAGCCAGTGGTCGAAGGATATCGACAACCCGGTGAACGCCGCCTTCGTCGAGAGCTTTGAGGCCGAATACGGGCGGCTGCCCTCGCTTTATGCCAGCCAGGGCTTTGACACCGCGAATCTGCTGATCTCGGCGCTTGAAGTGGCCGATCCTTCGGACCCCGACGCCTTTCGTGCCGCGCTCGAGGCGGCCGATTTCGACAGCACGCGGGGCGATTTCGCGTTCGGCCCCAACCATCACCCGATCCAGGACATCTATGTCCGCGAGGTGGTGCGCGAGGGCGACGTGCTGACCAACCGCATCATCGGCGTTGCGCTGGAAGATCACCAGGACGCCTATGCCGCCGAATGCGGCATGTGATCGACAGGCCGGCGCCGGGCCCTGCCCGGCGCGCGGCCCCCCCAATGGCCGAGCCGGTGAACCCCCATGCATGACATCCGCGCGATCCGCGACGACCCGGCCGGGTTCGACGCCGCCCTGGCCCGGCGCGGCGCAGCCCCCGTGGCCACCGAGATCCTCGCCCTCGACGCCGCTCGCCGCGACAAGGTGACGGCGGCCGAGGCCGCCCAGGCCGCGCGCAACGCGGCGTCGAAGGAGATCGGTGCGGCAAAGGCCGCCGGCGACGCGGCGGGCTTCGAAAGGCTGCGCGCGCTGGTGGCCGAAAAGAAAGCCGAGATCGCCGCGCTGGAGGCCGAGGCCAAGGCGGCGGATGCCCGGCTGACCGACCTGTTGATGGGGCTACCGAACCTGCCGCTGGCCGATGTGCCCGATGGCGCGGATGAGGACGACAATGTCGAGCTCCGGCGCTGGGGCCGGCCACGCGCCTTCGATTTCCCGCCCCGGGAACATTTCGAGATTGCCGGCGTCCGGCCCGGCATGGATTTCGAGACCGCCGCCCGGCTGTCGGGCGCGCGCTTCGTGGTGCTGTCGGGCGCCATCGCGCGCCTGCACCGCGCGCTCGGGCAGTTCATGCTGGATACCCATGTCGCGGAAAACGGCCTGACCGAGACCTGGACGCCCGTGCTGGTGCGCGAAGACGCGATGCTGGGCACCGGCCAGTTGCCGAAATTCGGCGAGGACAGCTATCAGACCCGCGAAGGCTGGTGGCTGATCCCCACCGCCGAGGTCACGCTGACCAACATCGTCGCGGGCCAGATGATCGATGGCGGGTATCTGCCGCGCCGCTATGTCGCCCATTCGCAATGCTTCCGCTCCGAGGCGGGCAGCGCCGGCAAGGACACCGCCGGGATGCTGCGCCAGCATCAGTTCGAAAAGGTCGAGATGGTGTCGATCGTCCACCCCGATGACGGCCGGGCCGAGCTCGACCGGATGACGCGCTGCGCCGAGGACATCCTCGAGCGGCTCGGCCTGCCCTATCGCACCGTGGTGCTGTGCACCGGCGATATGGGGTTCGGGGCGCGCCGCACCCACGATATCGAGGTCTGGCTGCCCGGTCAGGACCGCTATCGCGAGATCAGCTCCGTCTCGCTTTGCGGCGATTTCCAGGCCCGCCGGATGAACGCCCGGTTCCGTCCCGAAGGCGGCGGCAAGCCCGCCTTCCCGCACACGCTGAACGGGTCGGGCCTGGCCGTCGGGCGCTGCCTGATCGCGGTGCTGGAAAACGGCCAGCAGGCGGATGGATCGGTCAGCCTGCCGCCGGTGCTGGCGCCCTGGCTTGGCGGCAGGACGCGGCTGACCCGGGACGGCGCGCTCGTCTGATCGGCGCTGGCCGGGCCATCGGCGATCCGACGCGGGCGGCCCGGAGCAGTCAGGATGGTGGCCTTCGGGGCGCCGCCGCCGCCACCCGCTTCGCCGCCTGTGCCAGATCGCGGGCGATGGCAAAGGCACCGCGAATGCGATCACGGTCGGTGGCCCAGTCGCGGCGAATGACGATCCTGTTGTCCTTGACCTTTGCCAGCCCCTTCTGCGCGAGCATGAAATCGGCCAGCCCCGCCGGATTGGCGAATTTGTCATTGTGGAACTGCACCGTGGCGCCCTTTGGCCCGCCATCGAGCCGGGCGATCCCGGCCCGTTTGCACAGGGTCTTGATGCGCACGATCTTCAACAGCGTGTCGACTTCGGGCGGCAGCTTGCCGAACCGGTCGATCAGCTCGGCGGCAAAGCCTTCCAGTTCGACCTTGCCGTGCAGATCGGACAGCCGCCGGTAAAGCCCCAGCCGGACGTCGAGATCGGGGACATAGCCTTCGGGGATCAGCACCGGCACGCCCAGATTGATCACCGGCGCCCAGTCATGCGCGTCGGCCGGTTCGGCCAGATCGCCCGCCTTCATCCGCGCGATCGCATCTTCCAGCATCTGCTGGTAGAGTTCCTGACCAACCTCGCGCACCTGGCCCGATTGCTGATCTCCGAGCAGGTTGCCGGCGCCCCTGATGTCCAGATCCTGGCTGGCCAGGGTAAACCCGGCGCCCAGCGAATCGAGCGAGCCCAGCACCCGCAGCCGCTTCTCCGCCTGCGGGGTCAGCGGCGCGCGCGGCTTGGTCATCAGATAGGCATAGGCGCGGGTCTTGGCGCGGCCCACGCGCCCCCTGATCTGATAGAGTTGCGCCAGCCCGAACCGGTCGGCGCGGTGGATGATCATCGTGTTCGCGCTGGGGATGTCGAGACCCGACTCGACGATGGTGGTCGCCAAGAGCACATCATAAGCGCCGTCATAAAACGCGTTCATCCGCTTATCGAGCTCCCCCGCCGCCATCTGGCCATGGGCGGTGACCAGCGTGACCTCGGGGACATGATCGCGAACGAACGCCTCCATCTCGGCGATGTCGCTGACGCGGGGCACCACAAAGAAGCTCTGCCCGCCGCGATAATGCTCGCGCAGCAGCGCCTCGCGCACCGTCACCGCGTCGAATTCGCTGACATAGGTGCGGATCGCCAGACGATCGACCGGGGGCGTGGCGATGATCGACAGATCGCGCACGCCCGACAGCGCCATCTGCAGGGTGCGCGGGATCGGCGTGGCCGACAGGGTAAGGACATGCACATCGGCGCGCAACTCCTTCAGCCGTTCCTTGTGGGTGACGCCAAAGCGCTGTTCCTCGTCGATCACGATCAGGCCGAGCCGCTGGAACCGGACCTGCCTGGCCAGCAGCGCATGGGTGCCGATGGCGATATCGACCGACCCGTCGGCGATGCCGGCCCGGGTCGCGGCGGCCTCCCTGGCGGGCACGAAACGCGACAGCGGCCGGACCGTGATGGGAAAGCCGCGGAACCGCTCGGCAAAGGTGTTGGCGTGCTGGCGCGCCAGCAGCGTCGTCGGCGCCACCACCGCCACCTGCAGCCCCGCCATGGCGGCGGCGAAGGCCGCGCGCATCGCCACCTCGGTCTTGCCAAAACCGACATCGCCGCAGATCAGCCGGTCCATCGGCCGGCCGCTGGCGAGGTCTTCCATCACCGCCGCGATGGCGGTCAGCTGATCGTCGGTCTCGGCCCAGGGGAAGCGGGCCGCGAACGCCTCCCACAGATCGCCCGGCGGGTCGAGCACCGGCGCCTTCTTCACCGCCCGCGCCGCCGCGGTTCGGATCAGCCGGTCGGCGATCTCGCGCAGGCGTTCCTTCAGCCTTGCCTTGCGCGCCTGCCAGGCGCCGCCGCCGAGCCTGTCCAAGGGCGCCGACCCCTCGCCATAGCGGCTGAGCAGTTCGATGTTCTCCACCGGCAGGAACAGCCGGTCGCCGCCGGCGTATTCCAGTGCCAGGCATTCATGCGGCGCGCCCAGCGCGGTCACCGTCTCGAGCCCGCGGTAAAGCCCGATGCCGTGCTCCACATGGACGACCAGATCGCCCGGCGCCAGGGCGGCGGCCTCGGTCAGGAAGGCCTCGGCCCGGTGGCGCCGGCGGGCCGGGCGCACCAGCCTTTCGCCCAGCACATCCTGCTCGGCGATCACCGTCAGCCCCGGCGCGGCGAACCCCTCGTCAAGCGGCCAGACCGCCAGAAACAGCCCGCCGCCTGTCTTGGGCAGGTCGCGCGCATGGCCGATGGCGGTGCCCACCACCCCCTCATCGGCCAGAAGATGCGACAGCCGATCGCGCGCGCCGTCCGAATAGCTGGCCACCACCACCGGGCCCGCGCCCTGACGGTCGCGGATGTGATCGGCAAGCGCGGCGAACAGATCGCGATTGTCCTGCGCCCGCTCGGCGGCAAAGTTGCGCCCCGCGCGCCCGCCGGCATCGATCACCCCGGGCCCCGAGGCGCGCGGGCTGACATGGGTTTCCAGCACGCGCCGCCCGGCCAGCGCCGCCGCAAAGGCGTCGGCGTCGAGATACAGCGCCTCGGGCGGGCAGGGCTTGTAGACCGTGTCGAAATCGGACGGGCTGCGCAGCGCCTCGACCCGGGCGCCATATTGCTCGGCGATCATCTCGGCCCGCGCCGTCAGCGCCGCCTCGAGCCTGTCGTCAAGCGCCACCGCCGCGCCGGGCAGATGGTCGAACAGCGTCCCCAACCGATCGTGGAAGAACGGCAGCCAGTGTTCCATACCGGCCTGCTTGCGGCCCGCGCTGACCGCTTCGTAAAGCGGGTCCTGCGCGCCCCCGGCCCCGAAGGCATGGCGATAATTCTGCCGGAACCGGGTGATCGCCGGATCGTCCAGGATCACTTCGGAGACCGGCGCCAGCTCGATCCGGTCGAGCCGCGCCGTGCTGCGCTGGCTTTCGGGATCGAACCGACGCACCCCGTCGAGCACGTCGCCGAACAGGTCAAGCCGCAGCGGCTCGGCCGCGCCGGGCGGGAAAATGTCCACGATGCCGCCGCGGATCGCATAATCGCCGGGCTCGGTCACGGTCGGCGTCGGGGCATAGCCCATGGTGGCCAGAAAGCGGCGCAGCCCCGCTTCGTCGATCCGCTCCCCGACCCGGGCCGCAAAACTGGCGCTGTGCAGAAGCGCGGGCATCGGCACGCGCTGGGTGGCGGCGTTGAGCGTCGTCAGCAGCACGAAACGGCCGGGCGGCCGATGCGCAAGGGTGGCAAGCGTCGCCATCCGCGCCGCCGACACCGCCGGATTGGGCGAAATCCGATCATAGGGCAGGCAATCCCAGGCCGGGAACGTCATCACCGGCAGTTCGGGCGCAAAGAAGGCCAGCGCCGCCCGCGCCGCCGCCATCCGCCGGTCGTCGCGCAGCACCCAGATCAGCGGGCCATCCCCGGCCAGATCGCGGCGCAGCAATACACGCGGCGCCAGCCCTTCGGGCAGGCCGCCGACGATCAGCCGTTCGGATTTGGGCGCGCCGTCCATGCCTCGCCGGGTGGGCCGTGCAGGCGGTCCTTGTCAACCCGGCAAGGCTTGAGCGCGCGGGCCCGCTATGCGAGGGAACCCCAGACCAAGCCCGAGGCCCGCCCATGCACGCCGTCCATCGCAGTTTCCCGCTTTTCCGTTCGCGCCGGTTGCGCCGCACCCCTGCCCTGCGCGCCCTGGTGCGCGAACACAGCCTGTCGCCCGACGACCTGATCTGGCCGATCTTCGTGCGCGCGGGCGAAGAGATGCGCGAGCCCGTGGCCTCGATGCCCGGGGTCGAGCGGCTGTCGGTCGATCTGGCGGTCGGCGCGGCGCGCCACGCGCAGGAACTGGGCATCCCGGTGATCGCGCTTTTCCCCTATACCGACCCGGCGAAGAAGACCGAGGATTGCGCCGAGGCGTGGAACCCCGACAATCTGGTCAACCGCGCGACCCGCGCGATCAAGGACAGCGTGCCCGATATCGCGGTGATGCTCGATGTCGCGCTCGACCCCTATAACGCGCTTGGCCATGACGGGCTGGTCCGCGATGGCGAGGTGCTGAACGACGAGACGCTCGAAGCATTGCGCAAGCAGGCGCTGGGGCACGCGGCCGCAGGCGCCGACATTCTGGGGCCGTCCGACATGATGGATGGGCGCATCCGCGCGATCCGCTCGGCGCTCGAGGACGAGGGCTTCAAGCACACCGCGATCATGTCCTATGCGGCGAAATATGCCTCCGCCTTCTATGGCCCGTTCCGCGATGCGGTCGGTGCGTCGGGCGCGCTGAAGGGCGACAAGAAGACCTATCAGATGGACCCGGGCAATTCCGACGAGGCGCTGCGGCTGATTGCCAAGGATCTGTCGGCCGGGGCCGATATGGTGATGGTCAAGCCCGGCATGCCCTATCTGGATATCTGCCGGCGGGTGAAGGAACGCTTCGGCGCGCCGACCTTCGCCTATCAGGTCTCGGGCGAATATGCGATGATCCGGGCGGCCGCGCAGAACGGCTGGCTCGATGTCGACAAGGCGATGACCGAAAGCCTGCTCGCGTTCAAACGGGCGGGCTGCGACGGCATCCTGACCTATTTCGCGCCGATGGTGGCCGAGGCGCTGGGATAGGCGGTTCGCCGGCCCGGCGCGCAGCCGTTTGCGGACCGTGGTTTGAACTTCGCTCGACGCGTTTTCAACGCCCCAACCTTCGCCGCACTGAAGGCGGCAAAACTGACGGGGCTGGTTGAAAACACCGTAACCGACCGGCTTGATCGCAAAAGCTGGGAAAATGTAGGGCATATCGGATGAGCCGGGCTCTCGACCCGAAATCCGGAACCGCGACGGACCAGGACATGGGCCGCGCCCTCGGCTGACGGGCCAGGGGCGTCGCAAGGCCGTCTGACAATGGCCGCCCCGTCCGGCTGGCGCCCGCTTTGGTGCCGGGACCCGGCCCGCATGGCGCCCCGAATGGCGTCCATGGCGCCGGGGCGGTGGCCGGGCGCCCTAATCCCAGGTCGGGTGGAACCGCCCGGAGCACGTCGCGCTTGCTCGGGTCCAAACAGGTTGCTGAGCGCCCGCCCGGNNGGCGGGCGCGTGCCCGATGCTGGCACATCGGGCGGGTGGATCCGGCCCCAGGCGACCCGCTCAAGCGGGCCGCGCGACAAGGCCTACCCACAGCTTTTCCACAGCATTCCCGGATTGAACCGCCATAGGGGCGCGCAGTATTGGTGATTCTGACGCCCGTCGTCGCCATATGTAGACCTCCGCGCCTGGATGATCGAGTTCCGGGGGCGCAAAAGGCGGCTCCAGTGGGCCGGGACAAACCCGGTGCCCGAAGGAGGGCTGCACATGGCAGACCGAAGAAGACCGAAACCGGTGCACGTAAGACCGTACATCCGGTTTCGATGCAAGCGACGGGAGCACGTGCGTGCTCACAGTCGCTCCTGGCCGTCTCGGTAACTTGCAAGGGTAGCGAGACGCACCACTGAAATGACGACGGGCGTCACCCCGATATTTTAAGCACATCCTTCCTGCGCGCCAAGTCCCTTTCCGCCCTATCCCCAGGTCGGGTGGAACCGCCCGGCCGGCGACAGGGTGAACACCTCGCAGCCCGCGGCCGTCACCCCCACCGAATGTTCGAACTGCGCCGACAGCGAGCGGTCCTTGGTCACCGCCGTCCAGTCATCGGCCAGCACCTTGGTCTCGGGCCGGCCCAGATTGACCATCGGTTCGATGGTAAAGAACATGCCCTCTTCCAGCACCGCGCCCGTCCCGGGCCGGCCGAAATGCAGCACGTTCGGGGGGGCGTGGAACACCCGGCCCAGCCCGTGGCCGCAGAAATCGCGCACCACCGACATCCGGTTCTCTTCGACATGGGCCTGGATCGCGGCGCCGATATCGCCGAACCGGTTGCCGGGCCTGACCGAGGCGATGCCGGCCATCAGCGCGTCATGGGTCACCTCGATCAGCCTTTCGGCGCGGCGCAGCAGCCGCCCGGCGACGAACATCCGGCTGGTGTCGCCATACCAGCCATCGAGGATGCAGGTGACGTCGATGTTCAGGATATCGCCTTCCTTGAGCCGCTTTGGCCCCGGGATGCCGTGGCAGACCACATGGTTGATCGAGATGCACGAGCTTTTCGGATAGCCCTTGTAGCCCAGCGTGGCCGGCACCGCGCCATGATCGCGCATGAAGCGGTCGCACAGCTGGTCGAGCGCCTCGGTCGTCACCCCCGGCTGGACGTGATCGGCGATCATGTCGAGCGTCTCGGCCGCCAGCCGGCCGGCCCGGCGCATGCCGTCGAAATCGGCGGCATCGTGGATCCGGATGCCATCCCTGGTCAACTTTCGGTTGCGATCGTCCACGGGGCTGCCCCTTTGCGGATTCAGGCAAAGCCTAGGGCGTTGTCGCCCGGATTTCCAGTGCCTGCGGCGACGGATCGACCGGGATGGCACCGCCGGGCGCCACCCCTCGCGTCGTGATGACGGTGCCGAGCGCGCGCATCTCGACCCCTGCCGCCCGCGCCGCGTCGAAGGCGCCGGCATAGGCCGGGTCGAGGTCGCCGGCCAGCCGGAACCGCGCGCAATCGCTGCGCTGGACGACATAGAGCATGACCGCGCGCTCGCCCGCCGCAACCCGGTCCGTCAGATCGCCCAGATGCTTGCGCCCGCGCGCGGTGACGCAATCGGGGAACTCGGCCCAGTCCCCGGTCCGCCGCAGATGGACGTTCTTGACCTCCACCCAGCAGGGCGGGCGGCCGGGTGCGGTCAGCCGGAAATCGGCGCGGCTGCCCTGGCCAAAGCGCACCTCGGCCCGGATCTCGGCATAGCCGCCCAGACCCGGCACGGCGCCCGCGCGCAGCGCCTCGGCCGCGACCCGGTTCGGCACGCCGGTATCGATGCCGGCGATATGCCCGCCCGGCAATTCGACCAGCCGCCAGGCGAAGCGCAGTTTCCGGCGCGGGTCGTCATTGGGTTCGAGCCAGACCGCCATGCCGGCCGCGGCCAGGCCCAGCATGCTGCCCGGATTCGGGCAATGGGCGGTGACCGCGCGCCCATCGGCCAGCGCCACATCGGCCAGGAACCGCTTGTAGCGCCGGATCAGGCGGCCGCGAATCAAGGGGCGGGCAAATTTCATGGGGCCGTGCCCTGTGCCGAAAACGCCCCCTGTTCTGCCCCGGTCGGGCGCCCGGCCGCAACCGGCAATGCCGGGTCGGGACCGCCCGGAAACCGCGCGCCCCGATCAGCGCCAGAACGCCATCCATTCGATCAGCGCGGCGAATTTGCGGGCCAGGAACATGCCCGCCATCCCGTCATTCCAGATGGCATCGGCCCCAAGGCCAAGGCCGATGACCAGAACCAGGCCGATGGCGATCGCATTGGTCACTGCCGTCTCCCCCGTGCGGTCCGCTGCCCTGCCGGCCTAGCGCGACCGCCGCACCAGGACCATGGCCCGGCGCCATCTGGCGCCCGCCGAACCCGCATGCGACAGGGCGCCATGGCCACTGCCGCCCCCGCACGTCCGCTGGCCGGCATCCTGTGGATGCTGGTGACCGGTTTCTGTTTCGTTACGGTGACCGCGATCGTGAAGCATGTCGGCGGCACGATCCCGGCACCGCAGGCGGCCTTTCTGCGGTTTCTGCTGGGGCTTGTGTTCTTTCTGCCGATGCTGTCGCGACCGGGCGCGGTGGCGGCCCTGACGGCGCTGCCGCAATCGATTCGCCGCGTTGCGGCGGCGCGGGCCGCCACCCACACGCTGGCGGTGATGCTGTGGTTCTTTGCCATGGCCCGCATCCCGATCGCCGATGTGACTGCGATGAACTACCTGTCGCCGGTCTATACCACGATCGGCGCGGCGCTGTTCTTTCACGAGAAACTGGCGGCGCGGCGAATCGCTGCCATCGGGGTGGCGTTTCTGGGCACGCTGATCATCCTGCGGCCGGGCCTGCGCGAGCTCGATCCGGGCCATCTGGCCATGGTGTTCACCGCGCCCGCCTTCGCCGCCTCCTATCTGTTTGCCAAGCGGCTGTCGGACGAAGTCGATGCCGGCACCGTGGTTCTGTTGATGTCGATCGGCGTCACGATCGGCCTTGCGCCCTTTGCCGCCCTTGTGTGGGTGCCGCCGACCGCGGCCCAGCTGGGCTGGCTGTTCCTGGTAGCGGGATTCGCAACGGCGGGGCATTACGCGATGACCCGGGCCTTTGCCGCCGCGCCGCTTGCCGTGACCCAGCCGGTGACCTTTCTGCAGCTGGTCTGGGCGACGATGCTGGGCGCGCTGGTGTTTGCCGAGCCGCCCGACCCGTTCGTGATGCTGGGCGGCGGTCTGATCGTGGCCGCGGTCAGCTTCATCTCGTGGCGGGAATGGCGGCTGTCGCGGCGGATCACCCCCGACCCGATGGAAGCCAAGCATTGATGCCGACGGTCACGGGCCATCGCCGTGATCCGCCTTCCGCCTGACCACCGATCTTGTCGCATCCCCCAAGAAAAAGTCTGAAGGCGGGGTGGGCGGCGCGGCTGCCCGCGCTGAGTCGCCACGATGTCGCCATGGTATCAGGCCCTTGCCGCACCGTTCCGGCCGCCCGCCGTGGCGCCCGCCCCGCGTCAAGGAAAAAATCTTCACAAAGTCGAAAAAACGCAGTTGACCGGAAGGCGGCGAATACCGCAGCTTGTGCCGGCCGTCACTGGACACGCTAGATGTAGCCAGGGGCGGCATCCCTTGGGGCCCAATACCGCGCACCACAGAAGCCCGGCAAACGGGCGGGTGCGGGCCGCCCCCGGGGCCAATGACAACGCGACCGGACGGGCGGGCACGCCGCACCGCCGGCGACCGAGACGGAGACGAGGCAGACGATGAAGATCGAACGCAAGTTCACCCGGCCCGACGCCGACGCCTATGACGGCATCCCGTTCACCCGCACGGCGTCGGAGATCCGCAACCCCGACGGCACGGTGGTGTTCCGGCTGGCCGATATCGAGGTGCCCGAAGCCTGGAGCCAGGTCGCCAGCGACGTGCTGGCGCAGAAGTACTTTCGCAAGGCCGGCGTGCCTGCCCGCCTGAAGCGGGTCAAGGAAAAGGGCGTGCCGCAATTCCTGTGGCGGTCGGTGGCCGACGACAAGGCGCTTGGCAAACTTGCCGAGGCGGAACGCTTTGGCGGCGAGACCAGCGCGCGCCAGGTGTTCGACCGGCTGGCCGGGACCTGGGCCTATTGGGGCTGGAAGGGCGGCTATTTCTCCACCGAAGAGGACGCCCGCGCCTATTATGACGAGATGCGCGCGATGCTCGCCCGGCAGATGGGCGCGCCCAATTCGCCGCAATGGTTCAACACCGGGCTGCACTGGGCCTATGGCATCGACGGCCCCGGGCAGGGGCATTTCTATGTCGACCATGTGACCGCCCGGCTGACCCGTTCCGCATCGGCCTATGAGCATCCGCAGCCGCATGCCTGCTTCATCCAGTCGATCGCCGACGATCTGGTGAATGAAGGCGGCATCATGGATCTGTGGGTGCGCGAGGCGCGGCTGTTCAAATACGGCTCGGGCACGGGCACCAATTTCTCGTCGCTCCGGGGCGAGGGCGAGCCGCTGTCGGGCGGCGGCAAGTCGAGCGGGCTGATGGGTTTCCTGCGGATCGGCGACCGGGCGGCGGGCGCGATCAAATCGGGCGGCACCACAAGGCGCGCCGCCAAGATGGTGATCTGCGACATGGATCACCCCGATATCGAGGAATTCGTCGACTGGAAGGTGATCGAGGAACAGAAGGTCGCCAGCCTTGTCGCCGGCTCGAAGCTGCACGAGCAAAAGCTCAACGGGCTGTTCGCGGCGATCCGCGGCTGGGATGGCGAGGCCGCCAAGGCCGCCGACCCGGCCGCCAACCCGACCCTGAAATCGGCGATCCGCGACGCCAAGCGCGCGATGATCCCCGAAGGCTATGTCAAGCGGGTGCTCGACTATGCCCGCCAGGGCTATGCGGCGATCGAATTCCCGACCTATGACACCGACTGGGATTCCGAAGCCTATGGCACGGTGTCGGGGCAGAACTCCAACAACTCGGTGCGGGTGACCGACGCCTTTCTGCGGGCGGTCGAGGATGACGCCGACTGGGAGCTGATCCGCCGCACCGACGGGTCGGTCGCCAAGATCGTGAAGGCGCGCGATCTGTGGGCCCGGATCGGCCATGCGGCCTGGGCCTGCGCCGATCCCGGCATCCAGTTTCACGACACCATCAACGCCTGGCACACCTGCCCGAATGACGGCGCGATCCGCGCCTCGAACCCCTGTTCGGAATACATGTTCCTCGACGACACCGCCTGCAATCTGGCGTCGATGAACCTGCTGACCTTCTTCCGCGACGGCCGGTTCGAGGCCGAGGACTACATGCATGCGACGCGGCTCTGGACCCTGACGCTGGAGATCGCGGTGCTGATGGCGCAGTTCCCGTCGAAGGAGATCGCCGAGCTCAGCTATCGGTTCCGCACGCTGGGTCTGGGCTATGCCAATATCGGCGGGCTGTTGATGAGCATGGGGCTTGCCTATGACAGCGCCGAGGGGCGCGCGCTGTGCGGCGCGCTGACCGCGCTGATGACCGGCGTCGCCTATGCCACCTCGGCCGAAATCGCCGGCGAGGCCGGGCCGTTCCCGGGCTATGCCGGCAATGCCGATCACATGCTGCGGGTGATCCGCAACCATCGCCGGGCCGCCCATGGCGCCGCCGACGGCTATGAGGGGCTGGCGGTGAAGCCGGTGCCGCTCGACCATGCCGCCTGCCCCGATCAAGGGCTCGCCGAGCTGGCCAAGGCGGCCTGGGACGAGGCGTTGCGGCTGGGCGAGGCGCATGGCTTTCGCAACGCCCAGGTCTCGGTGATCGCGCCGACCGGCACCATCGGGCTGGTGATGGATTGCGACACCACCGGGATCGAGCCCGATTTCGCGCTGGTGAAGTTCAAGAAGCTGGCCGGCGGCGGCTATTTCAAGATCATCAACCGCTCGGTGCCCGCGGCGCTTGAACGGCTTGGCTATGGCCCCGAGCAGATCGGCGAAATCGTCGCCCATGCGGTGGGTCGCGGCACGCTCGACGGCGCGCCCGGGATCGACCACACCGCGCTGGTCGGGCACGGCTTCGGCCGCGACGAGATCGCCCGGATCGAGGCGGCGCTGCCGGCGGCCTTCGACATCCGTTTTGTCTTCAACCAGTGGACCCTGGGGGCTGCGTTCTGCACCCAGATCCTCGGCATCCCCGAGGAGCGGCTGGCCGATCCGGCCTTCGACATGCTGGCGCATCTGGGCTTTACCCGGGCCCAGATCGACGCCGCCAACGACCATGTCTGCGGGGCGATGACGCTGGAAGGCGCGCCGCATCTGCAGCCCGAACATCTGGCGGTGTTCGACTGCGCCAATCCCTGCGGCAAGAAGGGCACGCGGCTGCTGTCGGTCGAAAGCCATATCCGGATGATGGCGGCGGCCCAGAGCTTCATCTCGGGCGCGATCTCGAAGACCATCAACATGGCCAATTCGGCGACGATTGAGGACTGCCTCGACGCCTATCGCCTGTCCTGGTCGCTGGGGGTGAAGGCCAACGCGCTTTATCGCGACGGCTCCAAGCTCAGCCAGCCGCTGGCCGCAAGCCTGGTTGCCGATGACGACGACGCCGAAGAGGTGCTGGCCACCGGCGCCCCGGCCGACAAGGCCCGCGTGCTGGCCGAGAAGGTGGTCGAGAAGATCGTCGTGAAAGAGGTCGAGAAGGCCCGCCGCGACAAGCTGCCCGAACGTCGCCGCGGCTATACCCAGAAGGCCGTGGTGGGTGGCCACAAGGTCTATCTGCGCACCGGCGAATATGAGGACGGCCAGCTTGGCGAGATCTTCATCGACATGCACAAGGAGGGCGCGGGCTTTCGCGCGATGATGAACAACTTCGCCATCGCGGTGTCGGTCGGCCTGCAATATGGCGTGCCGCTGGAGGAATTCGTCGAGGCCTTCACCTTTACCCGGTTCGAGCCCGCCGGGATGGTGACCGGCAACGATTCGATCAAGAACGCCACCTCGATCCTCGACTATGTGTTCCGCGAACTGGCGGTCAGCTATCTCGACCGCACCGATCTTGCCCATGTCGAGCCGAACGGCGTGCGCTTCGACGATCTGGGCGCCGGCGAGGCCGAGGGCCGGGCCAATGTGGCACCGGTGTCCGACGGCACCGCCAATGCCTCGCTCGCCTGGCTCAAGCAGGTCTCCTCGACCGGCTATCTGCGCAAGCGGCTGCCAAGCGAACTGCTGGCTGCGGGGGCCGAATTG
>DNSZ01000146.1 GCA_003500165.1 Paracoccaceae bacterium | reverse complement strand
CGGTCAGACCGGACGCTTACCCAAGGCTCAATGAGTCACACTCATTGCGCCTTGGTATCAGGTGGCTGGGGCGTGTTGCCTCTGGCCGCCTCTACCTATGTTGCAGGCTGAAGCAGTCTTGCGCGATCAGCTCGGCCCGGTGCGTGGCAGCCGTCACATGCGACCGATTGCGCAACCTGGTGTCTGGACTCTCGCGGCCTGTCTGCTCACGCATCCTGACATTCCCAGTTCATATGGGCCTTGCTGTCGGCGGCCCATTTGTCGTCGATCTCGACCAGNNATCCCTGCACATGCCTTGCGGACCGCAAGGGGCGCATGATCGAAGCGCTCGACCGACTGGCGAAAGCGGCTGGCGCCCGCGCGAATCCGGGCGGTTCAATCGTGGACGGCGTTCTCAGGACCGGCGCCTGACCGCGGCCGTTCCGGTGGAGGCTGACGAACTCGTGCTTGATCTCTATCGTCGCCTGCCCGATATGCGGATCGTCTATTTCCTGCTGGATGTTGATGCCGCCACAGGCACAGACCGCGATGCCGGGGCCGCATCACGGAGCGGGCACGATGAAGTCGGGAACGATCCCCGAAGCTGCGATGAACCGGCCTGGGTCGCGTCCCGCAAAAAGCCCGTGATCCGTGGCCAGAACGGTGCGCAATCCCATCGCCCTTCCGCCCAGAATGTCGGTGTGCAGCGTGTCGCCGACCATGGCGCAGCGCGCAGGCGGCGGGTCCCCGAGACGCGCCAAGGCGTCGGCGAATGCGTCCGCATGGGGTTTGCCGAAAAAGACCGGCGCGATCCCCAGGCGATCCGCCAGCAGATGCGCGAAAAAGCCCGGCTCCTTGCTGAGCCCCGTCTCCCACGGCGCAACGAGATCGGGGTTTGCCACCACGACCGGACGCGGGCGGGCCCGCAACGCGCTTTCCAGGGTGTCGTAATCCGCAGCGTCGAACGCCGCTGTCGACAGCATCGCAAAGCCATCCACCGCGGGTGCGTCCCGTGCCGTCCAGCGCACCATGTCGACGGGGATATCCTCAAACCGGTCGTTCGGCGCGGCAATCGCCCCCCAATGCGCGCCGGGTAACAGGCCGGGCAGCCGCCGGGCGCAGACATCGCGGCTTGAAACGATCTCTTCGGGCGCGAAGTCGAACCCGAGCCGGCGGTACTGCGCCACGGCCTGGGCATGCGGATAGCTCGCCGCATTGGTCAGAACCACAAGCCGCTTGCCGCGGGCACGCAAATCCCTGATGCAGGCGGGGGCCCCAGGGATTGCGGTCTCCCCCACGGTCAGCACTCCGAAACCGTCGAGCACAAAGGCATCGACATGCTCTGCGACCTCACGCAGCCCGCCGCACGCCACGCTGCCCTGCAGGAACGCCGAGCGGGGCAGCCGGGGCCGGATGTCCTCGTAACGGGCAAAGGCCGCTTCGGCGGTCAGGTCATCGGCGCGGGCCACGCGATCAGCCCGTGCCGCGAAAATGAAGGCCGCGCGGCGATCCCCCGGACGGTATGCGCAAGAAACGCTTCATACGCTCGAATACCCGCCTTCGATCATGACCAAGGCGCCGTTCACCAGATCCGCGGCCGGCGAGGCCAGATAGAGCGCCAGATCGGCGATCTCCACCGGTTCGCCAAAGCGCCCCAGCGGCGTGGCCGCCAGCATCGGCCCGGATTTCTCGGGCGGGCTCCAGATCTTCTGTCCCATCTCTGTCATCACCACGGTCGGGCAGATCGCATTCACCTGGACATTGTGCGGCGCCAGTTCGGTCATCAGCGACTTGGTCAGCGCGTTCAGCCCGCCCTTCGACGCCGCATAGGCGGCATGATCGGGGATTGCGATCACCCCGGTCTGCGACGAGATGTTGACGATCTTGCCCTGCTTTCGGGCAATCATGCCGGGGGCAAGCGCACGCGACAGCAGAAACGGCGCACGCAGATTGATTGCCATGGTGCGATCCCAGTCGGCGACGGAAAGCTCGATGGCCGGTCCGGTCAGCGCGACCCCAGCGCTGTTGACCAGGATATCGATGCGCGGATGCCCCGCCAGTGCTGCCGCGGCAAGCTGGTTGCAGCCGTCCGCGGTCGCAAGATCGGCGGCGAGTGTCGCGCATCCGGTTTCATCGGCCAGCGCGGCAAGCCGCTCCGCAGACTGGCCGGTGGCGATCACCGTGGCGCCGGCCTGCGCGAACACCCGCGCGACCTCGGCCCCGATGCCCGACGAGGCGCCGGTGACCAGCGCCACCCGGCCAGCGATGGAAAACCTGTCCTGCCAGCGCATGGTCATTCCAGATTGGTGTGAAAGCCGCGCATCGCCTCGGGCGTCACACCCTTTCGTGCGCGCAGGTTGAGAACCAGTATCTCGAAGAACAGCAACTGCGCAGCTTCATAGAGCGATCCCATGGGCAGGATCGAGGCGCTGCCGTCCGTGTCGTCGGCCATGGTCTGGGCGGGCAGATGCACGACATGATCGGCCGCCTGCGGGCAGGCGCCATCGGGCTGGGCGGTGACGCACAGGGTCTGGGCACCCGCGTCCCGGGCGACACCCATCAGCGCGCCGACAGTGGAGAAATGCCCGGGCCCCGCGCTGACGATCAGCAGGTCGCCCGGGCCCAGCGGCGGGGTCGTCATGTCGCCCACCACATGCGCGTCAAGCCCCATGTGATACAGCCGCATCGCAAGCGCCTTCATCATCAGCCCCTCGCGGCCCACCCCGTAAAGCGCGATCCTGTTTGCCGACAGGATCGGGCCGGCCATCGCATCGGCCGCGCCGGGCATGGCCGATGTCAGCACCGCGCCGACCTCTTCGAGCGCCTGTCGCGCCATCGCGTCTGGTGTCATGCGGCCTTACCCCTTTTCACAGCGCGGTTGCAGGTGAGAAGCTGCGGGCGCGCAGGTGATGCGGGTATGGCTGTCATGCTGGCTGTTCCCGATGGCTCGGAGGGCTGAGCCGCCCGTGTCGCCGCCTCTGTCCGACCGCTGATTACGCGATGCCCCCGATGGCTTTGTAAGGCGATGCCGGCGGGACGAGGCACGCTGGCGCCAGTGGGAAAGGAGGCTGGGCGATGAAGATTTGCGTTGGCATAGACGCGGCGAAGGTCACGCATTGGGCGGTGGCGGTGGATGGCGAGGGCCGGGTCGTTCTCGACCGCGCGGTCGAGAACGACCCGGAGGCGATCGACGGCTTTGTCGCGGAGCTTCGCGGGCTCGGACAAGAGATGGCGATCGGGCTCGATGTGGTGGGCTCCTTCGCCCGTTTCCTGGAAGCCACGCTTCTGGCCGAGGGCTTCGCGCTGGTTCNNCGACAGCCTCGTCGCGATCCGGCTCAAGGTCGGGCGCCGGCGCGAGCTGGTTCAGGCCCAGACGCGCCGGATCGCCCGCCTGCGCGGGCTTCTCTGCGGCATCCATCCCGGCCTCGAACGGGCGCTCGACATCGGCTGCAAGGGACCCTTGGCGCTGCTCGCGCGCTACGTCACACCGGCCGGGATCCGTCACGCCGGCAAGGCGCGGATCGTCGCGCATCTGAAGAAGACACCGCATCTGCATGGGGCGCAGGCCCTGGCGGACCGTGCCCTGGAGGCGGCCCATGCCCGGAAGATCGCCGTGCCGGGCGAGGCCCCCACGGCCGAGCTGATCCGGGAACTGGCCGCCGAGGCTCTCGATTCGAGGGCGAAGATCGCGCGGATCGACCGCGACCTCGAGACCCTTCTGACCGACCACCCTGACGGCGCCCTCATCCGTTCGCTGCCGGGGATGGGGGCGGTGCTCGCGGCAGAGTTCATCGCCTGCACCGGCGACATCCGGCGCTTCGGCTCGGCCGATGCGCTGGCTTCCGCCGCCGGCCTCGCGCCGGTTCAGCGCCAGTCCGGCAAACGCGCGGGCTGGCGGCGCGCCTATGGCGGCGACAAGGCCCTCAAGCGCGTCTTCTACCAGAGCGCCTTCTGCGCCGTCTCCGCCCGAGACCCGCTCTCCAAGGCCTTCTACGACCGCAAGCGCCGCGAGGGAAAGCACCACAACCAGGCCCTCATCGCCCTCGCGCGGCGCCGTGTC
>DNSZ01000013.1 GCA_003500165.1 Paracoccaceae bacterium | reverse complement strand
CTTGACTGAAGCATTAGGCTGCTGCCTCGGCGTCCGCGGCGTCCGAGGCACTTGCAGCGGCCTCTTTCTGTCTTGCGTCCTCCAGCGTGCCGACCATGTAGAGCGAGCTTTCGGACCACGCGTCGGTCTCGCCGTCCAGAATGGCGCGGCACCCCGCAAGGGTCTCGGTGAGAGGCACGCTGGCGCCCTGTGTGCCGGTAAAGGCCTCGGTCACCATGAAGGGCTGGGTCAGGAACCGCTGCAGCCGTCGCGCGCGCTTGACGATGAGGCGGTCGGCGACTCCAAGCTCCTCGACCCCGAGCAGCGAAATGATGTCGGTCAACTCGCGGAACCTTGCCAGTGCCTGCCGGACGGCTTCGGCGGTCCGGTAATGCCCGTCACCGACAACCAGAGGATCGAGCAGCATGGAGGAGGAGCCCAGCGGGTCGATCGCCGGATAGAACCCTTCGGAGGCCTGGGCGCGGGACAGCATGATGACGCAATCCATGTGCCCGGAAATCGTGGTCACAGCGGGGTCGGTGAAATCGTCGGCAGGCACATAGACCGCTTGAATCGCGGTCACGGCAGAGCCTGCCACGGAGGCAATACGCTCTTGCAGGCCCGCCACTTCGGTCGCAAGCGTCGGCTGGTAGCCCACGCGCGAGGGCAGGCGGCCCAGAAGGCTCGATACCTCGGCCCCGGCCTGGACGAAGCGGAACACGTTATCCATCAGAAGAAGGACGTTCTTGTGCTTCTGGTCGCGGAAGTATTCCGAAATCGTCAAGGCTGTGAGCGGAGCCCGCCAGCGCGCTCCGGGTGGCTCGTTCATCTGACCATAGACCAGCACGGTGCGCGCCAGCACGCCTGAGTCCTGCATTTCGGTCAGAAGCTCATGCCCTTCGCGTGATCTCTCGCCCACGCCCGCGAAGACCGAGATGCCTTCGTATTTCTCGACCATGGCGCGGATCAGTTCCATCACCAGAACGGTCTTGCCCACGCCTGCGCCACCGAACATCGCGGCCTTGCCGCCCTGCGCCATCGGGGTCAGCAGGTCGATCACCTTGATCCCCGTCTCGAACACATCGGTCGCGCTTGTCTGGGATTTCAGAAGCGGTGGCAGGGCGTGGATCGAGCGACGTGGCGTATCCTCGGGCAGGGCTGGCCCGTCGTCCTGCGGACGGCCTACCACATCCAGAAGCCGTCCGAGAACGGCATCGCCCACGGGTACACTCACCGGCGCGCCGCTGGCCTGCACCGGCACGCCGCGGGCGAGTCCCGCGGTCGATTGGAAGGCCACCGCGCGGACGGTGTTCTGATCGAGGTGGCTGTGGACTTCGAGAATGAGGTCTGTCGTCCGATCCCAATTCACGACCATGGCGGAGTCGATCGGAGGCAGGTCTGACCCGGCAAACACGACATCCACGACCGCCCCCCGCACGGCATGCACGACGCCATGAGGGGAGGCGCGCTGATCGGAGGGCGCCAGCGTGTCCTTCCGGCCGCTCGGGTCAACCGTCTCCGTTCTGCCGGGCAGGTGAGGGCCGACCGCATCCGCGCCGGTCGCGTGGCGGATGGTGCCGCCATCAAAGGTCGGATCTGCGCTTGTGGATTTCAAACCGGGCCTCGTTCCTTGAAGGTCGCCGTCTTTGGCCGAACAGCACCCGCGCGCGGGAAAATCTTGAACGAAGTATAGGAAATGACGCAATGGCGGGCGCTAACCTGCATCAATGCGATCGCCGAGGATTCTTGCCAGAAATCGCCTCGTGTCCGGCTCTGGCGTAGATCGGCAAGGTCTCATCGGCCCGGCAACCGGCACGAGGCAGGGATGCATATCGGAATCGGACAGACCAGGATGAACAAACGGCCCCAAACGCCCGGGATACCTTCAAAAGGCGCCAAACCGGTCCAGCTTCCCGCCACGATCCCCCTCGCGTCGCAGCCCGAAACCGGGCCGACGGTCGCGCATCCACACGAGCACCTGGATCGGGCGTCGCGGGCAGCGGCCGCCTACATGTCTGCCGGGGTGTCGCCGCATGCCTTCATCGAAGCCTGGACCGACTGGGCCCTGCACCTGGCCCGCGCGCCGGGCCGCCAGCTTGAACTGGTCGAGCGCGCCCAGCAGAACATGACCCGGCTGATGGCGCAGTCCCTCCTGCCGCGGAGCGACGGAGCGCCGGCATTCGAGCCGAAACCCTACGATCACCGCTTTCGTCACCCCGGCTGGCAGAAGCCGCCTTACCGCAACCTGCAGCAGGGCTTTCTCGCGGTGCAGGACTGGTGGGATCATGCAACCGACCATATGCGCGGATTGCGCCCCGACGATGCCGACAGGGCCCGGTTCATGGCGCGGCAAATGCTGGACCTGGTCTCGCCGTCCAATTTTCCCGCCCTCAATCCGGAGATCATCGAGGAAACAGGCAAGCGCCACGGCATGAACCTGGCCGAGGGTGCGCGCAACTTCCTGCATGACTACGTGACCACCGTCGCACAGATCCACGAGCCCGCCCCGGAAGGATTTCGGATCGGCAAGGATCTGGCCTGCACACCGGGCGAGGTCGTGTTCCGCAACGATCTGTTCGAGTTGATCCAGTATGCGCCCCGGACCGCCAAGGTACATGCCGAGCCGGTCCTGATCGTGCCGGCCTGGATCATGAAGTATTACATCCTCGATCTCTCGCCGCAGAATTCGATGGTCAGGTATCTGGTCGAGCAGGGCTTTACCGTCTTCATGATCTCCTGGTGCAACCCGACCGCCGAGCAGGCGGAGCTGTCGCTCGACGACTACCGCGAACGCGGCATGATGGCGGCCCTTGATGCGGTCAATTCGATCGTTCCGAAGCGCAGGGTTCATGCGGTCGGCTACTGCCTGGGCGGCACGATCCTGTCGATCGCGGCGGCCACGATGGCGCGGGACAAGGATGATCGGCTGGCGTCGATTTCGCTCATGGCGGCACAGGTCGATTTCGCCGAAGCCGGCGAGTTGCTGCTGTTCCTCGACGAAAGCCAGGTCGCTTTCCTCGAGGACATGATGTGGGAGAAGGGCTATCTCGACCGTCCGCAGATGGCCCGGGCCTTCTCGGCCATCCGGTCCGAGGATCTGATCTACTCCCGCGCCGTGCGCCGCTATTACCTCGGAAAGGAGGATCTGCCGACGGACATGGGGGTCTGGGTGTCCGACACGACCCGCATGCCGGCCCGGATGCATTCCGAGTATCTGCGCAGCCTGTTTCTCGAGAACCGGCTGACGGCGGGGCGTTTTGCCGTCGCGGGACGGGTGATCGCGCTCAAGGACGTTGCAGCTCCGATCTTCGCAGTCGGGACCGAAGCCGATCACATCGCGCCGTGGAGGTCTGTCTACAAGACGCAGCTTTTCACCGACAGCGAGTTGACCTTCGTTCTGACAAGCGGCGGGCACAACAGCGGTATCGTGAACCCGCCCGAAGCCGCACGCGGTCACCACCGGATCTCGTGCCGCGAGGCTGGAGCGCTGTATGTTGGTCCCGATGCGTGGCTTGCGCAGACCCCGCCGCAACCGGGATCCTGGTGGCCCGCCTGGACGCGCTGGCTGAAAAAGAAAAGTGGCGGCGCCGTCCCGACACCCGGCATGGGCGCGCCGGACAAGGGCCTGGCCTCGATCGGATCGGCGCCGGGCGCCTACGTTCACCAGATCTGATCCAGCCACCCTCGGCGACGGACGACTGCCCATGGTGACGTGCCGGTCGAAGCGGCATCCCGGACAGTCTGACACCACCCGCTGGACCCTTAGGCACAAAAGGTGGCGCGTCGCTAACGCCAATCAGTGCGGCGACGCGGGGTTTGCCGCAGATATCGACGCGTGCCGTCTGTCGCGACGGTGAGATGAGCGGAGAGACACCATGAACGGATACGTCGCAGATATCGAGGAACTGACCGAGGAAAACACGGACTTCCGCCGCGTGCTCTACTCGGGCGGCAAGCTTCAGCTGGTTCTGATGTCGATCAGGCCGGGCGAGGAGATCGGAGGCGAGGTCCACGCCGACACCGATCAGTTCTTTCGCATCGAGGACGGCAAGGGCCGGGTCGTGATCGAAGGCGTGACCCACAAGATCAAGGCGGGCGACGGCATCGTCGTGCCCGCGGGCGCGCATCACAACGTGATCTGTACGGGCCATAACCCGCTCAAGCTCTACACGATCTACGGCCCGCCGCATCATCGCGACCAGCTCGTGCAGGCCACAAAGGCCGAGGCGGACGTGTCCGACGAGACGTTCGACGGACAGGCTACTGAAAAGCCGGCGGACGTCGTGCGCGCCTAGACGCGTTCCCGTCGCGAAACGGAGCGACCGGCGATGCGACCGAACCGGGGCGTTCATGACTGCAATCACTGGATGCATATGGAGATGACGATGTTACAGGACAGCAAGACGACCCAAGGACCGGCCAGCGCAAGCGACTATGAGGCCGTCAGCCAGCAATTGGCCGCCCTGCGGGAGGACATGGCGCGCCTCGCAGAGACCGTCGGCGGGATCGCGGGGCGGCGCCGGACCCGGATGGCGGAGGACATTGCGGAAGGGTTTGACGAAGCGAAGCAGTATGCCGAAAGGAAGGGTCGGTCCGCCGAGGCGCAACTGGAGGAGTCCGTCGCAGCGCACCCTTTCATGACGATCGGCCTCGCAGCGGTCGCGGGGTTTCTCGTCGGGTCCATGTCTCGGCGTTGATGGGTCTTGTCGATGATATCGTGCACAGGGCTGCGCGGGACGTCCGCACGGACGTTCGAAAGATGATTTTGCCAGGGCTGCTGGTTCTGGCCGCCGGGCTGTCCGGTGCAGCCGGCATGGGCTTTCTGACGGCTTGGGCCTATCTCGCGCTCACCGCGGCCATAGGGCATGGACCGGCGGCACTCCTGATCGGTCTTGGACATGCGCTCCTGTCGGCGGGCCTCGTGTTCGTCGCGCGCAGGGTGTTTTCGAAACCTGCCCCGGATGACGCGTCCCAAAAGTCGCCAGGCGTAAATGGAAACGAGGCTGGCGACGCAGTCTGCCAGATTGCCTTTACCGCAGCGTTTGTTCTTGCCCGATACCTTGGTGAGAAAAAGCAGGACGGATAACGGTCTTGACGGCATCTGTTCGAGGGTGAGGCGTCGTGGGCGGTGCTTTCGCCCGGCCCCGGCAAGGCCAAGCAGATACCACACCGATGCGGGGCACCTGCCCAGGCCCTGCGTCGCGGGCCTTGCAGGGTGGTTCGTCTGATCGACGAGTTGCAGCGAGCGTCAGTCCGGGTTCGCATTCCCGACTGTTCGGCGCGCCCCGTCATGGAAATCCCCTTTCCGGATCGAAACACGCCCTCTGACGTGTCAGCGTCGATCCGCCCTTTTTCCGAGGATGCTTTCCAGCGCATTTTTCATCTTGGCCGCTGCGCCCTTTGTCGCCTGTTCGACGGTTGCAGCCGTCTCCTTGACGGCTGTCGGCTGCAGCCCCTCGATCCGCGCCTCCAGCATGCAGTGCATATCGTCTGGGCCGGTCTTGTCAGCGTTGCTATCGCTCAGATGGACCTCGAGTCTTGTGATGTGTTTTTCCATGTTGGCCAACTCGTGCCGAACGAGGTCCCTGATTTGGCTCGTGAGGTTCTCACTCCCGTCTATGCTGTTGTCGGTGCTGACTTCGATGTGCATTTCGTGTTTCCTAAAGCTGTCCTGACGCATAAGCGGGCGCTATGCGTCTTATCTTCAAGTTAGCGCACGCCGCCAGGCCATACGCTGTCATGGATCAAGTACCGGTCGGTTGACGCGTTCCGGATGGCAGCCCGGTGCATCAGGCTGGCCGCTCCAGATCGTCCGTGCCGTTGGGCGCGCCGCTGCGCGGCGAGGCAGACGGTTCATCCCGTTACCACTCCATCCGCCACCTCGATCTGCCGCCGGCAGAAGGCCGCGATCTTCTCGTCATGGGTCGAAATCAGGAATGTCGTGCCTTCCTCGCGGTTGATCTCCCCAATCAGGTCCATGACCTGCATGGCCGAGGCGCGGTCGAGGTTGCCCGTGGGTTCATCCGCCAGCACAAGGTCCGGAGCGTTCATCAGCGCCCGGGCGACGGCGACGCGCTGCTTTTGTCCGCCGGACAGGTTGGCGGTGGGGAAATCGATCCGGTTCGCCAATCCCATGCGCACCAACAGATCGCGGCCCCGCGTTCTGGCGGCGGGCGTCTCTCGCCCCTCGCGCACGGCGGTCGGAAAGACCACGTTCTCCAGCGCGGTGAAATCGGGCAGCAGGTTGTGGAACTGAAAGACGAAGCCGATATGGGCGTTCCGGAACTCCGTCAGCGCCCGGTCGTCGGCCGCGATCATGTCGTGCCTGAGCATCTCGTAGGTGCCGGAGGTGGGTTTCATCAGGGTGCCGAGGATGGTCAGAAGCGTGCTTTTCCCCGCGCCGGAGGGCCCCAGAAGCGCGGCCATCTCGCCGGCCTCGAGACGCAGCGACAGGCCGCGCAGCACGCGGGTCGCGGCCTCGCCGGTGCCGTAGGTCTTGACCAGGTCGCGCACCTCCAGAAGCGTGATCATTGCCCGATCGCCGTGACCGGATCGACCCGCGAGGCGGCTCGCGCGGGCAGGATCGAGGCAAGGATCGCGCCGATCACCGTCAGGGTGATGGCAAGCCCGTAGGAGCCTTGCGTGATGTCCATGGGCAGGGTTCCCGGCTCGAACGCATCACGAGGGGGAAAGGGCAGCAGGGCGAGGTATCCCAACGCCGCGCCCAAGATGCCGCCCAGGAGCCCGATCAGCGCGCCTTGCGTGACGAAGACGAACACGACGAAATTCCGCCCCGCCCCCATCGCCCGCATGATCCCGATCTCGGGCCTGCGCCTGTAGGTGGACAGCATCAGCGCCGAAGCAACGCCGATCACGATGGTGATGAGCGCGAAGCTCTTAAGGAAGTATCCCGTCTGCGCCTGCGCGTTCAGCGCCTCCATCAGCTGTTCGGCCCCGTCGGTCCATGGTACCGCATCGAGACCGGTCAGGGACCGGATGCGCAGGGCGGTGGCATCGGCGGCGTTCAGGTCGTCGAGCTTGATCTCGATCCGGGTGACACCCTGCGGCATGGAGTAAAGCGTGCGCGCCACGGGCAGGCTGACGAAGGCGCGGGCCCCGTCCATCGCGCCGTTGCCGGTCTCGAAAATTCCGGAGAGCGTCAGAAGCGCGGTGACCCCGCCCGAGCTTTGCAGCCGCACCGTCTGGCCCAGCGACAGCGCGAGGTCGTCGGCGAGGTCGCGGCCCAGCACGATCAGCCCGGACCCGAGCCGCGCCGTGCCTTCGACGATGTAGCCGTCGAGGTCGAGGATCGCGGATTCCCGCCCCGGTTCGACCCCGGTGACGCTGACCTGCGAGACCTGCGCCCCGCGGGTGAGAAACCCCGCTCCGGTGATCTGCGGCGAGACGGCCCGGACGCCGGGCACGGCTTCGATCAGCGGCAGCCATGTCTCGGCCTCGGCCAGCGTCGCGGTGCGCGTGCGACCGCGTTCGGTGACGGTCAGGACATGACCGGGCACGTCGATCAGCACGGCTGGATCGCGATCCTCGGCCTCGATCGTGATGTGCGAGATGTCGCCCACCGTGCGCGACAGGATGAACTCGGCCAGCCCGCCGATCAGGGCCGACATGAAGATGAAGATGAACACGCCCACCGCGACGCCCGTGACCAGGAGTGCCGTCTGTGCCTTGTTGGCCGTCAGGTAGCGGATCGCGATCTTGAGCGCGTAGAGCATCAGGGCTGCTCCACGACGACCGCCTGTCCCTCGGCGATGCCCGTCGCGTCGGTGATGACCATGTCGCCTTCGGCCAGGCCGGTTGTGACGATGAGACGGGCCGCGGGCCACTCCACGACCGTCACCGGCTGCAACCGCGCGGCGCCGTCCTCGACGACGAAGACGGTGGTCGCGCTGCCGTCTGGTCGCAGGGCGGTGCGCGGCACGGTCAGCGCGGCCTCGCGCTGCTCCACGATGATGTTGGCAGCCACCGTCAGTCCCACGGGCGCGTCGACCGGAGCCGCGAAGCCGATCCTGACAACGAGGCCGCCCGTCGCCGCATCCACCTGCCGCGATACGAAATCGATCTGGCCGTCGCGTGTGTCCGTTTCGCCCGCCAGTTGCAGCAACGCGGGCTGGCCGACGGCGATCTGCGTCGCATAGGCTTCATCCACATCCGCCTCGACGATCAGATCGCTCAGATCGGCGAGTGTCAGAAGCGGCGTCGACTGATCTGCGATCTGCCCGGCCTCGGCATCCAGCACCAGGATCGTGCCGCCCATGGGGGCCCGGATCGTGTGGTCGCGCAGCGCGACCTGCGCCTGTTCCAGAAAGGCGGTCAGTCGCGCGACCTCCCTCTCGGCCGATTGCACGGCGCGGGCCTGGCTCTCCAGAAGGCTGGGCGCGACGTTTGCGCCAAGGGCGAGGGAGCGGCTATAGGTCCCCCGCGCCTCGTCCCGCGCGATGAGCGCGGCGTCCAGCGCCGCCATCGCCTGCCGGACGACCGCGTTCTGAGCTTCTGCGTCGATCCGCGCCAGAACCTGACCGGCCTCGACCACATCGCCTTCGGCCACGGGGAGCGCCACGACGGCACCGCCAACGCGCGTGCGCACGGCAACCGAATGAACCGCGGCGAGCCGGCCGTTGACGGCGAGCACACGCGTCACCGGCGCTGGGGTAACGATCTCCACCGATACCGGCGTCGGCCGTGCCATCCAGAACTGGGAAAGGGCAACGCCCGCGAGGACGAGCCCCAGCGCTCCCGCACCCCACCAAAGCCACAAGCGCCGCTTCCGCGACGGCCGGGAAGGGGGCGGCGGAGGGCGCACGGCCGGAACCCGCGCAGCCGGCGCTGTAGGGTCCGGACGAGACGGGTCTGTGGTCTCTCGACCGGGAGATTTCTGGGCGACCGTCAAGAAGGAGCATCCTTTCGGTGTGGGGGCGCGAAGCGACGGACCATGGCAGACTAGAGCCTCGGGCCTCACCTCCGCACGGGCAGCATATGTCGGGGCGCAGCCTCCGCGTTGATGTGGATCAGCGACCCAACTCCGGCGGCTGTCCTATTCTCCAAGGATTGACGCCGCTTGCGCGCCGCCCACCTCCATGCGCGCGGGCCGCCGGGAAGGAGCCTTGATGCCCGACGATCCCTACGAAACCCTCGGCCTCGAAAAGACGGCCACGGCAGACGACATCAAGAAGGCCTATCGCAAGCTGGTGCGCACGAGCCACCCGGACCTGCATCCCGACGACGAGGGCGCCGAGGCGCGGTTCAAGGCCATCTCCGCCGCCTACGACATCCTCAAGGATCCAGAGACCCGTACTCGGTTTGACGCGGGCGAGATCGACGGCCTCGGTCAGGAGCGACCGCAGCGCCGGTACTACCGCGACTTCGCCGATGCGGCGGACAACGCCTATCGACAAGGGCGCGGCTTCGGTCCGGACGCCGATCCGGCGGACATCTTCGCGGAGATCCTGCGCAACCGCGCACGCGCGTCCGCAGGCGATTTCGGCGAGGGCGGGTTTTCGGCCGCCGGTCGCGATGCGCGCTACACGCTGGAGGTGCCGTTTCTGGACGCGGTGCGCGGGTCCGAGACCCGGATCACGTTGCCCGACGGCCAGGCCCTCGCGGTGAAGATCCCGCGCGGCACCGAGGACGGGCAGACCCTGCGGCTGCGTGGCAAGGGGGCGCCCGGCCTTGGCGGCGGGCCTGCCGGGGACGCGCTGATCACGATCTTCGTGCGGCCCCATCCGGTGTTCCGGCGCGACGGCGACGACATCGTGTTGACCCTGCCGATCACCATCGACGAGGCGATCCTCGGCGCGAAGGTCACGGCCCCCACCATCGACGGCCCGGTGAGCCTGACAATTCCGTCGGGCGCCAGTTCCGGCCGGATCCTGCGGCTGCGCGGGCGCGGTGTCGGGAATGCGGGCCGAAAGACGCCAAGTGATCAGAGGGTCGAGCTGATGATTGTCGCTCCGCCCGAGCCCGACGCCGGTTTGCGCGACTTCCTGACTGAGTGGCGCAAGACCCATGCCACCGATCCGCGCGCAGACCTGCTGAAGGAGGCGTCAAGATGACCGAGCGCTATACCGAGGACGAGATCGTCGCCACAGTCACGCGGCTGACCCGTCGCCAGCTTGTGCAGTTCATCGAGGGCGATCTGGTGCGGCCGGAGCGGAGCGGCGGCGGCTACGTCTTTCGTCGCGTCGACGTCGCGCGGCTCGAACTTCTTTGCGATCTCTCTCAGGACCTCGATCTGGACGAGACGGCCCTGGGCATCGTGATTTCCCTGATCGATCAGCTGCACGCGACGCGGCAGGAACTCGCGGCGATGGCGAGCGCGATCGACGCGGCGCCCGCTGATCTTCGGGGCCAGCTGCTGGCCGGGATGAAACGGCGCTGACCGGTCGTGACCGGGACATGGCATGGCGCCAACGCGCCTAGCCTCGTGCCGATATCCCAGCATGCGCGCCGGTGTTCGCACCGCGAGAGCGAAGAAACCGCATTCGATGTCCAAGACCTGCTCCATGCAGCGGAATGCGTCCGGATCGGTCCTTCGCATGGTCATGCACGCCGCCGTCCGCCTCATGACCTCCTTCCTTGTTTGCCGCTCCTCCCAGGCATCGCTCAGCCAAGGAGGCTCGACAGCAGCCCATTACGACTTCGGCCGGGCACGGCGGTGTAATGTGTCCTTTCGCGACAGTTCCATACCCTTCGCCACCGAGACTGCGCCTGCGAATGAAGTCCTGGCTTGAAGCCGGACCATGAAGAACGTGGGGACCGGCGACCCTGCCGCGCAGCGAGCGGTTGTGCCCGAGGTGGTGCAGAGCGAGATCCTGCCGCGGGTTGCGCACCGCGACACTCTGAGATGAGCATTCATTGCCGCCTCAATCGGAGACATCGCAGTCGCGATCCATGCCCTGCTCGACGACGGGAAGCGGGGGCGGCGGTGAGTGGCGCGTTTCTTACCGGGATCGCCACGAGGGTGCGGTAGGCGCTGCGCTACGGCGTCGTCGCGCTGGCAGTGCTCCTGTTCCTGCTTTCGCTTCGGCGCTCCGGGGAGCGAGCGGGACGCCTCGCCGAACGCCTTGAAACCACGGAGAAGGCCAATGATGTCCAACGCCAGATGCTGGAGGCGGCGGCGCGTCGCCCTCGCGATCGCGACGAGCTTGCTGAGCGGCTGCGTGACGGTCGGTTCTGATGCGGGCAGGCTCGGCGCCTGTCCGCCGGTCGTCGAGTACAACCGAGAGTTCCAGGCGCGGGCGGCAAAGGAACTGGCCCTGCTGCCGGAGGGCTCTGCGATCGCGGAGATGTTGGGCGACTATGCAGTGATGCGAGACCAGGCGCGAGGTTGCTTTCGCTAACTTGCGGCTTCTCAATCAAATACGCATGTCGCGCATTCTCTCCGGTAAATCGTCATCGTCGTTTTCTGGCGAGCCAGAGGCTTTCCGACGAAGCAAGTCGCCGTGTATCCCTCGGCCATCTGGCTCCGTCTTCAGTGATAGGTAATCACTCGGACCGCTAACTATTTCTTCTTGTGCTCGCCAAGATTGGTCAAGGCTTTACCCTTCGTGAAGTCGGCTGTTGCAACGACCTTTTCCTTCACCTTCTTGGGCTTCTTCGCCTCACGGTTGCCGCGTTGCTTGTCACCTTTGGACATTTCGGTTCCTCCTGGTTCTGAGTTTTTTCTGAAGCAGTGCTCGGTGTTTGTTTTCATCAACACCGTGGATTGGTGTCCCGGGGCTCCTGCCCGCGGGACGCCGCCGTTCACATCATTCCGCCCATTCCGCCCATTCCGCCCATGTCGGGCATTTCGCTGCCGGCACCGGCCTTCTCGGGCTTTTGCGCGACCATCGCTTCGGTCGTGATCAATAGCCCGGCAATGGACGCGGCGTTCTCGAGTGCGATCCGGACGACCTTCGTCGGATCGATGACACCGGCCTTCAGCATGTCGCCGTATTTCTCGGCCTGCGCGTCGAATCCAAAGCTTGGGCTGTTGTTCTCGATCACCTTTCCGACGACAACTGATCCGTCGACCCCGGCATTTTCGGCGATCTGGCGCAGCGGTGCCTGGATCGCGCGGCGGACGATCTTGATACCGGCATCCTGATCGTTGTTCTCACCCTTCAGCGTCGCCAGCACCCTGCCAGCGTGAACCAGTGCCACGCCGCCACCGGGCACGACACCTTCCTGAACCGCAGCGCGGGTAGCATTCAGCGCATCGTCCACGCGGTCCTTGCGCTCCTTCACCTCGATCTCGGTTGCTCCGCCGACCCGGATCACGGCAATGCCGCCGGCAAGCTTGGCCAGCCGTTCCTGCAGCTTTTCCTTGTCGTAGTCCGACGTGGTCTCCTCGATCTGCGCCCGGATCTGGGTGACGCGCGCTACGATGGCGTCCTTATCGCCGGCACCGTCGATGATCGTCGTGTCATCCTTGGTGATCGCGACCTTCTTGGCGGACCCGAGCATGTCCATGGTGACATTCTCCAGCTTGGTCCCCATTTCCACGGAAATCACCTGACCGCCCGTGAGCACGGCAATGTCTTCCATCATCGCCTTGCGGCGGTCTCCGAAGCCGGGCGCCTTGACGGCCGCGACCTTCAGCCCGCCGCGCAGCTTGTTGACGACCAGCGTCGCCAGCGCCTCGCCCTCGATATCCTCGGCCACGATCAGCAGTTGCTTTTCGGCCTGAATCACAGCCTCCAGCAGCGGTACCATAGATGCCAACGAGGTCAGTTTCTTCTCGTGCAGCAGGATGACGCAGTCATCCAGCTCGACGACCATCTTCTGAGCGTTCGTGATGAAGTAGGGGCTCAAATAGCCGCGGTCGAACTGCATGCCCTCGACCACTTCGGTTTCGGTCTCCAGCCCCTTGTTTTCCTCGACGGTGATCACGCCTTCGTTGCCAACCTTGGCCATCGCATCTGCGATCTGGCGGCCGATGGCGACCTCTCCGTTGGCGGAAATGGCGCCGACCTTCGCGATCTCGTCGCTGTCGCCAACCGGTCGGGACATGGTCTTGATTTCGGCCACGACCGCGGCGACGGCCTTGTCGATCCCGCGCTTGAGATCCATCGGGTTTATGCCGGCGGCGACCGACTTCATGCCCTCCCGGACAATCGCATGGGCGAGAACGGTCGCGGTCGTGGTGCCGTCGCCCGCCTCGTCATTGGTGCGCTGCGCGACCTCCTTGACCATCTGCGCGCCCATATTCTCGAAATGGTCCGACAGCTCGATTTCCTTGGCGACGGTCACGCCGTCCTTGGTGATGCGCGGCGACCCCCAGGATCTGTCGATGATGACGTTTCGACCCTTGGGACCAAGGGTGATCTTCACGGCGTTGGCCAGCGTGTTGATGCCTTTCAGCATGCGGTCGCGCGCATCGGTACTGAATCTGACGTCTTTGGCGGACATGATTGGGTGCTCCTGAGAGTGAAATTTCGGCGTCGCTGTCGGGGTCAGGCCATGACGCCGAGAATGTCGCTCTCCTTCATGATCATGAGGTCTTCGCCGTCGAGCTTGATTTCGGTGCCCGACCATTTCCCGAACAGGATCCGGTCGCCAGCCTTGACGTCCATGGCGATGCGCTCGCCATCCTCGTCCTTGGCGCCAGCGCCGACCGCGACGATCTCACCCTCCTGCGGCTTCTCTTTTGCGGTGTCAGGGATGATGAGCCCACCTGAGGTCTTCGCGTCACCTTCGATGCGGCGGACGAGAACCCGGTCGTGGAGTGGAGTGAACGACACGTAAGTGCTCCTTCTTCGGATGTCCAAGGGAGCATGGCGATGTTCGGATGTGCTTTGGCACTCGCCATACCGGAGTGCCAATGCCATTTAAATGATGGCTCAGCAGGGGTTCTGCAATAGCGTCTCAAAGAATATCTTTTGGTTTCCAATCAATTGATATCCATAACTGCTCCCGCAGTTCGACGAAGCTCGACTTCACAAGCGTCGAACTGAATTACCGCCGGCGATGATCGCGTTGATCAGGTCCGCGACAGCTCGGTGGTTTTCCGTCTCATGGTCGGTGCCGACCGCGTTCTCATGGGTCGCTGCGGCGTCGCGAAGAACCCCCACGATCTCGTGCTCCGGCAGCACTCCGCGATCGTTCATGGCAAGCAGCAGCGCCTCACAGATCGAAAGGGCAGCCTGGCCTGCATGTTCGCTTGCGGTCGACATCCGGGTTTCCTTCCTTGGCATCGTGAACCGGGAAAGATGAGGTTCAGATACATCCGTACTTCTCGCAGGAATTGCCTTATGCTGGACTGATCCAGAGCAGTGTCCCGGCCGATTTCCGCTCTTGGGTCACGACACGCCCGGAGGCCCCATGAAATCAGTAGAACTCAGCCCCCTGACCCGGAAGCTCTCGGCCTTCGTCGCCCTGTCGGAGGTCGAACTGGCCGTGCTTGAACGACTGCACCAGCGTCGCCGGTCCTTCGTGGCGGGGCGCGATATGGTGCATCAGGGCCAGTCGGCCCAGGCGGCTTACATTCTGTCGGCTGGTTGGGTTTGTTCCTACAAGCTGCAGGCCGACGGGACCCGGCAGATCGTGGATTTTCAGGTGCCCGGGGACTTTCTGGGATTGCGCAGCGTTTTGTTGCGCACGTCGGACCACAGCTTCGAACCCATTGTCGATATCGAGGCTGCCGAAGTGCTGACGAGCGATCTTCTCGATGCGTTCGCGCAGACCCCACGCTTGGCGACCGCCATACTCTGGGCGGCGTCAAGGGACGAGGCGATGGTCGTGGAGCATCTCGTCGGGATCGGTCGACGCGATGCGGACGCGCGCATGGCGCATTTCCTGCTGGAGCTGGGATCGAGGCTGGCGTTGGTGGGGATGGGCAGCAAGGACGGCTACGACTGCCCGCTGACGCAGTATCACCTCGCCGATACGCTGGGGTTGAGCGCGGTCCATGTAAACCGCGTGTTGCGCCAGCTTCGCGAGAGTGGACTGGTGACCTTTCGGGACGGACTTGTGACGTTTCACGACTATGGCGGGCTGGTGGACCTTGCCGAGTTCGATCCGGCCTATCTGGACCAGACCGGACCGCTCGTGAAATGAAAGGGCCGCCCTCCCGTGTTTGGCAGGCGGCCCCGGTGATCAGGTCAGACGCCGAAGGTCAGGCGAGGGCGTGGGCCGCCGCGTCGAGTTCCTTGTTGGTCTCGGCGTCGTTCTTCGCCGTGTGCGCCTTCTCGGCTGCCTGGTAGTGCTTCAGCGCCGCATCCTTCTTCGGACCAGCGGGCGCCTTGTCCCATGCGGCCTTCACGGAGGTCATCTTCTCGGCAGTCTTGGTCTGTTCGGGAGTCATTGGGATTGTCCTTTCCTGGACGCTCCGAGAATAAGAAGCGCGCCGACATGCCGACCTTTTTGGGATCGGCACGCCCACACGCTTGTGTGGATGCCGCGCGGAATGCAAGGACATCGTGAACCTCCTGAACGTGTGATCGAGTGCGCGCTTGTGTCAGGCCTCTGATTGCGGCTCTTTACATGCGCCGCGGGCCGGGATGGTGGTTCGCGGGCCGGGTCCAAGACTTCTCACCGGGCTCGAAGCCCTGCGCGTCTCGCTGGTTTTCCCTGCCCCGATCCGGTCGATCAGTTGTCCATTCGGCTCATGCCTTCCTCACAT
>DNSZ01000325.1 GCA_003500165.1 Paracoccaceae bacterium | reverse complement strand
GACCACGGGAACCGCGAAGGGCATCGCGGCAAGCGCCCGCAACAGCGACGACCCGCCATAGGAGGTGTCGGCGACCACCAGGCCCGGGCGCAGGATCGTGGCGCCCTCGGCCATCGCCATCTTTTCGGCGCTGCGGCGCCAGCGGGCAAAGGCCGTTTGCCCGTTCAGCCCGATCGCCGAGATCAGCACCGCCGGCGCGCCTGCCTCGCGCGCCGCCAGCAGCGCGCGCGGGGCGGCGATATGGACGTCCTCGAACGCCGCCTCGGACCCGGTCAGCAGACCCGCCGCGATGACAATGCCGGTGCCGCCTGCCAGATGCGGCCGCCAGAAGGCCGGGTCATGGGTTTCGGGGCGGGTCAGATCGGCGGCGACGGTCTGAAACCCCATCCCCGCCAGCCGCCCGGTGCGCCGGGCCGCGGCGATCACCGGATGGCCCCGGTCGCGCAGGTGAAAGGCGATGTGCCGGCCGATGAACCCGTCGGCGCCCAGGATCAGGATGCGACGACCAGGGGCCTGTGTGCCGATCCCTGTCATGGATAATGCCGCCGCAGCGCCATCAGATCCTGCCGACCCGGCGTCGTTTGCGTCGTGCCGACCTGGGCCACGATGCTGGTCCGCGAGTAATAGGGGTGATCGATATCCGTCATCAGGCCGAGCGCCTGATACACCTCCTCCAGCATCGTCGACATCATCTCGTTCCGGGCGACGCCGTTGCTGATGACGATGGCGCCGCGGGTGATCTCGCGCCGCCCGTTCCACCAGACATGGACATGGGCCGCGTCGATCCGGTTGCCGTCAAGACCATCGACCCCGGTGCCCGACAGCACCGATCGCTTTGGGATATCGAGCAGCAGGACCTGAATATCGGGCCGGTCGGCTGTGTTGCGAAGCCACACCCGGGCGCCGGATCGGTTGATCTGGTCGATGGCATGGACAAGCGCCGCCTGCGCGCCCGCGGCGCGTTCCTGGCCGATCGTGTCGTCGATACGGGTGATGCCCACGGTGATCCCGAGCGCCCTTTCATAGGGCCATCGGNNGCCAGCGCCGCGGCCGCGCCGATACCAAGGACCGCGAGCACGGCCAGAAGCCTGCCGATGCGGCGCAAGGCGATGCGCCGGCCCATGGGTCCACCAGCGCCCGGAATCGGCAAGGGGCTTGTGCCGGGATCGGTCATGCCGCGCGGCGCAGGCTGGCGGTCAGCACGCCCATGGCGATCAGCGTCGCGCCGCCCGCCCGGGTCAGCCAGGCGATGATCGCAGGCCGCGCGATCCAGCCGCGCAACCGGTCGGCGGCCAGCGCATAGGCCAGCGCGTTGAGTGTCGCGAGCCCCACGAATGTCGCGACGAGCACGGCGAATTGCGGCAGCAGCGGCGCATCGGGGCGGATGAATTGCGGCACGAAGGCGACGAAGAAGGCGATCGATTTGGGGTTGAGTGCGGTGACCGTGGCCATATGGCCGAACACGCCCCGCGCCGAGACCTCCATCCGCGGCACCGCAAGGCCATGGCGCGGGGCCGAGCGGATCAGCCGGACGCCCAGCCAGATCAGATAGGCCGCGCCGACCCATTTCAGCGCGACGAACAGCGTGGCCGAGGCGGCGACGAGGGCGCCGAGCCCGGCAAGCGACAGGCTCATCGCGATGAAATCGCCGGTGGCGACCCCCAGCGCCGAGGCGGTGGCCACGCTGCGGCCCTTCGACAAGGCGTAACTCAGCACCAGCAGGATCGTCGGCCCCGGGATCAGCAACAGCACCGTGGACGCGGCAACGAAGGCAAGCCAGAGTTCGATATCCACCAGACGCCCCGTTCAGCCGTTAGGTGCCAGCACCCGGCCGGCCACCGCGTCGAGCCTGGCCAGAAGCGCCGGGTCGCGCTTTTCGGGCGCGGTCAGGATCGCGAAGTCAAGCGCCCGGTCGCAGCCGGCGGGGCAAGGCGCGCGGTCAGCGCCCAGAAGCCCGGGCAGCCGGGCGACCAGCGCACGCGCCTTGTCGGCATTGGCGCCAAGGGTCGCGACGATCTCGGCGATATCGACCGCGCCATGGTCGGGGTGCCAGCTGTCATAATCGGTGACCATGGCGACCGAGGCATAGCACAATTCGGCCTCGCGGGCGAGTTTGGCCTCGGGCATGTTGGTCATGCCGATCACATGGCAGCCCCAGACATCGCGATAGAGCTTCGATTCGGCCAGCGACGAGAATTGCGGCCCCTCCATCGCCAGATAGGTGCCGCCCCTATGCACGGTGATCCCTTCGGCGCGGGCCGCTGCCTCGCAGGCATCGCCCAGCCGCGGGCACACCGGATGGGCGACCGACACATGCGCGACGCAGCCGGTGCCGAAGAAGCTCTTCTCGCGCGCAAAGGTGCGGTCGATGAACTGGTCGACGATCACGAAATCGCCCGGCGCCATTGCCTCGCGGAACGAGCCGCAGGCCGAGACCGAGATGACATCCGTGGCACCCAGCCGTTTCAGCGCGTCGATATTGGCGCGATAGGGCACGGTGCTGGGGGAATGCACATGGCCCCGCCCGTGGCGCGGCAGAAACGCCATGCCGACCCCATTCAGCGTGCCGGTGAGGATCTGATCCGATGGCGTGCCCCAGGGGCTGTCCACCGTGACCCATTCGGCGCCTTCCAGCCCGCCGATCTCGTAGACGCCGCTGCCGCCGATCACCCCGATTTTCGTTTTCGCGCCGCTCATGCCCGTTCTCCGCCGAATTCCGTCACCCCCAGACTGCGCCGGAGCGGGCGGGATTTTCCAGAGGGCAATCGCGCCCCGCGCCGGACTGTCACACCGGGTTGGGCACCGGATCGCCGTTGAAGAAGGCGAAAAGGTTGTCGAGCGCCAGCTGCCCCATCGCCTCGCGCACCTCCAGCGCCGCGGTGCCCAGATGCGGCAGCAGCGTGACGTTTTCCATCTCTGTCAGGGCGCGGGGCACCTTCGGCTCGAACTCATAGACATCAAGCCCCGCGCCGGCGATCCGACCCGCCGCCAGCGCCGCGATCAGCGCCGCCTCGTCGACCACATCGCCGCGCGCGATGTTGACGAAGATCGCATGCGGCGGCATCGCCTCGAACACGTCCTGGCCGACCAGATGGTGGGTTTCGGCCCCGCCGGGCACCGCGACCACCAGAATGTCGGCGGCCGCAGCGACCGCCCGGGCCGAATCGAGCTGGCGCGCCGCGACCGAAAGCTCGGGCAGGGTCGAGCGGTTGTGAAACACCACATCCATGCCAAAGCCGGCATGGCAGCGCCGGGCGATGGCCTGGCCGATCCGGCCCATGCCGATCACGCCAAGCGTCTTGCCGGTGACATGCATGCCCAGCATCTGGGTCGGCTGCCAGCCGCGCCAGCCGCCGGCGCGGACCAGCCTTTCGCCTTCGCCGGCGCGACGCGCGGTCATCAGGATCAGGGTCAGCGCGATGTCGGCGGTGGCATCGGTCACCGCGCCCGGGGTGTTGGTGACGGTGATGCCGCGCGCCTTTGCCGCCGCCACGTCGATATGGTTGTAGCCGACCCCGAAATTGGCGACGATCCGGCAGCGCGGGTCCGGGTCGGCGAATGCCGCGGCCGTGAACGCATCGCCCAGCGTGGGCAGGATCGCGTCGTATTCGGCCAGTGCGGCGCGCGCCTCTTCGGGGGTCAGCGGCGCCTCGGCATAGCGCAGGGTGACGTCGAACTCGGCCTGGGCGGTTTCCAGATTGGCTTCGGGCAGCCTTCGGGTGATCAACAGCTTGGTCAATGCAGCCTCCCTCCTTGGGGTACGGGGCGATCGGGGGCGATCAGCACCACCGCGTCCTGGGTGTCGGACACGCCCAGCACCAGAACCTCGGATTTGAAACCGGCGATGCGGCGGGGCGGAAAGTTCACCACCGCCAGCACCTGCCGGCCGATCAGCCCCCTGGGGGTGTAGTGCACGGTGATCTGGGCGGCGCTTTGCCTTTCGCCGATTTCGGGCCCGAAATCGATCCACAGCTTGATCGACGGTTTGCGCGCCTCGGGGAAGGGTTCGGCCCGGACCACCCGGCCGGCGCGGATGTCGATCTTCAGGAAATCGTCAAAGCTGGCCTCGGCGGTCATGCATCGCCCCGCAATTCGCGCGACCGTCCGGCCGCCGCGGCAACCGCCCGGCGCATCAGATCGGGCAGGCCGCCGGTTTCCCGCAGCACGGCAAGCCCCGCCTGGGTCGTCCCGCCCGGGCTGGTGACGGCCTCGCGCAGGGCCGCAGGGGTGGCATCCGACGCCTCGGCCAGCGCGCCCGCCCCGGCGACGGTGGCAATCGCCAGACGCATCGCCAGGTCCGGCGGCAGCCCCTCGGCCGCGCCCGCTTCGGCCAGCGCCTCGATCATCTGGAACACATAGCCCGGCCCCGAGCCTGAGAGCGCGGTGACCGCGTCCATCTGCGCCTCGCCATCGAGCCGCACCGTCTGTCCGACGGCCGCCATCAGCGTTTCGGCCAGCGCCAGCGCCGCACCGTCGGCGCGGGCATTGCCGACCAGCGCAGTGATCCCGCGGCCGATCGCGGCCGGGGTGTTGGGCATCGCGCGGATGATGGGCGCCGGCGCGCCCAGCCCGGCCTCCAGCGCCGCCAGCGTGGTCCCCGCCGCGATCGAGACGAAAACCGTGTCGCCCCCCGCCAGCTGGGCGACCCGGGGCAGCGCATCGGCCATTTGCTGGGGCTTCACCGCCAGCAGGCAGGCGGCCGGGGCCGCCGGCAGATCGCCGTTCAACCGCAGGCCCTGTGCGGCCAGTTCCTGCAACCGTTCCGACGGGGCCGGATCGAGGACGCTGACAGCCGCCGGTGCCAGCCCGCCGGCCAGCCAACCGTCGAGCAGCGCCTGCCCCATCTTGCCGCAGCCCAGCAGCACCAGGCCGCGGCGATTCATCGCGTCAAACGGCATCGCCGGCTCCCTTGTCGGACCGGCGCAACCCTAGGCGCGGCCATAGGCCTCGGCAATGGCGACATCCATCGCCTCGGCGGGCGCCCGCCCGGCCCAGGAGACAAGCTGGAACGCCGGGTAGAACCGTTCGCAGTTCAGTACCGCGGCCATCAGCATCCGGTCGATCTGCTCGGGCCCCGCGCTTGCCCCGCCGGCCAGCACCAGCCCGTAACGATAGACCATCAGCTTCTGTTCCTGCCAGAAGCTGAAGGCGCCCGCCCAGCACAGATCGTTGGCCCGGTTCAGCGCCTCGTAAAGCCCTGGCAGCGCCGCTTCGGGCGGCTCCATCTCGAAGGTGCAGATCAGCCGCAGCGTCTCGTCGGCGGGCGCCCAGGCCAGCGTCAGCGAATAGGTCCGCCAGCTGCCCTCCATGGCCATGGCGATCTGGTCGTGGCCGATGCGGTCGAAATCCCAGTCGTTGTGCTCGGCCAGGGTCTCGACGATGTCGATCGGGTGAATGTCGTCGGTGTGGGGATACTGCTCGAGGATCGGCATGGCGGCCTCTGCTGTTATGGCCCGTATCGGGATGCGCCCACTACGGGCTGGGCTATGATCCAAGACGTTGTCGGCTGAGCGGCAGCGCCTTACCAGATATGGTGTCCGCATCCGATTTGTATGTAAAGTGTCTTTTTCGGATGCGTTGATCAGAGCCGTCCGTTGTGGCTTCGATGTGGCTTCGAACCGAGTTTGCGACACTTTCGATGCAAACTTGCAAAAACCCGGCGCCCGCGGTCTATCAACCGCCCCGGATCCGAGCTCGTTTGAAGGCGGGTTCAAGGCGGGTTTCAAGGCAACTGGTCATCCCGGCTGCAGGTCCAGCGCGATCAACTTCAAGTTGATCGGGTCGGCCCAGTCGCCGCTGCGCCCATATTCGATCTGGCTGTCGAAGCGGGTGCGCAGCGTCGCCCCCTTGCGGTTCTGGCCACCGAAGCGGAAGTGGGCGCGATTGCGGTTCCCCGCGCGCAGCCGCAGGGTGCAGTGGTCAATGGGGGGAGGGTCGGCGCCGCCCGGAGCGGCCAGGCGCGCAGGAAGAGGGGCCCAGGCCATGACCGAAGCTTCGGCATCCATGCCGCGCTTCCCGTCCGGTTCGGCGTTGCATTTCCGCCAGCCCGGACGGCCGGCAACGCCCAGCCCGAAAACCGCATTCAGGCGGGCCGCTTCCGTGACCCACCTTGGCGACATCAAACCGCGCTATCCGGACCGACCGCGGGGGCTGGCCAGATTTCGCGAAGCCGGTCGAAACCAGGCCGCAGCGGCGGTCATCACCGGCCCCGCGCAATACGCGGCGGCGGTCGTCATCGGCCCCGGGCAGGCCGCGGCCAGGCAGGCGCGTTCGTCCGCGCCGAGCGTCTTCAGCGCCTCGGGCCCGGGCCAGAAGCTTTCGGCCGGGGTGCCATTGGCGACCAGCATGGCATAAGGATCGAGCGCGATGTGGTGATAGGTCACCGCTTTGGGCGGGCACAATTCGATCCCCCGCCAGCCGATCAAATCCTTTGCGGGCAAAAATTTGCGGGCGCAGCCATAGCGGCGCATGGCCTTTTCCCCGTTGATCAGCATCCGGTGCTGGCGCGAGACATAAAGGTCCGTCGCCGGTTGCTTGTGCCCCAGCGCACCGGCCGGGATGCGCACCGGCCGCCATTTCGGGTTCGTCACCAGGTCCGCCAGCGACCGCGGGGTGCTGGTCACCCACCGCACCGGTTGTGCGCCCTGGTCCCAGGTGTCTACCAGGCCGCCCGGACGC
>DNSZ01000074.1 GCA_003500165.1 Paracoccaceae bacterium | reverse complement strand
CGACCACCTGCGGGTCGATCCGCGTTTCCGCCTGAAGCTGCATCGCCTCGGCGTAAAGCCGGGCGATGTCGTCCGCGCGGCCCTGCGCCGCCGCCAGGCCAAGCGCCTCGACGATGCCGTTGAGCGCCGGGTCGTCGGGGTCGGGGGGCAGGATGGCGGTCAGCCGGACCAGGGCGGGCGGGTCGCCTTCGACAAGCGCGTCGCCGCCCGGGGCAAGCGCGAAGACCGAAGCGAGGAGCCCGAGCGGCGCGCCCTCGATCCGGTCGCCGCGGGCGCGGCCGCGTTCGTCGCGCGGTTCAAGGCCGAGCGCGGTAAAGCTTTCCCCGGCTTCGAGCCGGGCCAGCAGTTGCGCACCCAGCGCGGCGAGACGCTGGCGGGGTTCCTCCTCCCGCCAGCCGGCGGTCGCCGCCGCGCGCACCGTGTCGAGCGGCATCAGCGCGGGCGGCACGACGGCATCGACCCGAAGCGCGAACAGGCCGCCATCGTCGAGTTCGGCCAGAACGGGAAAGTCGCCCGGCGCGGAGTTGGCAACGGCCTCTTGAAAGGCGGGATCGTTCAGCGGCGCGACCAGCGGATCGCCGGGGAGTTCGGCCGTTCCAAGCGCCATCGCGGTTTCCGTGGCCAAGTCCTCCAGCGTCGCGCCACCGGCGATGATATCGGCGATCGCCTCGCGCCGCATCGCGATTTCGCGCAGCGCGTCGTCGGCCATCACCTCGGCCAGGAGGTCTTCGCGCACCGCCTCGAACGGGGTGACCTGCGGCGCCAGGATCGCATTGACGCGAAACAGCGCCGGGCCGAGCGCGGAGTCGACGGGACCGACGATGCCCGGTTCGGCGATCGCGAACACCGCCGCGGCCGCCGCCGATGACAGGTCGCTGCGGCGCACATCGCCCAGATCGACATCGGCCAGCGTCAGGTCGCGTTCGGCGGCCAGCGCGGCAAGGTCGGTTTCGCCGGCATCGAGCGCGGCGCGCGCGGCAAGGGCGGCATCCATGCTGTCGAACACCAGCCGCTCGACCAGCCGGCGTTCGGGGATGTTGTAGATCTCGGCGCGCGCGTCATAGGCGGTGCGCAGCGCGGCCTCGTCGGGCGTCAGACTGTCGACCATCATCGCCGGGGTCAGCGCGGCAAAGGTGATCTGGCGACGTTCGGGCGCCGTGAAATCCTCTGGGTGGGCGTCGTAGTAGGCCGCGATCTGGGCCTCGGTCGGCTCGGGCACCGGTTCGGCCAGCTGTTCGACGGTGACCGGCGCCCAGATGAAATCCCGCCTTTCGCCGATGACCTCGCGCAGCAGCGCGACATAGGCCGGGCGGGGTTCCGTGCCCGCGACCGCGCCGACCAGCAGCGCGCGCGCGATGTCGGCGCGCAACCCGGCCTCCAGCGCGGCGGCGGTCATGCCGCGATTGTCGAGCCACAGACGATAGGCATCGCGGTCGAACGTCCCGTCCGGCCCGGCAAAGGCGGGCACGGCGCGCAGCTCGGCCTGCAGGGCGCCATCGCCCACCGACAGCCCGATCCGCGCCGCCTCGTTGTCGAGCGCGGCGGCCGAGACCACATCCGCGAGCGCCAGCGCATCGATCTCCTGCGCCAGCGCTTCGGCAACGCTGAGCGGCTCGCCCGTCGCCTCGGTCACGCGGCGGCGCGCCCGGTCGAATGCCTCGGCATAGTCGTCGACGGTGATCTCGACCGTGCCGACGGTGCCGATGTTGCGGGTGGCGCCGCCGAAATTGCCGATGCCAAAGCCCGCAAGGCCGACCAGCAGCATCGCCATCAGCACCCAGACAAGGAAGTTCGGACCGGATTTTCTGGCGGTCATGCCTGCGCTCCCGCATGGTGGTGACGGGCTTCTATGGGGGGGCGTCGGGGCGTGCAAGGCGCCGCTACCAGCCGCCCCCGCCGCCGAGGCCACCGCCGCCAAAGCCACCAAACCCGCCGCCGATGCCACCGCCGATGCCGCCAATGCTGGAACCCTCGCTCCGGAACAGGCCGTCGATGCCTGTCAGGGCATCGAAGAAAGAACCGCGGCCCAGGCCACGGGGACCGAACAGATCGCCCAGGTCGAACCCGCCCGGCAGGTCGAGCCACGCGAAATGCGACACCGGGGCAACCGCCAGCACATCGTCGAATCGGGCGGCCGAGTTCTGGGTCAGCCCCGGCGCGACCGCACAGGGCAAGAGCCGCTCGAAGCGCTCGGGCGTACGGTCGGGCGGGGTACGCGCATTGAGCGGCCGTTCTTCGGCCGCCTTCATGTAGATGCGAAATCCCTCGATCCGGTCGCGCAGGCGCTGACCGGCACGGGCCGGCGCCGCCATGATCCGGCCGAACAGAAGGGTCGCCAGCCCATAGACCGCACCCGCCCCGGCGATGCCGGGCAGCGCGGGATCGTGAAGGAGGTCGATCAGGGAAGGGACAAGGGCCGCAAGAACGAAGGTCAGCAGCAGCAGGATCGCCACAGCCACTGCCGACAGGGCAATTTGCAGGGCTGTCAGCCCTATGGCGAGCCAACCCGGCCAGGCGGTGGCCCAGGCAGAAGCTGTCCGGCCGATCCGCCAGGCCAAAAGCGCCGCGCCCCCCCAGACGGCGCACGCCAGCCAGCCGCCGGCGAAATACCCGATCAGGATGGCAGCCGCCACCGCCCCGGCGGCGATGGCGGCGATCAGCCCGCCGCGATTGGCACGAAACGCCGCGCCGCGATGCTCGTGTTCCAGCGCGCGCCGCAGCTCTTCCTGGGCATGGCAGACATAAACCGCGGTGGTCGCGTCGGGCGACAGGTCGAGGCCGCGCTCCCCAGCCAGGAGCGCCGCGTAGACCGCCTGCTCGCCCGCGCTGAGCTGCTTGCCTTCGGCGCCCAGGGGCGACAGCGAATAGACCGGCACGCCCCATTCCGTGCCGCCTTTGTCGAGCGCGATCCGGATCGCCCCTTTACCGCCATCGACAGGATCGCCGCCGTCAGGCAGGTCTCGTCGAAACCCTGCCGCTGAACGAAACGCAGCGCCGCCGGGCTGAGGCTGCGCGGCGGATCGAATTGCGGATAGATGGTGCCGCGCGTGCGATCGCGCCCTACCGCCAGCCAGACCAGAAACAGCGCCGCGATGCCCGCCAGGCTGGCCGCGGCGGCGGCAAGCGCCGGGCTCATCTGCCAGGCGCGTCGCGCATCGGGCGCCAGCGGCGCCGGGGCGAATGCGATCGCATTGGCCGGCCAGCCGATGTCGAGCGCAAGGCGCGGGCCCGGCGGCAGCGCCCGGGTGACCGTGGCGCGAAACTCCCCCGGTGCCGCGGCGGTTTCGATCCCGTCGCCGGCGCGGCGAAACCGCCCGACGGTATAGGCCTGCGGGTTGAGGATGGGCACGCCCTCGGGCACGCGGATCTCGACGCTTGCGGCGGCGACCGGGAAATCCCAGTCCGCCCCGATGGCGGTCCACAGCAGGCGGTCCTGGTCGAGGCCGACATCGAGATGCCCGGTGGCGCGGTAGACGATCCGATAGGTCTGCTCGGACGGGACCGGCAGCAGCCGGTTCGCCGCGCCGATGCGCAACCGGGCCACAGCGCCGTCCTCCGACAGCAGATGCGGCGCGTCCGCGCCATTGCGCTGCACGGCAAGGACGGTGAGCCCGGTTTGCACGGTCTGGCCGGCCGGGCTGCGCCGGCGCAGCGGAAAGTCGCGATAGATGCCGTGCCGGATCGCGTCG
>DNSZ01000036.1 GCA_003500165.1 Paracoccaceae bacterium | reverse complement strand
GGTCATTGAGAATGACCGTTGGCATTATGCGCCGCCCGAACCGGACAGCGCGCGTTCCCGCAACAGCGCGTAGATCCCCGAGGCGACGATCAGCGCCGCGCCGGCCAGGGTCCAGCCATCCGGCCGCTCGCCGAACACCGTCACGCCGACAGCCAGCGCGAACAGCATCCGGCTGTAGCGAAACGGCGTGACAAAGGCGATTTCGCCCACCCGCATCGCCGCGGTCACCAGGTAGTATCCGACGACCCCCAGCACCACGAGCGCTGCAAGCAGACCGAGGTCGCCCGCCGCCAGCGGCACCGGTCCAGCGCCCAGGGCAAGCATCGCCAGGCCCAGCGGCACCAGCATCGCGAACCCGTAGGCCGACAGCTGAAAGCTCGAGATGCGGGGCGCCACGACCCGTGTGGCAAGGTCGCGCAGCGCCAGGCCGACCACGCCCAGAACGGCAAACAGCGATGCCGGCTCGAACGCGTCGAAGCCCGGGCGCAGGATCATCAGCACCCCCGCCATCCCGGCCAGGATCGCCGACCAGCGCCGCCAGCCGACCCGCGCGCCCAGAAACAGCGCGGCGCCCAGCGTCACCGCCAGCGGCAGCGCCTGCAGGATCGCCGAGGCGCTCACGAGCGGCGTCAGCGACAGCGCTGTGACAAAGCCCGTGGTGCCGATGATCTCGCCGGCATTGCGCCACAGCACCGGCCGGGCGAAGGCATCGCGGGACAGCACGGCTTCGCCCCGTGCCGCAGCGATCAGCGCGAACACGGCCGCCCCGGCGGCGCCCAGCAGCATCAGGATCTGGCCCACCGGCAGATCGCGCGCCAGGAGCTTGATGAACATGTCTTCCAGCGCAAAGGCGCCCATGGCGCCGGTCATCAGCGCGGCGCCGCGCAGATTTTCCATTCGCTGTTTCCTTGCCGCGGGCCGGGGCGGTGCGTCCGGCCTCAGCCCTTTGATGCCAGGGCGTCGGCAAAGACAAGGCCGAGCGGCAACGCCGTGCCCGGCGCGTCATGGTCGGCGTCAAGCCGCAGGCCGGCGAGCGGCGCGAGCGGCCCGCGGCCGGCCCGGGCCGCATTGACCAGGCGCCTTGGGCCGAACAGGGTGTCGCGGCGCAGGCTGTTCACGGCGCGGCCCGATGCGGTGCAAAGGCGCCGCAGATCGGCCAGCGGCGGCGCGGCGGGGCCGGTCGCCTGCAGCATCACGACGAGACCCTGCAAGCGGTTGAGCGCGGTGGCCTCGCGCCGCATCGCCGCCGCCAGATCGGGTTCGACATCGCCGACCGCAAAACCGATCAGCGCCTCGAGCTTGCCAAAGCGGGCCAGGCCGGTGCGCAAATGCCCGACCACGCCGGGGCCGACCACCCGGCATCGGCCCGAGGCAAGCACGCGCCAGGAAAACGGCAGCGTGCCGTCCCATTCGGCCACCGGCTCGGTGGCGCCGCCGCGCCCGTCGCCGACCGAAAGGGTCCAGCGGCCCTGCACCGGCTAGCCCCGCGCCGCCTTGCGGTCGCGCCGGACGCCATACAACTCCATCCGATGACCCTTGAGGCGAAAGCCCAGGCGTTCCGCGATCCGCTCCTGCAGCGCCTCAAGCTCGGGATCGACGAATTCGATGACCTCGCCGGTGGCGATGTCGATCAGGTGATCGTGATGCTCGCGCTCGGCGTCTTCGTACCGCGCGCGGCCGTCACCGAAATCGACCCGGTCGAGGATGCCGACCTCTTCGAACAGCTTGACGGTGCGATAGACCGTGGCCAGCGAGATGCCCGCGTCGCGCGCCGATGCGCGGGCGTGCAGTTCCTCGACATCGGGGTGGTCGTCGGCCTCTTCGATCACCGCGGCGATGGTCTTGCGCGGCGCCGTCAGGCGCAGCCCCTTGGCCTCGCAACGTGCGATGATGCTTTCGCCCATGGCCGCCTCCGGTCGCCGACGCGGCCAGAGTATAGGCGGGGCGGGCGCGCCCACGCCAGTCGAAATGCCGCGCGGGGAGGGCCGGCGCGATGAGGCATCCTCATCGCGCCGCCATGTCAGATGCGCAGGAAGGGCTGGGCGAGCCGCGGCAGGAGACCGCTGAACTTCAGACGACCCTCGGTCACGGCAAGACAGATGCAGGCCGCGCCCGGCTCGGCGACCGGGGTATGATCGACGGTTTCGTCGGCAATCTGCACGTCACCCCGGCCATAGCGCTGGCCGCGGTCGCAGAACGCCCCATCGAGCACCAGCGTCATCTCCAGCCCGTGGTGGGAATGGTCCGGCACCTCGGTCCCGCCGGGGATGTACAGGAGCCGCGCCGTGGCGCCATCGTCGCCGCGCGCCACCACCGCCTGCATCACGCCGCCGCCGACCGACCGCCAGGCGACCTTGTCGAGACTGCCGCCGGCATACTCCGCAAGCGGCATCGGCAGCACGCTGTCCTTGCGCCGCACCGTGCCGGGCTGCGCGGCCGGCGGTGCCTCGGGGGCGGTGCCAGCCACACGCGCCAGCACCGCGTCGAGCGCACCCGGCGCCATCTCGGCCGTTTCGGTTTCCTCCAGCACGGCGCCGCCAACGGCCTCCAGCGCCATCGCCCGGGCCCGGCATTCGTCACACAGAGAGAGGTGCGTGGCGACAGCGAGGTCGAACGCCTCGGGCAGCACGCCCGCCGCGTAACCGGTCAGGATTTCGTCGCTGATATGATGCTTTATCGTTGTCATCGGTCCACTCACTTCATCTCATGGCGCAATCGTTCCAGCGCCAACCTTATTCGCGATTTGATCGTGCCCAGGGGCAGACCCGTTTCGGCTGCGATCTCGCGATGCGACATGTCGCCAAAATAGCATCGCTCGATCAGGTGGCGCTGCGCCTCGGGCAGTTCGGCCAGGGCCTTCACCAGGCGCGCACTTTCCTGCTGCAGACCGATCGCGTCGGCTGCATCGGGCTCGGGCTCGGGCCCCCAGGGCAGATCCTCGGGCTCCGGCCGTTTCGACCGGCGTGCGGCGTCGATCCTGCGGTTTCGCGCGATCGTGAAGATCCACGTCGCTGCCGAAGCCTTTTCCGGGTCGAACAGATGGGCTTTTTGCCACAGCGTCGCCATGACGTCCTGCGCGCATTCCTCGGCCAGCGCCGCATCCGCGCCGCCACGCATCAGAAATGCCTTCACGCGGGGCGCAAAATGGCGGAACAGGCGCGCGAACGCTTCCTGATCGGCCGCTGTGCGGATACGCCACAGGCAGGATACCCATTCGTCTTCGCTCACACTCTTGTCCATGGCGGGGGCCAGGTTCATCTTGTTACTCCACGACACCGGTTGATACGGCATCGCCACAGTGTTCGTCACCCGATCGCCCGCGGTCAACATACAACCGATACGCCGCCGCGCCGAAACCGGATCACTCGCGCGATTATGATCCGCCCGAAAAACCGGCACGTAGCCAATGCAACCAGCAACGGAGCCCGCCGCATGCCTTTCGAAAACGCCCAGCCCCCGCGCCGCATCGCAATCGTCGGTGGCGGCATTTCCGGCCTGGGTGCGGCGTGGCAACTGGCCGGCAGTGCCGATGTCACCCTGTTCGAGGCCGCGCCGCGACTGGGCGGGCATGCGCGCACGCGGATCGCGGGCCGGCGTGGCGACCAGCCGGTCGATACCGGCTTCATCGTGTTCAACCACGCCAACTATCCGAACCTGACCCGGATGTTCGGCGAACTCGACGTGCCGGTCGCGAAGTCGGACATGAGCTTTGCCGCCTCGATCGGTCAGGGCCGGCTGGAATACGCGATCCGCGATCTGAACGGGCTGTTTGCGCAACGGCGCAACCTGGTGCGGCCCGGCTTCCTGGGAATGCTGCGCGACATTCTGCGGTTCAACCGCATGGCGCGGTCGATGGCCCAGGACCCCGACATGACGGTCGCCGACATGTTCAAGGCGCTGCGGCTGGGGCGGTGGTTCCGCGACTACTACTTCCTGCCGTTTTCGGGCGCGATCTGGTCGACGCCGCTGCAACAGATGCTGGACTTTCCCGCCCAGGCCCTGGTCCGGTTCTTCGACAATCATGCGCTGCTGGCCGCGACCGGCCAGCATCAATGGTACACCGTGCGGGGCGGTTCGATCGAATATGTTCGCCGGCTCGAGGCATGGTTGACGGCGCGCGGCGTCGCCTTGCGCCCCGCCACCCCGGTGCAGGCTATCCGGCGCAACCCCGACAGCGTTGCCGTGAAGCCCGCGACGGGCCCGGTCGAGACCTTCGACGAGGTGATCCTGGCCACCCATTCCGATATCGCGCTGCGGCTGCTGGCCGATCCGGCGCCGGCCGAAACCGCCGCGCTGGGCGCGATCCGCTATCAGCCCAACCGCGTGGTGCTGCATTGCGACCCCGGACAGATGCCGATCAACCGGCGGGCCTGGGCCAGCTGGAACTATCGCGATGCCGGCCAGGGGCCCGAGGTCGACATCCCGATGACCTACTGGATGAACGCGCTGCAACCGATCCCGAAGGACGATCCGCTGTTCGTCACGCTGAACCCGTTTGCGCCGATCCCCGAGCACTGCATCCATGACGAAACCGTGCTGAATCACCCGGTCTATGACCGCCCGGCGCTGGCCGCGCAGGGCCGGGTCTGGGCGATGCAGGGCGACAACCGGACCTGGTTCGCCGGCGCCTGGCTGCGCGACGGCTTCCACGAGGACGGGTTGTGGTCGGCGGTCGAGGTGGCCACGGCGATCCGGTCGCGGGTGTTGCGATGACGCTCGACCATTTGCGCGGCCACACCTATCACGGGCGCAAGGACGGCCCGCGCAACGCCTTTCGCTATGGCGTCGACTATGTCGTCACCGACCTTGATCCGGCGCCGGCGGCGAAGCCCCGGCTGTTCTCGCGCAACCGCTTCAATCTGCTTGCCCTGCACGACCGCGACCATGGCGGGGCGCGCGGCGCGGGGCGCGGCCGGGCCTGGGTCGGGCCGTTGCTGCACGCCGAGGGGCTGGCGCATCTGGCCGGCGGTCCGATCCTGCTGATCGCCCAGCCGCGGGTCTGGGGCCATGTCTTCAACCCGGTCAGCTTCTGGCTGATCCATGATGCGGGCGGCGCGCTGCGCCTGGTGATCGCCGAGGTCAACAACACCTTCGGCCAGCGCCATTGCTATCTGTGCCACCGCGACGATCTGGGCCCGATCGGCCGGTCCGACACGCTGGCCGCGCGCAAGGTGTTCCATGTCTCGCCGTTCCAGCCGGTGGCGGGCGGCTATCGGTTCCGCTTCGACATCCGGGACGACCGGATCGGCATCTGGATCCACTATGACCGGGAGGATGGCGGCCTGCTGGCAACCCTGGTCGGCCGACGCGCGCCGCTGACCGATGCCGGCATTCTGGGTGCGGCGATCCGGCGGCCCTTCGGCTCGCTCCGGGTGCTGGCGCTGATCCACTGGCAGGCCCTGAAGCTGTGGCGCCGGGGTGCGCGCTATCACCCGGTGCCGGCACCGCCCGCCGATCTGGTGACGCGATGACCGTCGCCGTGCTGCGCCGTTCGGCCGGGTTGCCCGGCTTTGCCGTCTTTGCCGCCATGCTGGGGGCGGCCGGGCTGCCGATCTATATCCACGCGCCCAAGGTCTATGTGGACGAATATGGCGTCAGCCTGGCCGCACTGGGCGCGGTGCTGTTCGCGCTGCGGCTGATCGATGTGGTGCAGGACCCGCTTCTGGGCTGGCTCGCCGACCGGCTGGGCGCGCGGCGCGGCACCGCCGCTGGGATCGGCGCGGCCCTGCTGGGCGCCGCCATGCTGGGGCTGTTCGCGATCGCGCCGCCGATCGCGCCGCTCTTGTGGTTCGCCCTGACCCTGACCCTGCTGTTTTCCGCCTTCAGCTTTCTGTCGATCGCGTTCTACGCCGAAGGCGTGCACAAGGCCGAAACCCTGGGTCCGGACGGCCATGTCCGGGTTGCCGCCTGGCGCGAAACCGGCACACTTCTGGGTATTTCCACGGCGGCGATGTTTCCCACCGTCGCGCTGGCACTGGGCGCCCCACCCTATGCAAGCTTTGCCGCCGGCTTTGCCATTCTGGCGCTGACCGCGATCCTGGGCATGCGCGGCGAATGGGCCGGCGCCGCGGCGACCGCCGGGATGTCGGGCTTTCGCGCGGTGCTGCGCGACCGGTTCGCGCGGCGCCTGCTGATCATCGCGCTGGTCAATGCCGCACCGCTTGCCGTCACCTCGAACCTGTTTCTGTTCTTCGTCGAATCGCGGCTCGACGCGCCGGGCTGGGAAGGCCCGCTTCTGCTGCTGTTCTTCATCGCCGCGGCGGCCAGCGCGGGGCTGTGGGCCCGCGCGGCCGAGGCGCGCGGCATCCGCCCGGTGCTGGCCGGCGCCATGGTCCTGTCGATCCTGTCCTTCGGCTGGGCGGCAACGCTGGGGGCGGGCGACATCGCCGCCTTTGCCGTGATCTGCGCGGCATCGGGCGCGGCGCTCGGCGCCGACATGACATTGCTGCCGGCGCTCTTCGCCCGCCGCCTGGCGAAAATCGCACCCGGCGGCGGGCAGGCTTTCGGGCTGTGGGCCTTCGTCTCGAAGTTCACGCTTGCCGTGGCGGCGGGCATCCTGCTGCCCACACTTGCCGCAAGCGGCTTTCAGTCCGGCACCGACAACCCGGACCAGGCGCTGTGGATGCTGACGGTTCTTTACGCGCTCGTGCCTTGCGGGTTGAAGCTGATCGCGATCGCGCTTCTTGTGACGCTGAAAATGGAGGAGGGATAGATGGCCGGAGCCGTAACGGGGTTCTTGCTGGGGCTTGGCGCAGCCGGTGTCGGCGCGGTCGCCGGCCGCCGGATCGTGGGATTCGCCAGCCAGCAACCGCGCGACCTGGACGGTCTGGGACCGCGCTTGGACATTCGGACGCACATGAAGGGCCCGATGCTGTGCGAGGGGCTGATCTATGGCCCCACGGGCCGGGTGGGCGCGCGCTTCGTCGCCGATTTCGAAGGCAGCTGGGACGGCGAGATCGGCCGCATATCCGAGCATTTCCGCTATGACAACGGCTCCACCCAGGACCGCGAGTGGCGGCTGAAATTCACCGCACCGGGCGCGCTGATCGCCGATGCCGACGATCTGATCGGCAGCGGCACCGGCACCCAGTCGGGTCCGGCGCTGCAGCTCTTGTACCGGATCAGGATGCCGCAAAGCGCCGGCGGCCATGTGCTCGATGTCACCGACTGGCTGTATCTGATGGAAAACGAGACGATCATGAACCGCAGCCAGTTCACCAAATTCGGCATCAAGGTGGCCGAGCTGGTCGCCACGATCCGCAAGACATGAGCTTTCGTGGCAAGACATACTGGCTGGTCGGCGCGTCCGAGGGGCTGGGCCGGGCGCTGGCCGAGGCGCTGAGCGCTGCCGGCGCCAAGCTGGTGCTGTCGGCGCGCAGCGCCGAGAGGTTGCAGGCCCTGGCCGACGCCCTGCCCGGCCCGGCCCGGGCGGTGCCGGTCGACATTTCCGACACCGCCTCGGTCGCCGCCGCGGCCGCCGAGGCCGGCGAGATCGACGGGATCGTGTTTCTGGCCGGGGTCTACTGGCCGCAGGCGGCACAGAACTGGAACCCCGCCGAGGTCGAGACGATGTTCGACGTCAACCTGACCGGGGCGGCGCGCGTCCTCGGCCAGGTGGTGCCGCGCTTCGTCGAACGCGACCGCGGCCATATCGTCATCACCGGCTCGCTGTCGGGGTTCCGCGGCCTGCCCGGTGCGATCGGCTATGGCGCCTCGAAGGCCGGGCTGATGTCGCTGGCCGAATCGATGCAGGCCGATCTGCGTCGCAGCGGGGTGCGGGTGCAGCTGATCAACCCCGGTTTCATCAAGACGCGGCTGACCGAAAAGAACGATTTCGCGATGCCCTTCATCATGACCCCGGAAGACGCCGCCCGGCACATGCTGGCGGGGATGCGCGCCGCGCGCTTCCAGACCAACTTTCCGCGGGTCTTTTCCTGGCTGTTTCGTGGCTCGCTGTTTCTGCCGGCATGGGCCTATTACCCGATCTTCGGCCGGCGCTGAGATCGCCGTTGCGCGCCTGTCAGGCGGCGTCTAAGAGGTTGACCGATGCAGGATGAAGAGACCGACGACGGCGAATACCGCCTTCTGATCGCGCCCGAAAAGGTCGCGCAGGTGATCGTGCGCGCGCGCGAGGTCGATGGCAAGGTCGCCCGGTGGGACACCCCATCGGATGATGCCGATGCCGAATCGATCCTCGAGGCGCGGCCGTCCGACATGACCGAGGCCGAGTTGCGCGAATTCATCGGCGGGCTGAACAACGACGAAAAGGCAAGCCTTGTCGCGCTGATGTGGATCGGCCGCGAGACCTATGGCGTGGACGAGCTCGAAGAGGCGATCGAGACCGCCCGGGCCGAGCGCACCACGCCGACCGAGGACTACCTGCTGGGTGAGCCGCTGCTGGCCGACTACCTGGAAGACGGCCTGAACGCCTTTGGCGTGTCGGTCGAGGACGCCGAGCAAGGGATCCTGTAGGCGGCGCCAGAAGGGCTGATACCAAAGCGCAATGCATGTCGCTCATTGCGCCGATGCCGTTCCCGGCTGCCTTCGCGGCCACACAGACGGGGCAGTGCTCTGCGGCGGGGGTGGTGGCCTCGTTCGCCAAGTCATCCCACGCCGTGCGCGCGTCCAAAGCAGCTGTCCTATGGCGCCGCGCCGTGGGCAAGCCCCCGGATCATCGGGCAGAAAACACCTGACGCCCATCCATCCAGGTTTCAAGCACCCTGATATTCCTGATTTCGTCCGGCGGGACATCGCGCGGGTCCCGATCCAGGATCACCATGTCAGCGAACTTGCCTGGCTCAAGGCTGCCGATCTCATGGTCGGAGAAGAGTTGCCACGCGGCCTCCGAGGTCATGGCCCGGATCGCGGATTCAACCGAAATCCGTTCCGCGGGCGCCAAGACGTAGTCCGGCTCCTTCCATGTTTTCCGCGTCACGGCCATCTCGATCATGTGCAGCGGCACGGGGTCGGTCACCATGAAGTCCGAATGCAGGGTAAAGCCGACACCGGCGTCCTCGACACTTCTGCAGCGGTCGAGCAGTTGCGCCTTTGCCTCGCCGAAGACCTCGTCGCGCATCGCCACGCCCCAGTAATGGACATGGCCGATCAGAAAGCTGGCCGAAACGCCGAGGTCCTTCATGCGGGCGATCTGTTCATCATGCAGGATCGAGCAATGCTCGATCCGCGCCCGGACCCGTGACATGTCGATACCCGCATCGCGCACCGCCTCGCAGGCGTCGAGAACGTTGTCGATGGCGGCGTCTCCATTCCCGTGGATCGCCAGCGGCCAGCCCCTGCTGGCGCGTTCCACGGCGATGTCGATCAGGTCCTCGCGGGATGTGTAGGCCAGTCCGTAACTGTCGGAATTGAGGTAGGGCTCGCGCTGCAGACCGGTGAATCCCTGGTTCGAGCCGTCCGCCACCAGCTTGTAGCCCGCGACGCGCCCGATGGCGTTTCCGGTGCCGGGGCGGACCCCCGCTGCGTCCCATGCCTCGGCGCCGATGGTGTAGAAGGGATAGGCCCGGATACGCGCCGCAAGCCGCCCCGAGGCCGCGGCGTCAAGCAGCACCTGCGCATCCGCGGCCGATTGCGACAGGCCGCCAAGGCTCAACTCGCTGACGGTTGTCAGGCCGTGCTGGCTCCATTTCGACAGCAGGCCGATCACCGCTTCCACCGGGTCGGTTGTGGCCAATGCCGGGTATGCGCCCAGCACTTGCAGGAAGGCCACATTGTTCTTCATGACGCCGGTCAGCTTGCCCTCCGCGTCGCGGACGAATTCCGCGCCGGGCGGGTTCTCGACATCGGCAGGAACGCCGGCGGCCTCGAACGCCTTCGCGTTGGCATAGGCCAGATGCCCCGACGCGTTGAAGACGAAGATCGGATGATCGGTCGAGATCGGGTCAAGTTCCGCGAATGTAAGCTCATCCGGGCCGTCCTGCACCGCCGGATCGAAGTTCCGGAACACCAGCCATTCCCCTGGGGGCGTTTCGGCAGCGCGCCGGGCGATATGGTCCAGCACCTCGGCCACCGTGGCATAGGTCGCCATCCCGACATACTCCATCACCGCATCGACGACGGAGCCGGCGATGACATGGGTGTGCGCCTCGACGAAACCCGGCAGGACGGTCTTGCCGGCAAGATCGACGACACGCGCATCGGCACCGGCTGCCGCGCGGACCGCGCTGTCGGTGCCCACCGAAAGGATGCGGTTGCCACGAATGGCGATCGCTTCTGCTTCTGAAAACTCATCGTCCACGGTCAGGACAGTGCCGCCCGTGAAGACGATCGTGGTGTCGGTTTGCGCCCTTGCCTGCGCAGGCAACACGGCCGCAAGGCCCGCTGTCGCCGCGCCGCCCATCAGAAAGCCGCGCCGTCCGAAGCGGCCGAGGTCAAAGCCCCAGTTGCACGACCAGCCTTCGCCTGTCGCCGCCTTTTCCCGAAGCGCGCTGACGGCATCGTTCGAGCGAAACAGCTTTCCGAAATCCGCGCTGCAACAGGCGCATCCATAGACATGTTTGGTCATTTGGATCAGCTCTCGGCAGTTGGTCCAATCGATGCGGGGCCCAAACACCACGGCGTTGAGGCCGGCCCAGCATGCCAGCCTGTCGGCCGACATTCAACAAAGCTCTGCTTATCCCGGCGGTCGCTGACCATGAGCGTTATTCGCCGCCCGCCCTGCCACGCAGTTCCGGGCACCCGACCCGCCGTTCACCGCGGCCTGTGCGGCACGGCCCGGGCTGGGGCTCAGCCGCGATGATCGACCAGTTCCAGATGCTGGGCCAGTTCGCGCACCGTTTCCATCCAGGCGGCGACCAGATGCGGCTCGGACGGAACGGTCGAGACCCCGGGCCCGACGCGGCCATCAAGGATCATCTGCGCGGCAAGCGCCAGCCCGGGCCGTGCCGCACANNTTGTGCCAGACCGGCGCGTCGGCCGGGCCGGCGCGCAGCCCGACGCACAGGACCACGCGGTCCGGCTCCCCCGGGTCATAGGCGTTTTCGGCCCATAGCCGATCCGACAGCGCGGCAAGCCCGGCAGCGTCGAGCGTCTCGACCCGGGCAAAGATATCCGCCCAGGCCGCCGCCCACCCGTCAAGCCGCAAGGTCCCGCGCACGAAGGTTTCCACCGGCCAGCCCGGGTCAAAGCCGTAATCGGCCATGAAGGGCAGCGAGTCGCGGTTCGGATAGACCTCGAACGCCTCGGGCACCGGCAGCGGCGCGGTGTAGCGCGACAGCGCCTCCCACGGCCGTGCTGCCGTCACCTCGGCCCCGTTCCGGATCGACCGCGACGGCGAGGTCAGCGCCCGCAGCACACCCAGCGGCGACCAG
>DNSZ01000172.1 GCA_003500165.1 Paracoccaceae bacterium | reverse complement strand
GCCCTGCGGCCCGGCCTTCGGGTAATGCGGCTCGATCAGCCCAATCAACCGAACCCAAGGCACCACCGCCTCCATCTCGGAAAGGAACGCCTCCCGCCGCGTCACCTTCTTCTTCATCGTGTGGCTCAGGCGCGGCAGGGCAGGCTGTTTCGGCACCGGCGGGGCTCCTTCATCCTCCGGACCAGTCTATCCCAACCCACCCAGAACGCCGGGTTCTTCAGACGTTCCCTGGTGCAAGAATCGTACGTCGAATTTTTCCGCAGATTTACTTTCTTCTTCCATAGTTGCCACGTCTGGGGTACGAGCGCGCTCAAACTTGGACCAAAGATTCCCGTCTTCGGAGTACAGCGTGCGTCAATGGCTCCGAGCATGGGCGGAGATGATCATCGAGGGAGAGATCGCATGAAGACAGTCAACAAATCCGGTGCCGGCACGCTTTACGAAGCGAACGGTTTCTTGATCCCGGTCGTCGCGGGCACGGCCCACGAGATGGGCGCGCAGTATGGCGCATTGATGGTCGGGGCGATGCAACAAGCCTGGGATGTCGTTGTTGCGCCTGCGATTTCATCCGGCGCGCTGACCGAGGACGACATCAAGAAATGGGCCGGGCGCGCTTATGCCTATGGGTCGACCCGGACCAGGCTGTGGTATGACGGCGTTGCCGAGGGGTCGGGGTGGTCCGTTGAGCGCGTCTGTATGCTCGATGCGTTCAATGAATGGGGGGTTTACCAATCCAAACTGCATGCCTTCGCGGGCTGCACCACGATCTTTTCCTGGGGCAGCCAATCGACCGACGGCAATATGTATATCGGCCGCAACATGGATTGGAGCACGACCTTCTGCCAGTTTCCGCAAGTGCTGACGGTGCGCAAACCAACGGATGGGTCTTACAAGATTGCGGCGCTTGGCTGGCCTGGTATGTATTGTGCGTATACCGCGCTAAACGAGCATGGCGCTTATATGGACATGCATGACGGCACCAGCATGGGCGGTCAGGTGGTCTATGAAGATCGGCCCTCGGTGCTGAACATTCTGACCGATATTATAAGCGAGGCCGCCTCTAAGGACGCGCTGGTTGCGCGGTTGAACGGCACCGCAAACACCGTCTCGTTCATCATAGGCCTGGGCGATAACGGGTCGGGGGAATCCGTCGAATGCTCCTCGATGGCGGGCAATCGGCGCCGGCCCGCGGTTGGCGACAGCTATGTGGTCGTGAACACATTCTTGGGCGATTCCTGGGGGTTGGGCAAACGCGAAACCGTCAGCAATTCGCTGCGTCGGTTCAGCAATATGACCGACCGTCTCGCGGAAACCGTCGGTCAGGTTGACGCTCAAAAGACGCGCGATCTGTTGGATCTGCGGCTTTTCAACGAAGATGGCAGCTTCGTCAAAAATGGCGGCTGCACCAAGCCCGCCAAGCAGGATGCGGACCTGACCAACCATCAGATGGTCACCGATGTGGCCGCCCGGTAAGTGTGGCTCAAGGTGCCCGTGACAGCCTATGTCACCGATTGGACCGAGGTTGATCTCAAGGCGCTCTGGGCGTGATGGAACAGGGCGCCGCCGCCCGGGTGGCGCCCTTCCCCGGACAGGAGACCGCGCCATGGAAACGCCCCTCGACCCGCTGAGCCCGCTCATCCTGACGATCAGCTATTTCGGCGATGTGGTGTTCGCGATCAGCGGCGCGCTGACCGCGATGCGCTATCGGATGGATATCATATGACAGTTCCGCTCGAACCGCTCAGCAACAGCATCCTGGCGATCATGTACTTCGGCGATGTCGTCTTCGCCGTCAGCGGCGCATTGACGGCAGCGCGCTATCGCATGGACGTTCTGGGCTTTGTCCTGATCGGAACCATCACCGGGATCGGCGGCGGCACGATCCGCGACCTCCTGCTCGGGCGCACCGTCTGGTGGACACAGGATCCGACCGAGCTCCTGTTGTGCGTTGCGGCGTCCCTGATCACCTTCCTGTTCATCAGAAGCGACATCACCCGGAAAAAGGGAATGATCTGGTCTGACGCGCTGGGTCTTGCGGCTTTTGGCGTTATCGGCTGTCACATCGCGCTCGAATCTGGGGCGCCCATCGTCATCGCTGTGTTCATGGGCATGGTGACCGCGACAGGCGGTGGCGTCATTCGCGATCTGCTCACGAACACCGAGCCGATGATCCTCTGCGGCCAGCTCTATGCCACGGCTGCGCTTCTTGGTGCCTTGAGCTACGCCGGTCTTCGCGTTCTGGGCACGCCGGATATCGCCGCCCAACTGATCGCGTTTCTGGCGGCATTCTCGCTCCGCGCATCGGCCATTATCTTGAACATCCGCATGGGGCCACCGGGGGAGTTTATCCGGATCGGCAAGAAAGGGGACGATTCAGGCTAATTCAAGCACCTATGAGTCCGCAGGCCAAAAAAGGTGATACCCAGAATAAGAATTAAAAACTCCCCCGAGTTTGTGGCGATGCTCACAGAGGACTATGTGAACTGGGTGCGTATTTTCTCCGTTTGTCGAATGGCAGGTCCAGAGGCTGAACCTGCCGTCGCCTTGACTTTTCCGAATGGCCGGATTGTCCGCAACCCGGTCGCTCGCGAGGGCCGGAGCGAACGACCACAATCGCGAACGTTCGATCTTCGTTCCATCTCATCGAGTGCGACCGGCGTCGAAGTGTTTAGGTGCGCGGCGGAGAAGGACTATGCACAGCAACGACTTACAAGCTCTGCACCAAACTGGCGCAGTCATCAGGTCCGGAGAATATTGGCCCCAATACCAACGGCCCTAAACTTT
>DNSZ01000173.1 GCA_003500165.1 Paracoccaceae bacterium | reverse complement strand
ATCCGCCGACCGTCCGACAGGGTGATGTCCACACGTTGCGCAGACAGTGGCGCGCCCGGTGCAAGGCCAGGTGCGCCGTCCAGAGATCCCGCAATCTCAACGGGCAGAAAGTCCGTCGCCGCACTCTCGGGCGCGGCGTCCTCAGGCGCAAACCGCGGATCGCGCAGCCAGTTGTGGATCAGGTTCGCGTTCATCGCATAACGCCGCGCAACCTGGGCCACCGAGACACCCGACACTTTGGTCTGCAAGCAGATCGACCGCTTCTCATCATCCGACCAGAACCGCTTCTTGCTCCCTTTCTTCGCCGCCATCACGCGCCTCACAATGTCCACTATCAATAATGGACATTATCAGCACACTCTATTGGCCGTCAGAGCGGGTTTGCCGAACGCTCACCCTGCAGCCGTCGTCGGACCAGGAACAGGTTGCCGGGGGCGAACAGCGTGAACAGTTGCGCCCGGTTCTTCGCCAGCCCGCGGTAGCGCGTCTTCAGGTAGCCGAACGGGCGCTTGATCACGCGAAAGGGATGTTCGACCCGTGCCCGCACCCTGGNNCGATCGGGTCGAGCCGGCCGCCCTTTGGGGGCCTTCCTCATCACGCCCCAGAACTTGCCGGGGCCCGCGAACGCGGCCTCCCGCGCCGCGCTGACATAGCCGTCGCCATTGTCGCTCGGACCAATGGCGCGCCAATGGCAACTCCGCCCAGACCGACGTCTCCGCGCCGTGCAGGAGGTCGTCCCACACCCGGGCGTCGTGGGTCTTGGCCGTGGTGGTCTGCAGGCTGTGCACGTCGTGCCAGGGGCACGCCTTCGGCGTGACACCGCTGCTGGCATCCACGCCGACATGCGCCTTCATGCCGAAGTACCAGTCGTTGCCCTTCCTGGTGGACGACATCTCGGGATCGCGGGCCCTGGCCTTGTTCTTCGTCGAATTCAAGCGTCAAGCGATTGATCCAGTGGATCAATCGTAGCGCAGAATGGCGCATCGATGCTGTTCGGGGGCTCGCTCGAACCCATGGCGCTCGCCCCCTCACCATCGACCGGCGTGCCCGAGCGCAGCGCGATCCCCTTGTCGGCGAGATGCGTATTCACCGCGGCGAAGAGCGCCTCCGTCAGCCCATGTCGCTCCAGAAGGTGGCGGAAGTTGAGGATGGTCGTCTCATCCGGGATGCGGTCATCACCAGGCTCGATGCCCGCGAAATGCCGCATCGCCTCGCTGTCATGGAGGCTCTCCTCCGCCATCGGATCGCTGAGCGCATACCACTGCTGAAGGAAATGGACCCGCAGCATCACTTCCAGCGGCATCGGCGGGCGCCCGCCCTGCGGCCCGGCCTTCGGATAATGCGGTTCGATCAGCGCCAGAAGGCGCGTCCACGGCACCACCGCCTCCATCTCGGAAAGGAACGCCTCCCGCCGCGTCACCTTCTTCTTCATCGTGTGGCTCAGGCGCGGCAGGGCAGGCTGTTTCGGCACCGGCGGGGCTCCTTCATCCTCCGGACCAGTCTATCCCAACCCACCCAGAACGCCAGGTTCTTCAGACGTTTCTTAGGTTGAAACGATCTCGCCGTGTTTTGCCTTTGCCAAGAACTGGTCGCGCTTCACTATCACTATCACGCGGCCACCGATCCCGAACGATCCGCCAACAATCTTCCTATCCGCCATCGTGTGCGTCCTCGGCGAAGTTATCCCTGCCGGGCCGGCTACCTGTACCAGACGCTTCCGTCAAGCGACGCAATCGGGGCCGACGCAGGCAGGATTTTCTAGAAAATCCTGAAAAGACAGAGTTTTCTAGAAAACTCTGGCGCGCCGGCCAGGGGTGCGCGCTTGCAGGCACGGAGCGCGCGGCGTAGGCACCCCGATAGGAGGGCGCCATGCTGGCCGGAAAACGCATTCTGTTGATCATCGCGGGCGGGATCGCGGCCTATAAGAGCCTCGATCTGATCCGGCGATTGACCGAGGCCGGGGCCAAGGTGACCCCCGTTGTGACCCGCGCGGGCGCGCAATTCGTCACCCCGCTATCGGTCGCGGCCCTGGCCGGGCGCAAGGTCTATCGCGATCTGTTCGATCTGACCGACGAGGCCGAGATGGGTCACATCGAACTCAGCCGCGCCGCCGATCTGGTGGTCGTCGCGCCCGCCACCGCCGATCTGATGGCGAAGATGGCCGCCGGCCATGCCGACGATCTGGCTTCGACGCTGCTGCTGGCCACCGACAAGCCCGTGCTGATCGCGCCGGCGATGAATGTGCGGATGTGGCAGCACCCGGCGACCCGGCGCAACCTGGCGACCCTGCTGGCCGATGGCGTGCGGATGGTGGGCCCGGGGACCGGCGCCATGGCCTGCGGCGAGTTCGGCCCGGGCCGGATGGCCGAGCCGGCCGATATCGCGACGGCGATCGAAGCGGCGCTTGGGACCGGCCCGTTGCAAGGCCGCCATATCGTCGTCACCTCGGGCCCAACGCATGAGCCGATCGACCCGGTGCGCTATATCGCCAACCGGTCCTCGGGCGCGCAGGGCAGTGCGATTGCCGGGGCGCTTGCGGGGCTTGGCGCCAGGGTCAGCTTCGTCACCGGTCCGGCCAGGGTGCCCGCGCCCCAGGGCGTTGCCGTCACTCGGGTGGAAACGGCGCGCGCGATGCTGGCCGCGGTGGAAGCCGCGCTGCCGGCCGATGCCGCGGTGTTCGCTGCGGCGGTGGCCGACTGGCATGTGACGAATGCCGGCGCCGCGAAGACGAAGAAGACGGCGGATGGCGCCCCGCCGGTTTGGGAACTGGCCGAGAACCCCGACATTCTGGCCACGGTCGCGCAAATGGCGCGGGATCGTCGGCCGGCGCTGGTGATCGGTTTCGCCGCCGAGACCGACGACGTGATCGCCCAGGCCACCGCAAAGCGCGCGCGCAAGGGCTGCGACTGGATGCTCGCCAACGATGTCAGTCCGGAAACCGGGATCATGGGCGGGGCGGAGAATGCCGTGACCCTGATCACCGAATCGGGCGCCGAGGCCTGGCCGCGGATGACCAAGGATGCGGTGGCACGGCGTCTGGCGCGGCGCATCGCGGATGCGCTGGGAGCATAGATTTCATGCCTCCGGCGGGGATATTTGGGCCAAGGCGAAAGGGACGGCGTTGCGACCGGTCCTGAAACTGCTGCGCGAAGCCTGGGCGGATCACGCGATCGCTTTGCCGGCCTATGCCACGGCCGGCGCGGCGGGTGCGGATATCCGGGCAAATTTCCCGCCAGATGCCCGGGACCAGGGTCTGGTGCTGGCGCCGATGGCACGCGAGATCGTGCCGACCGGTTTCCGCGTCGAGATTCCTGCCGGGTTCGAAATGCAGATCCGGCCGCGCTCGGGCCTGGCGCGCGACCATGGCATCACCCTGCCGAACACGCCGGGCACCATCGATTCGGATTATCGCGGGCCGCTCGGGGTGTTGCTGGTCAATTTCGGCGACGCCCCCTTCACCATCGCGCATGGGATGCGCATCGCGCAGATGATCGTCGCCCCGGTGGTGCAGGTCCGTTTCACCCTTGTCGAGGCGCTTTCCCCATCGGCCCGTGGCGAGGGCGGTTTCGGCTCCACGGGGCGGCACTGATGCTGTGGGTGCTGCTGGTCGCAGCCGGGCTGTGGTTTGTCGGCCGGGCGCTCGGCGCGTCGGTGGCCGCAAGGGTGGCGGTGCTCGTCATGCTTCTTGCCGCGGTCCTGTTCGTCCAGCTGGCCCTGCCGCCCGAAAATCCGCTGCGCGCGGCGACCGGCGGGTCGGCGCGGGCCTGGGCAATCCTGCTTGGCGCGGCCGGGGTCGCGATCGCCTATGTCTGGGGCCTGCGCCTGCTGCGTCGTCGCGTGGCCCCGGCGGGGGGGATGCCGCCCCAACCGGGTGTCCTGTCGGACAGCGAGCTTGACCGCTATGCGCGCCATATCGTCCTGCGCGAGATCGGCGGGCCCGGGCAACGCCGGCTGAAGCAGGCCCGGGTGCTGGTCGTCGGTGCCGGCGGGCTCGGCGCGCCGGCGCTCTTGTATCTTGGGGCGGCGGGGGTCGGCACGCTGGGGGTGATCGACGACGACACCGTGTCGGTGTCGAACCTGCAGCGGCAGGTGATCCACACCGATGCCCGCCAGGGCACCGCCAAGGTCTTCAGCGCACGGGCCACGCTCGCCGCGCTCAACCCGCATGTCGCGGTGCGGCCGTACAACCGGCGGCTGACCGACGCGATCGCGGCCGATCTGTTCGCCGATTACGACCTTGTGCTCGACGGCTCGGACAGCTTCGAGACCCGCACGCTGGTCAATGCCGCGACGGTGGCGGCCGGCATTCCGCTGATCTCGGGCGCCATCGCGCAGTGGGAGGGCCAGCTTTCGCTCTACGACCCGGCCCGCGGCGGGCCATGCTATGCCTGCGTCTTTCCCGAGGCACCGGCGCCGGGGCTGGCGCCCAGCTGCGCCGAGGCCGGTGTGGTCGGCGCCCTGCCCGGGGTGATCGGGTCGATGATGGCGCTCGAGGCGGTCAAGCTGATCGCGGGGGCCGGTGCGGGCTTGCGCGGCCGCTTGCAGCTTTATGATGGGCTGTGGGGCGAAACCCGGATGGTGGCGACGCGCCCGCGCCCGGGTTGCCCGGTCTGCGGCGCCGGGCAGGGTCGGGGCGCCAGCCCGGATGCCGTGGCGGGGCAGGGCGGCGGATAGCGGTCACGGGCCCCGGCGTTGGCGCAACGGGGCGCGTGCATGGCGCTTTGGCATCTGGCGGGCTTTGGGACTTTTCCGTCCGCCGCCCGCCCGCTATCACCGTTGAAACCGGACAGAAGGGGCGCGGCATGAAGGACATCCTGCACGAACTCGAAGAGCGCCGCGCGGCGGCCCGGCTTGGCGGCGGCCAGCGCCGGATCGACGCCCAGCACGGCAAGGGCAAGCTCACGGCGCGGGAACGCGTCGAGGTGCTGCTCGACCCGGACTCCTTCGAAGAGTTCGACATGTTTGTCGCCCATCGCTGCACCGATTTCGGCATGGAAAAGAGCCGACCCTGGGGCGACGGCGTGGTCACCGGCTGGGGCACGATCAACGGCCGCATGGTCTATGTGTTCAGCCAGGATTTCACCGTCTTCGGCGGGTCGCTGTCGGAAACCCATGCCGCCAAGATATGCAAGATCATGGACATGGCGATGCAGAACGGCGCCCCGGTGATCGGGATCAACGATTCGGGCGGCGCTCGCATCCAGGAAGGCGTCAACAGCCTTGCCGGCTATGCCGAGGTGTTCCAGCGCAACATCCTCGCCTCGGGCGTGGTGCCGCAGATCAGCCTGATCATGGGGCCCTGCGCCGGCGGTGCGGTCTATTCGCCGGCGATGACCGATTTCATCTACATGGTGCGCGAATCCTCCTACATGTTCGTGACCGGCCCCGATGTGGTGAAGACCGTGACGAACGAGATCGTCACCGCCGAGGAACTGGGCGGCGCCAAGACCCATACCTCGAAATCCTCGGTCGCCGATGCCGCCTTCGACAACGACATGGAGGCGCTGGCCGAGACCCGGCGGCTGATCGATTTCCTGCCGGCCTCGAACCGCGACGGCGTGCCCGAGCGGCCGTTCTACGATTCGCCCGACCGGGTCGAACCGGCGCTCGACACGCTGATCCCCGATCATCCCAACCTGCCCTACGACATGAAGGAGCTGATCCTGAAGGTCGCGGACGAGCAGGATTTCCTGGAAATCCAGGCCGATTTCGCGCCCAACATC
>DNSZ01000161.1 GCA_003500165.1 Paracoccaceae bacterium | reverse complement strand
CATGGGAGGGTCCGATGCAAACCCGTTTTCCGCTGTCGCGCCGTGCCTTCCTGCACGGCACTGCCGCCGCCGGGGCGGCCGCGCTGTCGCCCATCGTCGCGTTCCGCGCCCGGGCCCAGGCGGGTCCGGGCGAGTTGCTGATGGTGCCATCCGTGCCGAACCCCGCCGGGGCGGCGCAGGCGATCTGGCTGCTGCAGGGCGATCCGCTGGCCGGGCCGATTGCCGGCATCGTCACCGAAGCGGGCAACCCCGCCCCCGCGCCGATGCTGGCCGAAGGCGACCGCAGGGTGCTGCGGCTTTTCCATTTCAACGACATGCACAACCACATGACCGACATGCATGCCAGCCGGGGCGATACCCATCGGATGGCGCAGATGGTGCATAAGGTGAACGCCGCGCGCGCCGCCGCCGGGCCGGAAGAGGCGGTGCTGTTCCTGTCGGCGGGCGACGATCACACCGGCTCGATCTTCGACGAGTTGATGGGCTGGGACCCGGAGGGTTTCGTCGCCGACCCGGGCTATCGCGCCGCCTCGGGTGCGGGCGTCGATCTGGCCGTTCTGGGCAACCATGAATTCGACCGCGGGGCGGCGCTGTTGCGGATCGGGATCGAACGCGACGCCGCCTTTCCGGTGCTGTCGGCCAATGTCCACGGCTCGGCCCATCTGGACATGAACCGCGATTATGCCCCCGCCGCGGTGATCGAGGCGAAGGGGCTGCGCGTGGGGGTCATCGGGCTGACCACCGCGGTCGATACCCGTGTCGGCCAGCCCTCGGATCCCGGCCTTGCCGTGGCGAGCCCGGTCGCCGCGCTGACCAATCTGATGCCGGCGGTGGCCGGGATTTCCGACGTTGTCGTGATCCTGTCGCATTGCGGCTATGGCTCGGGCCAGCACCAAAGCGGCAAGGCGGGCGCGGCGCGGCTGATCGGCGAGGGCGATTTCGACATTGCCGCCGCCGCCGGACCGCTGACCGACAAGCCGGTGGTGCTGATCGGCGGGCATTCGCACACCGTGCTCAATGCACCGGGCCTCGACCCCGACAACATGATCGATGGCGTGCTGATCGCCCAGGCCGGCGCCAATGGCAGCCATCTTGGCGAGGTGTCGATGTCGATCGCCGCCGAGGCCGGCCGCAAGGCCTGGTTCAGCCATGTCGGGCTGCACGGCATCAAGCGCCGCGACGACCGCGTGGCGGCCGACGATCCGGCCCGGGCGGGCACCGAACAGGACGGCGACTACGATGCCGAATTCGAAGCCGCCCATATCGCGCCCCTCGTTGCGCTGCTCGACGACAAGCTGGCCGAGACGATCGGCCGGGTGACGGCGGGTGCCGCCATCGGCACCGAGCGGACGATCGCGCAGCGCTATGTCGGCGAGTTGGCGCTGGCGAACTACATGAACGATGCGCTGGTTGCCCGGTCGGCGACCTTCCCGAACGGTCCCGTCGATCTGGCGCTGTTCAATGCGACCGGGGTTTCGGCCGGGGTGGCGGACGGGCCGCTCAGCTTCCGGCAATGGTACGACGTGATGCCCTATGCCGATGCCATCCATGTGGCCCGGATGACCGGCGCACAGATCCAGGCGATGCTCGACAGCAACGCCAAGCGGATCGTCCGCCCCGAAGAGGCCGGCGCCACCGACATGGCCGGCTTCGTCTCGCGCGGGTTCCTGCATTTCTCGGGCGGGCTGCGCTATCGCATCGATCTCGGCGCCTCGGCGGCCGGTGCGCGGGCGGTCGACGTCACCGTCGATGGCAAGCCGATCGCTGATCTGCTGTCGGAGACCTTCACCATGGCGATCAACACCTATATCGCGCTTGGCGCTTTCGGCGAGGCATGGAACGGCCAGCCGATCGGTGCCGGCGTGCCGGGCGCGATCGCCAGCATGGACCTGCGCGGCCTCGACTACGACCATACCGGGCTTGTCTACCGCAACGAGATCGTCGCCCATATCCGCGAAACCGGCGTCATCTCGGCCGAAACGGGTGCGGCGCTCGACGGTCGCCTGACGGTGGGCTGACCGACCTTGTCGCGGGCGGCCCCGGCGGCCGCCCGCCGCGGCCCCCCTCGGTGTTCGGTTCCGTCGCCGCTGGTGCGGCGCCGGCGGGCCTTGACGGGCAGGGTCCTTGGGGGCTAAGCGGGCCTTCCTTCGGCGAGTTGGCGGAGTGGTGACGCAGCGGATTGCAAATCCGTGTACACCGGTTCGATTCCGGTACTCGCCTCCAATGTCTATTCAAGGGTCTTGGCCAGATCGGGTTGGCGACGGCCCGGTTCGTCCTGCCCCTTCCCTCCTGCACCGTGGCGACACGGTCGGCCCGCACCGCCAATCGCGGCCACCTTACGCGAATGGCAAGACAGCGGCGCGGCTGTCTTCCGGTCAGCCCGATTCCGGGCGCGTCGTCAGCAGCCGGAACGGGATCAGCGCCAGCGCGGCGATCATCAGCTTGGCACCGAAATCGGCGACGGCCAGCGAGACCCAGAGCGGCGCCTCGGGCCCGCGGCCCAGCAGCGGCTGGACCACATTGGCCCAGGCCACATCGCCCCAGCCGGGCGGCAACGCCAGCACGGCGGAAAACGCGATGGAAAAGAACAGTGCGGTGTCAAGCGCCGAGCCGAAGGTGGAGGACAGAAGCGGCGCCCGCCACCAGGCGCCCCGCCGCAGCCGGTCGAAAACGGCGACGTCCAGCAGTTGCGCGGCCAGAAACGCCGTGGCCGAGCCGATGGCGATGCGCGGGGTCACGACCGGCCCGGCGCCCAGATCGATCTGCGTGCCGATGGCCGACAACGCCAGTCCGGTGGCAAAGCCCGCCAGCACCACCCGCCGCGCCGCAGCGGGGCCGTGCAGCCGGTTCGCCAGATCGGTGACGAGGAAGGCAAACGGGTAGGTCAGCGCGCCCCAGGTCAGCCAGTCGCCCAGCAGGAACTGCACCAGGATGTTTGAGGCGAGCACGATCGCCGCCATCGCCGCCATGAAGGGCCACAGCCGGGTCCGGCCGGTGGCCGTGCCGCGGTCAGACACCGGCCTTGACGATCGCTTCGGCAAGGATCGGCACGGTCGCCCTGTTCAGCCCGGCGATGTTCACCCGGCTGTCGCCCACCATGTAGATGCCGTGATCGGCGCGCATCCGGGCGACCTGTTCGGGGCTGGCGCCCAGCCGCGAGAACATGCCGCGATGCTGGGCGACAAAGGCAAAGCGGTCGGAATGGGCGAGGTCGCGCAGGGTTTCGGCCAGTTGCGTGCGCAGTGCCAGCATGTTCCGGCGCACCTCTTCGAGTTCGGCCTGCCAGTCGGCGCGCAGCGCGGGGTCTTCGAGCACCATGGTCACCAGCCGTGCCCCGTGATCGGGCGGAAAGGAATAGGTCTGCCGGTTGAGCCAGCCGAGCCGGCCCTGGATGACCCGCGCCGCCGCCGGTTCGGCGCACAGCGCCAGGGTGATGCCGGCGCGTTCCCGATAGACCCCGAAATTCTTCGAACAGCTCGCTGCGATCAGCAGTTCGGGCAGGCGCGCGGCCAGAAGCCGAACGCCGGCGGCATCCGCGTCCAGCCCGTCGCCGAAGCCCTGATAGGCGAGATCGACAAGCGGCAGCGCCTGGCGGGCCTCCAGCAGCGCGGCGACCTCGCCCCATTGCGGCAGGGTCAGATTGGCGCCGGTCGGGTTGTGGCAGCAGCCATGCAGCACCACGGCGTCGCCCGGCCGGACCCGGTCGAGATCGGCCAGCATGGCTTCGAAATCGACGCCCCGGCTTTCATCGTCGAAATAGCGGTACTCCGCCATCGGCATGCCCAGATAGCGCAGGATGGTCTGATGGGTGGGCCAGGTCGGCGCCGACAGCCAGACGGTCGCCTCGGGCGCGGCCAGCCGGATCAGATCGAGGCATTGGCGCACCGCCCCGGTGCCGCCCGGCGTCGCCGCCGCCGCCAGCCGGTCGGTCGGCCGGTCGGGGCCAAGGATCAGATCGGCCATCGCGGCGTGAAAGGCCGGCTCGCCCGCCACGCCGGTGTAGGTCTTGGTCGTCTCGGCCTCCCAAAGCTGCCTTTCGGCAGCGCGGATCGCGCGCATCACCGGTGTCACGCCCTCGGGCGTGCGATAGACGCCGACCCCCAGGTCGATCTTGTCCGGCCGCGGATCGGCACGGAATTCCTGCATCAACGCCAGGATCTTGTCGGCGGGGGGCTGGTCGAGACGCTCAAGCATGGTCGGTCCTCTGTCGCGGCCGTCAGGCCGGGGGATGCGGCAGATCGCGGCGCAGAACGCGGCTGCGTTGCTGTTGCGCCACGGGCTGGAAGCCGTGTTTCTGATAGCGCTGCAGGGCGCGCGGATGATCGAGCGTGCAGGTGTTCACGGTCAGCTTGCGGACGCCGGCGCGTTCCCAGCCGGTCTGGATCGCGGTGTCGAGCAAAAAGGCGCCCAGCCCCCGGCCGATCGCCTGCGGGACCAGCCCGAAATTCGCGATCTCGGCCCGGCCTTCCTGGCGCCAATCCATCAGAAAGAAGCCATGCGGCCAGCCCGCTGCCATCAGCGTGTACATCGACACCGCGGGATCGTGCAGCATCACCTTCAGCTTGTCCTCGGGCTCGTCATGCATGTCGTCCCAGGCATAGTCGCGCCCGACCGCGTCGTAGAGCGCGCGGAAATACCACACCGGCGGGTCGTCGGCGCGCAGGATGGTGCCGCCGATATTGCCCGGCAGGGGCGCCATCGGCCGGGCCGGCCGCGCGTCCATCTCCAGCCAGGTCACGGTATAGGTGACGGTCTCGCCGGCGCGGTGGCGGCTCATCCCGTGGCCACCGGCAACTGTTCGAACCGGCCCCATTCGGCCCAGGACCCGTCGTAAAGCGCGTGATCGCGCTGGCCGAGCCGCTCCAGCGCCAGATTGACGATCGCCGCGGTCACCCCCGACCCGCAGGTGGTGATCACCGGCTTGTCGCGGTCGATGCCCGCCGCGTCGAAGGCGGCCGCCAGCCCGGCGCCATCCTTCATCGTTCCATCGGCGTTGAGCAGCGCCCGGTAATGCAGGTTCTTCGATCCCGGGATATGGCCCGACCGCAGCCCGGCGCGCGGCTCGGGCGCCTGGCCCTGGAACCGCTCGGCGCCGCGGGCATCGACGATCTCGTGGTCGCCAAGCTTCATCGCCGCCGCGACCTGGGTGACATCGCGCACCAGATGGGCCTGCCGCCGCGCGGTCAGGTGCCGCTCGCGCAGCACCGGCGGCATGTCCTCGATCGGATGGCCCGCCGCCCGCCAGCGCGGCAGCCCGCCATCGAGCACCGCGACATCGGTCTTGCCCATCAGGCGAAACAGCCACCAGACGCGCGGCGCGGAATAGATGCCGGCCCCGTCATAGACCACCACCTGATGGCCGTCCCCCACCCCCATCTTGCGCATCCGCGACATGAATTTCTCGGGCGGGGGGGCCATGTGCGGCAGGTCCGACCGGGTGTCGGCGATCTCGTCGATGTCGAAGAACCGCGCGCCGGGAATATGCGCGGCGTTGTATTCGGCCTTCGGGTCGCGGCCGTCCTCGGGCAGGTACCACGAGGCGTCGATCACCCTTATGTCGGGCGAGGCCAGGTTGCGCGCCAGCCAGTCGGTGCTGACAAGCGTCTTGGGGTCGCTGTCGAGGGGCGCGGCCATGGGCGGAATCCTCGCGGTTGCGGGTGCGGGCGATGGGTAGCGGGGCCGCGCCCCTCGACAGCGAC
>DNSZ01000093.1 GCA_003500165.1 Paracoccaceae bacterium | reverse complement strand
ACTGAAGCATTAGGCTGCCGCCCGTTCCGCGGCCGCGGTCATGCGTGCCCCGCTTGCCGCGTCGAACACGTGCACCCGTTCGGGCTCGACAGCCAGGGTCAGTGCCGCCCCAGGCGCGGGCGGCGCCCAGTCGCCCGGTGCCAGAGCGCGCAACGCGGCGCCACCGTCGAGCCGGGCATGCACGACCGTTTCGGCGCCAAGATACTCGACCCGGTCGAGCCGCGCCGGAAGACCGGCCGAAGCGGGCACCAGATGCTCGGGCCGCAGCCCAAGCGTGACCTGCGCGCTTTCGGCACCGGACACCCGCAGATCGGGCAAGAGCGGGCAGGCGCCGTGCGGCCCGAGCCTCATCTCAAGCAGGTTGATCGGGTGCGCCCCGACAAAGGCAGCGACCTCGCGCGTTGCCGGCCGGTCATAAAGGTCGCGCGGTGTCCCCGCCTGGGCGATCCGGCCGGCCATCATCACGACAACGCGGTCCGACATCGCCATCGCCTCGGCCTGGTCATGCGTGACATAGACAAAGGCCCTCCCGGTCCGCGCCTGCAGGGCTGCAAGTTCCGAACGCATCTGCACCCGCAGCCGCGCATCGAGATTAGACAGCGGTTCGTCGAGCAGAAAGATCGACGGGTCGCGCACCAAGGCGCGGCCGACCGCCACGCGTTGCTTCTGCCCGCCCGACAGAGCGGCGGGTTTGCGCCCCAGCATGTCCTCAAGCCCAAGCATTGCGGCGACCTCTTGCATGCGGGCCTGGATCGCCGCGCGCTTTGGCCGCGAACCGGGTAACAGCCGCCCGATCCCGGCCAGCCGCTCGAGCCGCGAAAGCTGCCGCATCGCCAGCGGCAGCGCGATGTTCTCGGCCACCGTCATATGGGGGTAGAGTGCATAGGACTGAAAGACCATGGCGACGTTGCGCTCGGACGCGGTCGCCTCGGTCACGTCCGCCCCATTGAGCCGCACGCGGCCCTCGGTCGGCCGGTCGAGCCCCGCCATGATACGCAGCGTGGTGGACTTGCCGCAGCCGGACGGACCGAGGATCGAGGTGAACGAGCCCTCGGGCACGGCGAGCGAAACGTCGTGCAGCACCGGTGTGGCGCCGAACCGGCGCGTCACACCTTCAAGCTCGATCATTGCGCGCCCCCCGCTTGCGCATGTCAGACACCCCGCGCGTATTGGCGAAATGTATCAGTTTCATGACGCCTCGGCCTCGGCGAGCAGGGCGTCGGCCAGCCTGGCGACCGCGGCCTCGACGCTTTCCGCCGGGTCCAGCCCGGCCAGCTCCGGGGCGCCTTCCAGCCCGATCACGCGGCGCCCGAAATGCAGGCCATAGGCGATCTCCGTCATCGTCCCGTGGGAGTTGCCGATCGCCACCAGCACAAGCGCGGCGCGCGCGATCACGGCGTTGCGCGCCTCGCCCAGACCGGTCGCAACCGGCAGGGCGACATAGGGGTTCGCGGCCCGCCACCCGGCATCGGGCAGGATGCCCACGGTCAGGCCCCCGGCGCTGCGCGCGCCCTTGCACACCGCCGCCATCACGCCGCCCTTGCCGCCGCAGACAACCGCGAGACCAAGCTCGCCAAGGCGCCGCCCCAGTGCCTCGGCCGTTTCGGACTGCAACGGCGTGGCCTCGCGCGTGCCAATCACGCCGACAGGCAGCGACCGCCGGCCGGGGTCGCCGGCAAGATGGGAAAGGACGCCCGTCGCATCGCGGTTCTCGAACGCATCCGGGGCCTTGGCCGGCCGCCACACCCATTCCCATGGGTCAAGCTTCCATCCGTCCGGCCGATGCACACCGCCCGTCCGAATACAGACCGAGTAAGCGCCGTTCATTGTCTCTCCTCCCTTTGGCAGAACCGTTAGACCGCCACGCGCAGAAGTGAAGGACCGATTTGGCAGCGGAATTCCGGCTGGTATCGATGGGATGATCCCGATGGCGCGGCACTGGAAGCAACGGTCATCTCAGGCACCCATTTACGAAGCGATATGAAGGAGTTCGGCCCTTTTTGCTTCCACAGTGCTTCCACGGGTGCTGGAAACGCAAACGCCGCCCTTGAGGGCGGCGCGTAAGCGACTGTATTACTTGATAGATTTGGTTGCGGGGGTAGGATTTGAACCTACGACCTTCAGGTTATGAGTTGTATCGAACGAACCATGAACAATCACGCGCGTCTTCGAATTTTCTTGCCATAACAGTAAGTTGCGGAGGGCGCGGGTGAGTTGTCGTTTCGCGGAAACACTCGGAAAAGCGCAACATCTTGTGCCCTCTTGCTTCCACTATGCTTCCACGACGGGCGAAGGTTGATGCTCCGGTAGCGGGGCCATCATCCGTTGAGCAACTCCCTGAAGCCGGTCCTCGTGCAGTGCTCGGCTTGGTGACCGCCAGATCAACGCCATTCTATTCTGCGCCGCAGCCGATCTGTCAACCACTGCCGCCGCTATGCGCCATTCTGCCGGGACGGCAAAGTGCTCCAACTCTGGACAGGCGTCCGAAGACTTTCGGGCCTCGGCGTTGATTTCGAACAAGTCGAATGACCCGAGAACTGGTGCATGCTTCTTCGTGCCCGGACGGAACCGCATACGGGCAAGATCCGCAACCGTGAGACGGGGGGCGACCGATGCGACGCACCGAGGCAACAGGCAGGCACTACATGGTGGGCGGCGGCATCGCGGCCCTGTCCGCGGCCGTCCTGCTGATCCGTGACGGGAGCGTGCCGGGAGATCGGATCACGATCCTCGAGCATCGCGGCACGGCGGGTGGCAGCCTCGATGGATCGGGCGATGCAGAGACGGGTTTCCTGACGCGCGGCGGGCGCATGTTCGAGCCGAACTTCGTCTGCACCCTCGATCTGCTGTCCACGATTCCCGCCTTGGATGATCCGTCGGTCTCGGTCACGGACGACATCCTGGCCTTCAACCGCATGGTGCCGGGCCGCGCGGAATGCCGGCTCGTGCGCGACGGCCGGAAGACCGAGGACCGGTACCGCCTCGGCCTCGGGCCGGAGGAGATCGTTGCGCTCAACCGTCTGCTCCTGACGCCAGAGGGGCGGCTCGACGGGCGCAGCATCGAGGACTGGTTCGCCCCAGCCTTCTTCGGCACGAATTTCTGGATCATGTGGTCCACGATGTTCTCGTTCCAGCCGTGGCACTCGGTGGCGGAGATGCGGCGCTACATGCGGCGTTTCCTGCACCTCTTTCCCGGCCTTGCGCGGATCGAGGGGATCCTGCGGACGCGCTACAACCAGTACGACTCGATGGTCGCGCCGATCCTCGCCTGGCTGTCCGAGCGTGGGGTGGACCTGCGCACCGACAGCAGCGTGGCCGATGTCACGATTGAAGGCGACGCGCAGGGCCGGCGTGTGACGCAGCTGCACCTGGCCACGGGTGGCGTCATCGACATCGCGCCCGAAGATCGGGTCTATCTGACGCTCGGCTCGATGACCGACGCGACCGTTGCGGGCGACCGGGCCACGCCGCCCGCGTTGCAGGATCGCCCGTCGCCCGGCTTCGACCTGTGGCGAAAGCTCGCTGCCCGCCACGAAGGTCTGGGGCGGCCCGAGGTCTTCGCGGGCCATCCGGACCGGACGTCCTGGACCTCGTTCACCGTCACGTTGGCCTCGTCGGCGTTCGTGACCTTCATGGAGGACTTCAGCAGCAACCGGACCGGGACCGGAGGGCTCGTCACCTTCCTCGATTCCGGCTGGCTGATGTCCATCGTGATGTTTCACCAGCCGCATTTCCGGGGCCAGCCCGCAGAGCGGCCCGTGTTCTGGGGCTACGGCTTGCGCGGAGACCGCTCCGGCGACGCGATCGCGAAACCCATGGCGGAGGCGACCGGAGGCGAGATCCTGGCGGAGCTGGCCCACCAGCTCAGGCTGACGGCGGACCAGCGGGCCGAGTTCTTCGACAACGCGCAGGTCGTCCCCTGCCGGATGCCGTTCATCACCAGCCAGTTCATGCCGCGCCACCCCGGCGACCGGCCGCCCATCATACCGCGCGGCGCGGAGAATTTCGCCGTCATCGGCCAGTTCTGCGAGATCCCGCGCGACTGCGTGTTCACGGTGGAATACTCGGTTCGCTCCGCCTGGACGGCGGTACACGACCTCACCGGACGGGTGGCGCCGCCACCTCCAATCGTGCGCAGCGACCGTGACCCGCGCGCGCTGCTGAAGGCGGCAAGGGTGCTGCTGTCCGGCTGACCTGCACAATGCGGAGGACCGATATCTGACCTCAACCCGCTCGGTTTCTTCGGTAGCACGACCATCAGGCCCCGGTGAGCGACCAGAAGCCGAACTTCCTGCCGTGTTCCTCCTTCAACCGGGCGACATAGGCGTCGTGCGTCTCGAACGCACCGAAGTCCAGGATGTCGCCCGCGAGCCGNNGGGGCGAGATACTCGTAGTGGTCACCGTCGATCTCGTCATGCCGGGCCAGAAGGAGGTCTGCGGCGCGATCCAGCGCCGGCCAGTCGAGGAAGAACTGCAGGGCGTGAAGAAGGCTCGGATAGGCCATGACGTCCGCCATCGCCCGCTCCTCGGCCTCGATGTCGTCGAAGTCGGGCAGCCGCTTGAGATAGGCCCGCAGGTAGCTGTCGGAGAGCGTGCGTTCGAAGCAGTCCCACCGGAACGCCTGCGCCTCCTCGCCGCGACCCAGCGCCTCCAGCGTCTGCAGGCGAATGTCCTGCCAAGCCAGCGGAACCCGCAACCCGTCGCCGAGCTCCGCGCGCTCGAGGAACCCCAGCGCCTCGCCCGCCCTGCCGGCCGCGAGCAGGCGCTGCGCGATCTCGGCCGCGATCTGCGGCACCTTGCGGGTCTTCGGATCGTACTGGGCGATGAAGCCGTCGACATCTCCCTGCGCGTCGGCGATGTCCTTGAGCGCCATGGCGACCGTGCTCGCGCGCTCACGCGCCCGCATCTCGTGCTCGTAGGTCGTGCCGCCCGGGCCCCAGCCCATCGCTTGCCATTGGTCCTTCGGCGGCACCGGCACAGGCGAGCGACCCAGTTCTTCGGCTAACGATTTCAGGGCCGCCAACCCCGCGTCGCCGAGCGCCGGCGCCATGATCCCGACCAGGCCGTCATACTGGCCATAGCCGTTGTCCTGCAGCGCATCGAGAACAGTTCCGGCGAGCGCCTGCGGATCCGGCCGGACCTTCTCGGCGAGTAGACCCAGATCGGCGCAGGCCTGGTGGAAGGTGCCGATGACGGTGCCGCTGGAGTCGTCGCAGCGCTCGAAGACGGGCGTGGCGAGCGCCATGAACCGCCACATGAGCGCCAGCGCCTCGTCCGGATCGGCCGGCGCGATCTGCTCGACGATGGCGCGCCGTTGGGTTTCGAGATCAGTGACCAGCGCCTTGCGGTTCTTCCAGGTGATGAAGCTGCGGGCGCGGGCGATGCTGGTCAGCCGCTTGGTGATCTCCCGCGCAGCCTCCCTCGGGCTCTGGGCCCCGGCCAGCGCCAGCCGCAGCTTGCGCTTGGCAGCCGCGTTGCCGGTGCTGACCTCGATCAGCAGCTGCGCCAGGCGCTCGGCGCCCAGCGCTTCGAGGTTCCTCGCATTGAGGGTGGTCTTGGAGGCCATCGGATCGCCAGTTTCTTTTCCCTTAGCCTATCAGCGGTCCGCGGGCACCGGAACCTGCGTTCTGATTCGCGCGGATCGTCGATTCCCCGCACCAGCGCGCCGAAACGCCCTGCGCGGAAACGCGAGGCATTTCCTTTTTCTTCGCGATTTCAATGTGTTCGTTGACTGTCGCCCACGCTTCAGCACTGTGGAACGGCGAAAGAACCACCGAAGAGCGCCATGCCCAAGATCACCAAACGCCTCGTCGACGCCGCAGAAGCCCACTCCGCCGAATACTTCGTCTGGGATAGCGAGATCCCCGGCTTCGGGCTGCGCGTGCTGCCGAGCGGACGCAAGGGCTACGTGGTCCAGTACCGCGCTGGGCGCCGGTCGCGGCGGATCAGCCTCGGGCCCAGCACGGTTCTCACCTGCGAGCGGGCGCGCAACCGCGCCATCTCCATCGTCGCAGCCGCGCGGAATGGCGCGGACCCCGCCGCCGAACGCGACGCAGGGCGCAGGGCGATCACGGTGAAGGAGCTGGCGGAGCGGTTCGACAAGGAACACATCGCGGTCCGCGTGAAGGCGAGCACGGCCAAGGAGTACCGACGCAACCTCGAACGCTTCATCCTGCCCGCGCTCGGGCCACTCACGGTAACGGGCATCACCCGGGCGGACGTGGCGAAGTTCCATCACGATCTTCGCCACATCCCCTATCAGGCGAACCGCTGCCTCGAAGTGGTCTCGAAGATGTTCAGCCTCGCCGAGATGTGGGGGCTGCGTCCGGACGGCACCAATCCCCGAAAGCACATCCGGAAGTACCCCGAGGAGAAGCGCGAGCGTTTCCTCAGCGCGGCCGAACTGCGCCGGATCGGCGAGGTGCTGCGCGAGATGGAGGCGGAGGGGATCGAGCTGCCCTCGGCCATACTCGCCGCCCGCCTGCTGATCCTGACTGGGTGTCGGCTCAACGAGATCATGACGCTGAAGTGGGCATACGTCGATCTGGCCGAACGCGTTCTGCGCCTTCCGGACTCCAAGTCCGGCGCCAAGATCGTCCATCTCGGACTGCCTGCCGTCGACCTGCTCCGCGACGCCCAGCGCATTGACGGGAACCCGTGGGTCATCAGCGGCACCCTGACGGGCAAGCGGCTGAGCGATCTCCAGCCCTTCTGGCAACGCGTTCGCGCCCGCGCCGGGGTGAAGGACGTCCGCATCCACGATCTGCGCCACACCTTCGC
>DNSZ01000242.1 GCA_003500165.1 Paracoccaceae bacterium | reverse complement strand
GTGCGCGGTCTGTTCGGCGCAATGGTCGACGGCCAGTTGGCGGCCGAGCTGGGGCTCGAACCGAAACCGGCGCCGGGGCCGCTCATCGAATGCGCCCGCCGGCTGGGCGCAGCACCCGCCGAAACGGCGGTGTTCGAGGATGCGACTTCGGGCACGCAGGCCGGCGCGGCGGGCCGGTTCGGCCTGGTCGTCGGCGTCAACCGGCAGACCGGCGCCGCCCGGGCGCGGCAACACCACGCGCTGCGGGCAGCGGGGGCCGATATCGTTGCCCATGACATGCGCCAGCTGGTGCTGCCCGGCGGCGGGCTGCGCAGCCTCGCCCGGCTGCCCGCCGCCCCGCGGCGGCATGGCGCGATGCGCGCGGTCACCGGCGGCCGGCCGGTGGCGGTGTTCCTCGACTATGACGGCACGTTGTCGCCCATCGTCACCGATTACCGCAAGGCCGGCCTGCCCGCGCCCACCCGCGCGGCGCTGGCCGCGCTGGCTGCGCGCGTGCCGGTCGCGATCATCAGCGGGCGGGACCGGGCCGATGTGGCCAGCCGGGTCGGCCTCGATGACATCTATTATGCGGGCAGCCACGGTTTCGACATCGCCGGGCCCGGCGGGCTGACCGAAACGCCCGAGGCCGGCGCCGCAGCACTTGCCGCCATCGCCACCGCCGGCCCCGCCCTGGAGGCGGCGGTCGCGGCGATCCCCGGCGCAAGGGTCGAGCCGAAGAAATTCTCCATCGCCGTGCATTATCGCGAGGTCGCGCCGGACGATGTTCCGGCGGTCGAGGCCGCGGCGGATGACGTCGCCGCCGTCCATCCGGCGCTGCGCGCGGGGCGCGGCAAGAAGGTCATCGAATTGCAGCCGCGCGCCGACTGGGACAAGGGCCGCGCGGTGGCCTGGCTGCTGCACAACACGCCGATGGGCGCGGGCGCCCCGCTGCCGGTCTATCTGGGCGACGACCTGACCGACGAGGACGCCTTTGCCGCCTTGTCGGGCATCGGCCTGGGGGTCGCGGTGCAGGGGGCCGAGGATCGCGTGACGCTGGCCGATTTCGGGGTGCCTGACACCGACGCCGTGCGCGAGGTGCTGGCCGCACTGACACCAAGGGACTGATCTGCAGCGGGGGACGGGGATGGCCGATTGGCAGCTTACCTATGCGGGCTACACGCCCGCCGAAGAAGGCCGGCGCGAGACGCTGTGCGCGCTTGGCAACGGCTATATCGTCAGCCGTGCGGCGCAGCCCGACGCGGCGGCCGACGATGTCCACTATCCGGGCACCTATCTGGCGGGTGGCTATAACCGCCTGACCTCCGAGGTGTCGGGGCGTGCCATCGAAAACGAGGATCTGGTCAATCTGCCGAACTGGCTGCCACTGGCCGTCGCGATCGGCGACGACGCCTGGCTGACGCCCGACAGCGCCGCCGAGCTGCTGGACTATACCCAGACGCTCGACCTCCATGCCGGGGTGCTGCGCCGCGACATGCGGCTGCAGGACGGGGCCGGCCGCATCCTGCGCTGGCAGGAAGAACGCTTCGTCTCGATGGACGATCCGCATCTGGCGGCGCTGCGCGTGACCCTGACGGCGGAGAATTTCGCCGGGCGGCTGCGGCTGCGCGCGGCCATCGATGGCGGCGTGATCAACTGGGGCGTCAAACGCTACCGCGCGCTCGACGGCCGCCATATGGAGGTGCTGACCTGCCAGCGCGACCCCGACGGGGTGCAGGCGCTGCGCAGCCGGATGCGCACCGCACGGCGCGAGATCGCGCTGGCTGCGCGCACCGTGGTGACGGCGGGCGGCACCGCCGTGCCGGGCGTGGCCGAGGTGACCGCGACCGAGGTCGCCGACATCTTCGAGATCGATGCCGCCGAGGGCGTGCCGATCACCGCCGAAAAGATCGCCGCCTATTACAACTCGCAGGATTTCGCGATCGCCGAGCCGCTGCTGGCCGCGACCGACGCGATCCGCCGCGGCACCGGCTTCGATGCGTTGCGCGCTGCCCATGCCCGGGCCTGGGCGCAGCTTTGGGACCAGGCCGACATCCGGTTGACGACGCGCAACGGCAACGGCGCCCAGCAGGCCCTGCGCCTGCACATTTTCCACCTGCTGCAGACCGCGTCCGAACATTCGAAGGACATCGATGCCGGCATCCCGCCGCGCGGCTGGACGGGCGAGGCCTATCGCGGCCACATCCTGTGGGACGAGCTCTACATCCTGCCCTATCTGACACTCAGGATGCCCGGCATCACCCGGCATCTGCTGTGGTATCGCTACCGGCGGCTCGACGCCGCGCGTCGGGCGGCGGCGGCGGCGGGGCATCGCGGCGCGATGTTTCCGTGGCAAAGCGGCTCGGACGGCCGCGAGGAGACCCAGCAAATCCACCTCAACCCCAAATCGGGGCGCTGGATTGCCGACAATTCATGGCGCCAGCGCCATGTCGGCGCAGCGATCGCGTACAATGTCTGGCAATATTTCGAGGCCACCGCCGACCGCGCCTTTCTGCGCGATGCCGGCGCCGAGCTGTTCCTGGAAATCGCCCGGTTCTGGGCCAGCCTGGCGGAACGGCGCCCCGATGGGCGCTATGGCATCACTGGCGTGATGGGCCCCGACGAGTTTCACACCGCCTATCCCGGTGCCGATCCCGATACCGAAGGCGGGCTCGACAACAACGCCTATTCGAATTTCATGGCGGCCTGGATCCTGACCCGGGCGATCGACGTGCTCGACTGGCTGCCCGGCGACGCGCGCGCCCGGCTGTGCGTGCGGATCGGGCTGGACGAGGCAGAGCTCGCCCATTGGCAGGAGATCGGGCGCAAGCTGGTGATCCCGTTCCATGACGGGGTGATCAGCCAGTTCGAGGGCTATGGCGACCTGAAGGAATTCGACTGGCCGGGCTATCGCGCCAAATATGGCGACATCCAGCGGCTCGACCGGGTGCTCGAGGCCGAGGGCGACGACCCCAACAACTACAAGGTCTCCAAGCAGGCCGACGCGCTGATGATCTTCTACCTGTTTTCGCGTGCCGAGATCGCGCGGGTGTTCGAACGGCTCGGCTATGATTTCCGGTCCGAGCTTATCCCGGACACGATCCGCTATTACGAGGCGCGAACCTCGCACGGCTCCACCCTGTCCTTTCTGGCCCATGCCTGGGTGCTGGCGCGCTCGGATCGGCAAAGATCGTGGGAACTGGCGCTCACGGCGCTCGAATCGGATATTGCCGACATCCAGGACGGCACCACGCCCGAGGGCATCCATCTGGGCGCGATGGCCGGCACGGTCGATCTGATCCAGCGCTGCTATACCGGGATCGAGATGCGGCCCGAGGCGCTGGCGCTGAACCCGCGCCTGCCCGAAGAGGTGACGCGGCTGGAAATGAGTCTGGTACACCATCACCATGTGCTGGACATCACGGTGACCCAGGAGGAGCTGACCGTCGCGTCGCGCCCGGCCGTGGCCGACCCGATGACCATCCTCTATCGCGGTTGGGCGCGGCCGCTGCCGGCCGGGCAAAGCTTCACCATCCGGCTGATCCCCGAACCGGGTGGCGCCTAGGGCGGTACGTGCCGCGACGCCCGGCGCCCCGCCTCCTGCCAAAGCGCCATGATACCAACGGTCATTCCGAAGGATCGCTGGTATTGCCGATGGGTTGGCGTGGGATTGGTGGTTTGGCGGGGCAGTAGGCGGCATTGGTGCAGTGAGTCACGCTCATGGCGCATTGGTGTTCCGCGCGCGGCACAACGGCGGCGCCAGCGCGACAGAAAGCGCAGGGGCCGGTTTGCACGGGCGGCGTTTGCGTTTACCGACTTGCCGGCAACGACCCGAAAGCCGCCGCCGCATGACGATCCTCGACGCCACCCGCATCTGCCTGCGCAAGGCCTTCGTCTTTCAGGGCCGCGCGACCCGGGCCGAGTTCTGGTGGTTCTCGGGCGCCGTGGTGCTGGCCTTTGCGGCGGCGCTGGGTCTCGACCGGCTGCTGTTCCCGGTCGCGATGATGCGGGGCATGTTGCCGGTTTCCGCGGGGCTGTTCGCGCTTACCGCCATTCCGATGCTGTCGGCGGGCTGGCGGCGGATGCAGGATGTCGGTCGGCCGGGGCACCAGATGCTGCTGCCGCTGCTGGCCTATCTGGGCTTTGTCGCGGCGCTGTGGATGGTGTCGGCGGTGTTCTTTGCGGTTCTGCGCCAGCGCGTCTATGACCCGTGGCTTTACGATGCGGTGAAGCTGTTCGGCCTGATCGTCTTCCCCGCCGGCGCGGCGGTGGGGGTTTTTGCCGGGATTCTGATCCTTTGGTGGCTGGCGAAGCCCGGGCAGACCGGCCATAATGCCTATGGCCCGGACCCAAGACAGGTAACCCAATGACCGACCAGCCCGCCAACGACCAGTTCAAGGCGTCGTCCTTTCTGCAGGGCCACAACGCGGCCTATGTCGAACAGCTCTACGCCCGCTATGCGACCGACCCGACCGCGGTGGATGCCGCCTGGGCCGACTATTTCCGCAGCCTGGGCGACGATGCCGAGGATGTCGCGGCCGAGGCGCAGGGCCCGTCCTGGGCGCGGGCCGACTGGCCGCCGGCACCGTCGGGGGAGCTGATCTCGGCGCTTGACGGGCAATGGCCGGGCCCGGCGCCGCAGCCCAGGGCGATCGCCGAAAAGATCGCGGCCAAGGCGGCCGAGGGCGGCGTGGCGGTCTCGGACGAGCAGATGAAACGCGCGGTGCTCGATTCGATCCGCGCCCTGATGCTGATCCGGGCCTATCGCATCCGGGGCCATCTGGTGGCCGATCTCGACCCGCTGGGGATGCGCGACCAGACCCCGCATCCCGAGCTTGACCCGAAATCCTATGGCTTTACCGAGCGCGACTTTGACCGACCGATATTCATCGACAACGTGCTGGGGCTGCAGACCGCCAGCATCCGCGAAATCCTGGCCATCGTCAAACGCACCTATTGCGGCACCTTCGCGCTGCAGTACATGCATATTTCCGATCCCGAACAGGCCGGCTGGCTGAAGGAACGGATCGAAGGCTACGGCAAGGAGGTGCATTTCACCAAGCGCGGTCGCCGGGCGATCCTGAACAAGCTGGTCGAGGCCGAAGGCTTCGAAAAGTTCCTGCATGTCAAATACACCGGCACCAAGCGGTTCGGCCTTGACGGTGGCGAGGCGCTGATCCCGGCGATGGAACAGATCATCAAGCGCGGCGGCGCGCTGGGGGTGACCGAGCTGGTGATCGGCATGCCGCATCGCGGCCGGCTGTCGGTGCTCGCCAATGTGATGGGCAAGCCCTATCGCGCGATCTTCAACGAATTCCAGGGCGGCAGCTTCAAGCCCGAGGATGTCGAAGGGTCGGGCGATGTGAAATACCATCTGGGCGCCTCGTCGGACCGCGAATTCGACGGCAATTCGGTGCACCTGTCGCTGACCGCAAACCCCAGCCATCTGGAGGCGGTGGACCCCGTCGTGCTGGGCAAGGCGCGCGCCAAGCAGGCCCAGGCCGGCGACACCGACCGAACCCGGGTCCTGCCGGTGCTGCTGCATGGCGACGCCGCCTTTGCCGGCCAGGGCGTTGTCGCCGAGTGCTTTGGCCTGTCGGGTCTGCGCGGCCACCGGACCGGCGGCACCATCCATCTGGTGGTGAACAACCAGATCGGGTTCACCACCGCGCCGCACAATTCGCGATCCTCGCCCTATCCCACCGATATCGCACTGATGGTCGAGGCGCCGATCTTTCACGTCAATGGCGACGA
>DNSZ01000095.1 GCA_003500165.1 Paracoccaceae bacterium | reverse complement strand
ATCCATCGCCCGGTCGCAGCCGATCTCGGCGCGCAGATCGCCCGCCCGGTCGAGCCGCCGGACGGTTCCGACCGCGGTAACGATGCCTGTGAACATGATGCTCCCTTCCGGCGGCGGCACCTAGCCCGCCATGCCGTCCGGGGCAAGCGCGAACAGGTGACAGCGCGCGCCGGCCATGGCAGAAGGCGCCGGTGAAGGACGGCAGGCATCCCTGGCAGGCGGTATCGCGGTTCGCCGGCGCGGGTCGGCGGTTCCTGTTCCTGCAGGGGCCGCATGGGCCGTTTTTCGCGCAACTGGGGCGCCTGTTGCGCCGTTCCGGCGCCGAGGTCCGCCGCGTCGGCTTCAATGCCGGCGACGCGCTGTTCTGGCCCGACCGCGCCGGCTATATCGGCTTTCGCGATCCACCCGAGGCATGGCCGGCGCGGCTCGATGCGCTGATCGCCGAACACGGCATCACCGATATCGCGCTTTACGGCGATGCGCGGCCGGTGCATGCGGCGGCCGCTGCGACGGCGCGCCGGCTTGGCCTGACCCTGCATGTGTTCGAGGAAGGCTATCTGCGGCCCTATTGGGTGACCTATGAACGGGGCGGGGCGAATGGCAACTCGCCGCTGATGGGCATGGGCATCGACGCGATGCGCGCGGCGCTTGGCGCGGCCGGCGGTGCGCTGCCCGCCGCGCCCGCGCGCTGGGGCGATCTGCGGGCGCATGTGCTTTACGGAGCGCTCTATCATTTTCCCGTTCTGGCGCTGAATGCCGGCTATCCCGGTTTTCGGCCGCATCGCGACCTGACCGTCGGGCAGGAGTTTCGGGCCTATTTTCGCCGGCTCGTCGCGCTGCCCGCCCATGCGACCCGCCGCCATGTGGCGACCCGTCGGGTGCTGCGCGGCGGCTTTGCCTATCACCTGGTGCTGTTGCAGCTGGCGCACGATTCTTCGGTCCGCAACCACAGCCGGTTTTCGGCCATGGAGCAGGTGATCGACATCTGCCTCGCCGCCTTTGCCCGGGGCGCGCCGACCCATCACCATATCGTCGTGAAGGCGCACCCGCTCGATGACGGGCGGGCGGATCTGCGCCGGCATCTGCGGCAAGGCGCGGCCATGCGGGGCCTCGCCGGGCGGGCGCATTTCCTGCCGGGCGGCAAGCTTGGGCCGCTGCTCGATGTCGCGCGCAGTGTCGTCACGGTCAACTCCACCGCCGCGCAGCAGGCGCTGTGGCGCGGCCTGCCGGTGCGCGCACTGGGCCAGGCGGTCTATGGCAAGCGGGAACTCGTTTCCGACCAGCCTTTGGCAGACTTCTTTGCCGATCCGCGACCGCCCGACCTGGCCGCCTATGCCGACTATCGGCGCTTTCTCTTGGCAACGTCGCAGATTTCGGGCAGCTATTACTCGGCAGCCGGCCGGCGTCGGGCGCTGCCGGTTCTGGCCGACCGGATGCTGGACCCGGAAAATCCCTATGGCGACCTCGCAGTTTGCTGCAATTCCGCCACACAACTATCTAGGGTTGTTGACGCTTCGGTGTCGCTCCTTGCCACATGACCGAAAGCCGGGCTATCCGGATCGCTAGATCACAAGAACGACGCGGCCGCCGGGCCGGGCCAGACGTGGAGGCAACGCGCGCCATGGAACGCTGGAAGACAGGTGCAGGGCACGGATTCCTGCAGGTGTTGGCCATCCTTGTCGCGGCCACGGTATTGGCGGGATGCGGCATGCCGCGCACCGGCCCCACCAAGAGCGAGCTGTTCAGCGGCACGGGGGTCGAACTGGGCGACGCGCTGCTTGTCGTGGTCGACGAGAACGTGGTCCGGGCGACGGCCGAACCGCCCGCGCATGGCTTCGGCGCGACGTTCCGCAACGCCCAGCCTGTCGGCGCGGACGAGATTCGCCCCGGCGACGTGCTGGGCCTGACCGTGTTCGAGAACATCGATCAGGGCCTCTATGCCAGCGCCGCCCAGGGATCGACGCCGCTGCGGGAAATCCAGGTCGACGGATCGGGCCATATCTTCGTGCCCTATGCCGGGCGCATCCTGGCCGCCGGCAACACGCCCGAACAGCTGCGGCAGATCATCACGGCCAAGCTCGACCTGCAAACGCCGGACCCACAGATCCAGGTCACCCGGCTGGCCGGCGACGGCGCAACGGTCAGTATCCTCGGCGGGGTGGGCGCGCCCGGGGTCTATCCGATCGAGCGGTCGACGCGCACCCTGGCACCGATGCTGGCCGGTGCCGGCGGGATCGCCATCGAGGAAGAGGTTGCGCTGATCTCGGTCACGCGGGGCACCAGCCGCGGCACCATCTGGCTGGAAGACCTCTACGACAATCCGCATAACGACATCGCGCTGCGCCCCGGCGACCGGATCGTGGTGGAACAGGACCGGCGTGCCTTTACCGCGCTTGGCGCGACCGGGGCCCAGACCCGGGTGCCGTTCGACCGGGCCGAGCTGTCGGCGATGGAGGCGATCGCGCTCGCCGGCGGGTTGAGCGCGCAACTCGCCGACCCCACGGGCGTCTTCGTGCTGCGCGACGAACGGCCCGAAGTGCTGCGCGGGATGCTGGGCGATGCGTCGATCCAGGGCGAGCGCAAGGTCGTCTATGTCCTCGACTTCACCCAGCCGAACGGCATTTTCGAGGCGCGCGATTTCATGATCCGCGACGACGACACGATCTACATCACCGAGGCGCCGTTCTCGCAGTTCAACAAGGCGCTGGCGGCGGTGTCGCTGCCGGTCAACACCGCCGGATCGATCAGGACGCTTGCCCGGTAATCGTCCCCGCGGCGAGGGCTGGATCGCCCCGGCGCGGCCGCTCCATGTCTACACGCCCGGGCTGCTGCGCGGCCGCGTGCGACGCATCCTGCAACTGGCCGGCTGGGCGCCGCGGCTTGGTCTGCCGGGCAAGGGCGGCACCGTCGGGGTGTGGGGCCTGCGCCGAACCGCCCGACGGGGCGTGGCGATTGCCCGGGCGCGCGGCGCCCGGCTGATCCGGATCGAAGAGGCGTTCCTGCGCGGCCTCCATCCCGGCCGCAGCGGCGCGCCGCCGCTTGGCCTGATGATCGACGGGGCGGGCGTGCATTACGACCCGGCGCAACCGTCAGAGCTGGAACGGCATCTGGCGACCGCGTCGTTCGACGATCCGGCCCATCTTGCCCGGGCAGCGGCCGCGCGGGCGCGCTGGCAGGGGCTCGGCTTTGGCAAGTTCGCCGCCAGCGACCCGGCGGCCGAGACCCCGGAACCGGGATATGTGCTGGTCGCCGATCAGCTGCGCGACGACGCCTCGGTCATCGCCAGCGGCGCCGGGCCGGATCGGTTTCGCGCCATGCTGGCCGCGGCCCGGGCCGAGCACCCGGATGCCCGCATCGCCATCCGGACCCATCCCGAAACTGCAGCCGGTTTCCGGGCCGGCCATTTCGGCCCGGCCGATGCCGATCGGCGCACCGAATGGGTCGCCGGCCCGGTGTCGCCATGGAAACTGATCGCCGGCGCCCGGGCGGTCTATACCGTTTCCTCGCAGCTTGGTTTCGAGGCGATCTGCATGGGCCGGCGCCCGGTCGTGTTCGGCGGCCCGTTCTATGCCGGCTGGGGGCTCAGCGAGGATCGCGTCGCGGTGCCGCGCCGCAGCCGCCGGCTGAATGCCGATCAGCTGTTTGCCGGCGCGATGCTGGACCTGCCGGTGTGGTACGACCCCTATCGCGACCGGCTTTGCGCGCTTGAAGACGTGCTCGACACCATGGCCGCGCTGCAGCGCGCCTGGGTCGAGGATCGCCATGGCCATGTCGCCTTTGGCATGCGTCGGTGGAAGCGCCCGCATCTCCGGCGCGTCTTTGGCGGCGGGGGCGCCGGCGCGGCCGTGCGGTTTTGCGGCGATCCGGCGCGGGCCGGCCGGCTGGCGCAGGCGCGCGGCGCCCCTCTGCTGGCCTGGGCCTCGGCGGCGGCGCAGCTTGGTACGGTGCCCGATGGCGTCGTTCTGCGCCGGGTCGAAGATGGGTTCCTGCGCTCGCGCGGGCTGGGCGCGGCGCTCATCCCGCCGCTTTCGCTCGTCGCCGACGATCTGGGCATCTACTACGACGCCACGCGGCCGTCCCGGCTGGAATGGCTGATCGACGCCGCGCGCGACCTGCCCGGGCCCGAGCGCGAGCGCGCGGCGCGTCTGCGCGCGCGGCTCGTCGCCCTTGGGGTGACGAAATACAATCTTGGCGGCGGCGCAGGGGTGCCCGACGCGCAGGGCAGACCGGTAATCCTGGTCGCGGGCCAGGTGGCCGACGACGCCTCCGTCCGGCTGGGATGCGGTGCGCTTGCCAGCAATGCCGCGCTGCTCGCCGCGGCGCGTGACGCCAATCCGGCCGCCTTCCTGGTCTACAAGCCGCACCCCGATGTCGAGGCCGGGCTGCGCCCCGGCGCGCTGACAGCGACCGAAAGCGCCGCGGCCGACCATGTCGCGCGCGCCACCGATCCGCTTGCGCTGATCGGGGTCGCGGCCGAGCTCTGGACGCTGACCTCGCTTTTGGGGTTCGAGGCGTTGCTCCGCGGCGTGCCGGTCACCTGCCTTGGCGCGCCCTTCTATGCCGGTTGGGGGCTGACCCGCGATCTGGGCCCGGTTCCCGCCCGGCGCCGGGCCGGCGTGCCGCTCGACGGGCTGGTCCATGCCGCGCTGATCGCCTATCCGCGCTATTTCGATCCGGCAAGCGGCCTGCCCTGCCCGCCCGAGCTTGCCGTCGAGCGCCTGGCCGACGGCCGCACGCCGCAGCACGGTCCGGCCTGGTATCTGCCGGGCCGCGCCCAGCGCTTGCTCGACGGGTCCGTCAAGGCCTGGCGGCGTCCGCTGCGTTAACCCGCGCTTAACCCTTCCTGCGTGACCTGCGCGCCATGGCAAAGCGGCCCAAGGCGATGGGGGAGGCGCCGCTGCCCGGTTTCGACCGGGCGGCGAAGATACCGCTGCGTCCGCCCAAATCCATGCCCGACCCGGCACCGGCACATCACCTGAACCATCGCGAAAGGCTGCGCGCGCGGTTTCTGCAGGGCGGGGCCGACGCCCTGCCCGATTACGAATTGCTGGAACTGGTGCTGTTCCGGGCGATCCCGCGGCGCGACGTCAAACCGCTGGCCAAGGCGCTGCTGGCCGAATTCGGCGATTTCAACGCGGTGCTGGCTGCGCCGGCGGAACGGCTGCGGACGGTGCCCGGGATCGGCGATTCGGCGATCTGCGAATTCAAGGTGGTCGAGGCCGCCGCGCACCGCATGGCCCGGGCGCGGGTGATCGACCGGCCGGTGATCTCGTCCTGGCAGGCGCTGCTCGACTATTGCCGGATCTCGATGGCGCATCGCGAGATGGAGCAATTCCGCATCCTGTTTCTCGACCGCAAGAACGTGCTGATCGCCGATGAAATCCAGTCCCGCGGCACGGTCGACCATGTGCCGGTCTACCCGCGCGAGGTGGTCAAGCGGGCGCTGGCGCTGAACGCCTCGGCGCTCATTCTGGTGCACAACCACCCATCGGGCGATCCGACCCCGTCCGAGGCGGACATCGCCATGACCTTCGACATCCGCGCCGCCGCCGAGGCGCTGGGGATCGCAATCCACGACCACATCATCGTCGGCAAGACGCGCGAACTGAGCTTTCGCACCCATGGGTATCTGTAGCGGGTGTGGCGGGGCGGGAGGCGGACCAGCTGCACTCGGTCCCGCTCATCGCAGCTTGGTGTCCGGTCGCTACAGTCGGTCGCGCAGCGCGTACCAGATCATCCCCAGCGTCAAAAGCGGGCCGCGCAGGGCCGCCCCGCCCGGAAAGGCCGGTATCGGCACCTCTGCCATCAGGTCAAAGCGTTCGGCCTGGCCTGCGATGGCGTCTGCCATGACCTGGCCGGCAAAGGTGGCCATCGCCACACCATGGCCCGAATACCCCCCCGCCGACATGAGGTTGCCCGACAGCCGCGCGACATGGGGCAGCCGCGGCAGGGTGATCGCCAGCGTGCCGCCCCAGGCAAAGTCGATCCCGACCCCGCGCAATTGCGGAAACACCTGTTCCATCGGCCGCCGGACAAGGGCCGCGATGTCGCGGGGGAACCGCAGCCCATAGCTTTCGCCGCCGCCGAACAGCAGCCGGTGATCGGGGCTGCGGCGGAAATAGTTGATGACGAAACGCGAATCGCCCACCGCATGGTTGCCGGGCAGCAGCGCGCTTGCGCGATCCTTGCCCAGCGGTTCGGTCGCCACGATGAAATTGTTGATCGGCATCACCCGCGCCGCGACATCGGGCACCAGCCCGCCCAGATAGCCGTTGGCCGCCAGCAGGGCGAAGCGGGCGGTGACGGTGGCGCCGTCAAGCTCGATGCGCACCGGATCGCCGGGAAGAAGCCGCGTCACCCGGCTGCCCTCGAACAGGCGGACCCCGGCGGATTGCGCCGCGCGGGCCAGCCCCAGGGCCAGCTTCAGCGGGTGCAGATGGCCCGAGCCGCTATCGACCGCGCCGCCGAAATAGCCCGGCGCATCGACGAGCGCGCGCAGCCCCGCGCGGTCGAGCGGGGCGATCCGGTCATAGCCATAGACGCGCTGCAGCTTCTCGACATAGGCATGGGTGTGGCGGACATGGCGCGCCCGGTGATCGGCGTCCACCAATCCGGGCACATAGTCGCAATCGATCCGGTGCCGCGCGCACAGGCTGTGCACCAGGTCCACAGAGGCGAGGCCCAGATCCCACAGCCTTGCCGCCATCTCGCGGCCCAGCCGTGCCTCCAGCGTCTCCTGATCGACGCGCTGGCCGACGGCAATCTGGCCGCCATTCCGCCCCGAGGCGCCCCAGCCCGCGCGATGCGCCTCCACCAGCACCACATCATAGCCGCGTTCGGCCAGATGCAGCGCCGCCGACAGCCCGGTATAGCCGCCGCCGATGACGCAGATATCGGCCCGGATCGCGCCTTGCGCTTGCGGCAACGGCTCGGGCAGCGGCACGGTCGCGGCGTACCAACTGGGCGGATACCGCCCGGACCGGTCGTTCGCCGTCAGAACGTCAGGGGCGCGCACCGGCCACCATCAACCCCTGGGCCTGCAGTTCGGCATGGGTCTCGTCAAGCACCCGCGCGGCGCGGTCGATCAGCGTGTCGATCTCGGCCTTGGTGATCACCAGCGGCGGGGAGATGATCAGCGAATCGCGCACATGGCGCATCACCAGCCCGTTGGCGAAGGCGCGTTCGCGACCGATCAGCCCGGCCGTGCCGGTCTCGGCCGCGAAGG
>DNSZ01000213.1:3733-7838 GCA_003500165.1 Paracoccaceae bacterium | reverse complement strand
GGCTATGCCCCGAGACGATCGCGGTCACGGCCGGGCAGGCCGCGCCGCCGGTCGCCACCGCGGGTTTGCTGGCCGATCCTCCGGCGGCGCTGGCGGCCTATCTGGGGCATTATACCAAGCTGCAATGAGTGTGACTCATTGCAGCGGCCCGCCTCCGGTCTTCTCGCAGCGCTTGCGCGACCGGGCTCAACCGTCTCCTTCGCGGTGCTTGACCGGCATCCAGAGCCGCTTGTTGGTCAGATACAGAAGCACCGCGAAGACCGACAGGAACAGCATCGCCGTGATCCCCATCTGTTTGCGCTGCATCATCTTCGGTTCGGCCGCCCACATCAGGAAGGCCGACACATCCTCGGCCATCTGCTCTTCGGTGGCGGGCGTCCCATCGTCATAGATCACCCGATCGTCGAACAACTGCGGGGCCATCGAGATCCAGCCGCCCGGAAAGGCCGTGTTCTCGTAGAAGAACGAGCCGGCCATCTCCATGTCTTCACCGGTAAAGCCGATGAGCATGGAATAGATGTATTCCGGGCCCCCCATCCCCTTGAAGAGCTGGTTGAGCCCGGTGCCATAGGGGCCGTGGAACCCGGCCCGCGCCTTGGCCATCACCGACAGATCGGGGGCCGGCGGGACGGCCAGGTTGTTCTCGGGGAAATTGTCGTTGAAACTGGCCGGGCGAAAATCGCCCTCGCCATCGAACAGCGTCGGATCCCAGACCGTGAAGGTGCTCGCCAGCTCCTTGACCTGTTCCTCGGTGAATTCGGGCCCGCCCGGTTCGGTCAGCGACCGGAAGGGCACGAACTTCATCCCGTGGCAGCTGGCGCAGACCTCGACATAGACCTGGGTGCCGCGTTGCAACTGGGCCTTGTCGTAGGTGCCGAACATCCCCTCGAAGGAAAAGTCGATATCTTCCACATGGCCGGTCTCGCCCGCCGCGCCAGCGGCCAGCGGGGCCAGGGCCAGCGCCGCCGCGGCGGCCAAAGCGATCGGTCTGAACATGGCGCGCTCTCCCCTTCTCATTCGGCCGGCGTGGCGGCCGGCCCGGTTTGATCTATGGCCTTCACCGGGTGGTCGGAGTCGAACGCGGCCTCGATCGATTCGGGTTCGTCCTCGGGCGTCTCGAACACCCCCAAGAGCGGCAGGATCACCAGGAAATAGGCGAACCAGTAGGCCGTCCCGATCAGCGCGATGCTGGGATAGGGCTCTTCCGCCGGCATCGCGCCCGCCCAGGTGAGGACGGTGAAGTCGAGCACGAAGAGCCAGAACGCGATCTTGAACATCGGCCGGTAGCGGCCCGACCGGACCCGGCTGGTGTCGAGCCAGGGCACCAGCGCCAGCACCACGATCGACCCGAACATCGCCAGCACGCCAAAGAACTTCGCGTCGATGATGCCGGCGGTCACGAAATCGACGATCGCCACGATCCAGACATCGTCGGTGAAGGCCCGCAGGATCGCGTAGAAGGGCAGGAAATACCATTCCGGCACGATATGCGTCGGCGTGACCAGCGGATCGGCCTGCACATAGTTGTCCGGGTGGCCCAGATAGTTCGGCATGAAGCCGACGATCGCAAAGAACACCACCAGGATCACCGCCAGCGCGAACAGATCCTTGATCACGAAATAGGGCCAGAACGGCACCGTGTCGCGCTTTGCCTCGTCGACCGAGCCGCGCCGCACCTCGACCCCGGTGGGGTTGTTGTTGCCGGTGGTGTGGAACGCCCAGATATGCACCACGACCAGCGCCAGGATCACGAAGGGCAGCAGATAGTGCAGCGAGAAGAACCGGTTCACGGTCGCATCGCCCACCGCCGGGCCGCCCAGCAGCCAGGTCTGCAGCGGCTCGCCGATGCCCGGGATGGCGCCGAACAGGCCGGTGATCACCGTGGCCCCCCAGAACGACATCTGCCCCCAGGGCAGCACATAGCCCATGAACGCGGTCGCCATCATCAGCACATAGATCAGCATGCCGATGATCCAGGTGACCTCGCGCGGCACCTTGTACGAGCCGTAATAGAGGCCGCGGAAGATGTGCAGATAGACTGCGAAGAAGAACAGCGAGGCACCCACGGCATGGGTATAGCGCAGCGCCCAGCCGGCATTCACGTTGCGCATGATGTGCTCGACGCTGGCGAACGCGCCATCCGCGCTGGGGACATAATGCATCGCCAGGGCGATGCCGGTGGCGATCTGCAGCACCAGCGTGAAAGTCAGCACGACACCCCAGATCCACATCCAGTTGAGGTTCTTGGGCGTCGGGATCATCAACGTGTCATAGGCGAGCTTCGCGATGGGAAGCCGCGCGTCGAGCCATTTCTCGAAACCGGTCTTCGGTTCGTAGTGGTCGTCATGCGGGATGCCGGACATCTGTTCCCCCTCAGCCGAGCTTGATCGTCATGTCGTCGATGAACTGCGCCACCGGAATGTGCAGGTTTTCGGGCGCGGGCCCTTTGCGGATGCGCCCCGCCGCGTCGTAATGCGAGCCGTGGCAGGGGCAGAACCAGCCACCGTAATCCCCTGCCCCATCGCCGATCGGCACGCAGCCCAGATGGGTGCAGACACCGATCTGAACCAGCCACTCCTCGGCCGCGTCGAGCGTCCGGTTCTCGTCGGTGGCCGGCGCGCCCTCGGCGATATTGGGGTTGCGTGCGTCGCGGTCCACAAGGTCGTCCAGCGGCACGGCGCGCGCCGCCTCGATCTCTTCGGGGCCGCGGCGGCGGATGAACACCGGCTTGCCCAGCCAGTTCACGGTCAGCTGCGTGCCGGTCACGACGCCCGATATGTCGACATCGATCGACGACAAGGCGCGCACATCGGCCGACGGGTTCATCTGCGTGACAAGCGGCCAGACCCCCGCACCAACGGCAACGGCACCTGCGCCTGCCGTGGCGAAATAGAGGAAATCGCGGCGCGTGCCCGATGGTTCGTCTGTATGGGCCACTGGCTTTCTCCCTTCCCGGCCGGTCGGCCGAATGGCGGCCAGACCCGTTCCTGTGACAGGCCCTGCCAGCCTGCCCGATCGGTGAGGAGTCCTAGTGCGTCCGCCGGGGACAGTCCAGCGGACAATATAACGCAGGTGCGGGATGCATGTTTGCGGCCCGGGGGGATCGGACGGNNTCGGCATGGCCACAGAGCTTCCCGACATCGGCACGTTCCGGATCGGTCATGCCCTCGGCCCGATCGAGGCGGCGCGCCTCGCCTCGATGGTCGCCAGCGGGCATCGGGTCAGGCGTTGCACCTGTGACCCGACGGGCGGGGTGGCGCGGGGCCGATGCCGGCACCTTCCTGCCGCGATGCGCGGGCGGCTCGGGTAGCGTGGCGGCGATGACCCGCCTTGGCCCGCCGCACCACAGGCACCCGATCGGCGTTGCCCTGCGCGCGCTTGGTTGTGCCGCGATTCTGGGCCTGTGGCCGCTCGCCGCCGCGCTCGCCGAGGGCGAGAGGTCGGGCGCGTTCGACCATTGGGTGCTGGCGCTGTCCTGGTCGCCCAGCTGGTGCGCGCGGGCCGATGCCGGCGATGCGGCCGAGCAATGCGACCCCGCGGCCGATTTCGGCTGGATCCTGCACGGGCTCTGGCCGCAATATGCCGATGGCTGGCCCAGCTATTGCCGCGCCGCCCCGGCGCCGCCCAGCCGCGCCCAGACCCGGGCGATGGCCGACATCATGGGCTCGGCCGGCCTTGCCTGGCATCAGTGGAAGAAACATGGCAGCTGCGCGGGGCTGCCCGCTTCGGCCTATTTCGCCCTGGCCCGCCGGGCGTTTGCAGGCATCGCCCTGCCCGATCCGATCGGCGAGGCGGCGGCGCCGGCGCGGATGTCGGCGGCCGCGATCGAAGCGTCGTTCCTGGCCGCCAATCCCGGCTTTGCCCCCGAAACGGTCACGGTGACCTGCCGCGACGGGCGCCTGCAGGAACTGCGCCTGTGCCTCGACCGCGAACGGCTCGACCCGATTGCCTGCGGCCGCCACGCGGCGCGCGACTGCACCGGCATGCTGACGGTGCCGCCAATCCCCTGACCATGGGCGCGCATATCGGGTCTTCGGGCGGCACAGCCGCCCGAATCGACCGTTTGCGACATGCCGATGCCGCGCCGCGTGCTTGCCAGGGTCCG
>DNSZ01000213.1:0-3654 GCA_003500165.1 Paracoccaceae bacterium | reverse complement strand
CCGGATGCGCCGGACCCGACCGCCTGGGGGCTGCATGGCGCGATCCATCGCCGGGTGCCGCATGCGCGCTGCGTGATGCATGTCCATTCGATCCACGCGACCGTTCTGGCCTGCCTCGCCGACAGCACGCTGCCACCGATCGACCAGAACACCGCGACGTTCTTCAACCGCATGGTCGTCGATGACGGCTTTGGCGGGCTCGCCTTCGAGGAAGAGGGCGAGCGCTGTGCCGCGCTGCTGACCGACCCCAGGGTCAAGGTGATGATCATGGGCAACCATGGCGTGCTGGTGATCGGCGCCGATGTCGCCGATGCCTTCAACCGGCTCTATTATTTCGAACGCGCCGCCGAGACCTATATCCGCGCCCTGCAGACCGGCCGGAAGCTGCGGATCATCCCCGACGAAATCGCCGAAAAGACCGCGCGGGAACTGGAGGATTATCCAGGCCAGGCCCGGGCGCATCTGTCGGAAATCCGCGCGATCCTCGATGCCGAGGGCAGCGATTATGTCCGCTGAAGGCGCCTGACAGGGGGAAGATGGCTTTGACGCTTGCCGAACTGACCGAAACCGGGCTGCGCGTCGCGTTGCCCACGGGGCCCGCCTATTTCAACCATTACTGGCTGCGCGACGCCTGTCCCAGCACCATCGATGCGCAGACCCGCGAGCGGGTGTTCGACATCGCCGGGCTTGCCCAGCCGCCGCGCGCCCGCGCCGCCCGGATCGAGGCCGCCGAACTGGTGGTCGAATGGTCGGGCGAGAACCACGTCACGCGGCTGCCCCTGGCCCTGCTCGAATCGGTGGCGATGACGGGCCATGCCCCCGACCCTGCCGCCCTGCCACAGCGGCTGTGGTATGGCGACCACTATCCGCACTTTGCCCGCCTCGCCCAGGCCGATGTGCTGCGCTCCGATGACGCGCGGGCGCGGCTGGCCCGGGCGCTGATCGAGGACGGCATCGCCCTGGTCACCGACATGCCGGACAGCGACGAGGGCCTCGATGCGCTGGTCACCGCGCTGGGGCCGCTGACCGCCACCGCCGAGGGGCTGCATTTCGACGTCCGGCTGGAGATCGCGCCGACCAACCTGGCATTCACCGCCCGCGCGCTGGAGATGCACACCGACATGCCCGGAGAGGACGCCGCCCCCGGCATCCAGTTCCTGCATTGCCGGGCCAATACGGTCGATGGCGGGCGCAGCCTGTTTCTGGACGGCGCGGCGGTCGCCGAGGCGTTTGCCAAGACCGATCCCGAGGGTTTCGCACTGCTGGCCGAACACCCGATCCCGTTCTTCTATCGCCATGATGACTGGGACTACAGGGGCCACCAGCGGGTGATCGAGCGCGATTCGCGCGGGCGGGTGACCGGGGTGACGATCTCGCAGCATCTGCAGGACATGATCGACCTGCCGCAGCAGCTTCTCGACACCTATTACCCGGCATTCTGCCGGTTTCTCCGAATGCTGCAGGAGGACCGCTTCCTGTGCCGGTTCCGGCTGAATGCCGGCGAGTGCATCGTCTTCGACAATCATCGCATCGTGCATGGGCGCGAGGCCTATTCGGCCGAAAGCGGCACGCGCCATCTGCGCGGCTGCTACACGGATCGGGGCGCGCTGCGTTCGACCTATCGGGTTCTGGCCGCGCGGGGGTGCGACGGGGCAGGCTGATGCCGGTGTGTGACGCATGGCGCCCTGATATCGGGCGGGCTCCTCCGCGCTGGCGCGCGACGTCGCCCGCAGGGCGGAGGAGCGCCCGGCAGGTCACGATCCCGGGTCCCATGGCAAGCGTCGACAGCCGGGGCACACAGGTGATCAGGATCACGAACAGGTTCAGGCCCACAGGCGGCGTGATGATGCCGATTTCCATGTTCACCACCAGGACGATGCCCGGATGGATCGGATCGATGCCAGGCGCGATGGCGACCCAAAACACCAGCGGGGCGACGATCACGATGAGCCCCGATGGCTCCATGAACTGCTCACCGATCGGCAGGATCACATTGACCATGACCAGAACCATCATCCGGCCCAGGCCGGCGGCCAGCAGCGCCTCGGCGATCTTCTGCAGGATCCGCTCGTCGGTCATCCCATGCTTCACGATCGGCGCGTTGGCGGTCATGAACCCGGGCCCTGGGCCGCCGGTAATGCCAACGGTCACCGACGATGACCGTTCGCCGCCGCCCGCCCCGCCGCCGCGATTTGCCCCGATTCGACCGGGCTTCGCGCAGACGCAGCAAAGCGCCCGCGTTCCGGCAAGGGTCCGCTCGGGTCACGCCGGGGCGGGGTCGAACGGGTTGCGCCAGGGCGGCAGGGTGGAAAGCCGGGCGATACCCTTGACGGCGGCCGGCACGAATTCGGCGATGCTGGCGCTGTCCTGGCCGGTTTTCGACAACGCCTCGAATACCGCGTCCGAAGGTTCCGGAAGGCCAAGCTCGCTGGCAAAAGCGCCGATATGACGCCGCGCATCGGTCTTCGAGCTTGCGAAAACGTCCTCATAGCAGGTTACGGCCGGCACGTGCCCAGATCGCCCATGGCCGCGTGCAATCGGCCATAGGCTGCCCGGGCGGTGCGCACCGTTCGCGCTGCCCGCGCCGCGTCGAATGCGCCCGCCGTCAGCGCGCCGTCGCGCAGTTTCGGGTAGAGTTCCGCGGCGGCCTTCGACCCCCACGCGCCCGTTGCAAAGGCCAGGCCAGCGACCTCGCGCGGGCCGCCTCGTCGCGCCGGAAAAGCACCGCATGGCGATAGCCAAGCTCGGAGGCCACGCGCAGAAGCGCCATATACAGGGCCGAGGGCAGATGGTCGATGCAGTGTTTGATGTTTTTCGGCCGGGCGAGCGCGTCGCGCAGCGCCGCATCCAGTTCCGTCGCGACAACCGGCCGAGCAACGCCTTCTTCGGGCAGGACGAGGGCCGTGACATGACCGAGCTTGCGATTGCGGTTGAAGGGCTCGTGCTGGATCGTGGGACAGGTCGACAGGCGGGTCAGCAGCGCCATCAAAGCGGTGCCGCCGGTACGGCGCACGGTCCACAGAATGAACGGTCTGTCCCGTGTCCCGGTCATCGCCCTGTGCGTGTTGATCTGGCCCTGGCGACCTCGACATCGCTTCCCGGCGCATAGCGGCGCGATGAAATCGCGGCAAGCGCCACTCCGGGTCCGGCGCCGAAGGCGCGATCCGCCGAAGCATGCCCGGTCACGGCGGCTGTGGCCGATCGGCTCACGGTGCCATCCCCGCCTGCCCGCGCGGCCCGGCCAGCAGCGCGGCGCATCGCGCGCGCGCCTCAGGGATCGGGCGGTCGCCCAGGGCGGGTGCCAGCCAGCGGTCGAGGAAATGGCCGGTCAGCCGCAGCCCGTCGGCCAGGTCGGCAGGCGCCGGCGCCCCGCTCTCGCCCGACAGAACCGCCGGCAGGGGCAGCAACCGGTCGGCCCATTCCCCCGCCCCGGCGCGGCTGACCGCGCGCCCCGTCTTCGGCGAGACGAAGGCCAGCTCGTCGGTCGCCCCGGTGGCGGCGCAATGCGACAGATCGAGGCCAAAGCCCGATTCCTCCAGCAGCGCCAGTTCCCAGCGCAGATAGGCCAGGGGCCAGCCCGGCGCGCCCGCCACCACATCGTCGAGCAGCGCCAGGCTGCGCGCGTAAAGCCCCGGATGGGCCGCCCGTTCGGGC
>DNSZ01000084.1 GCA_003500165.1 Paracoccaceae bacterium | reverse complement strand
CCCCCCCCAGCCGGTGCGCGGTGCGGATGATGCGGCAGGCGATCTCGCCCCGGTTGGCGATCAGGATCGTTCGAAACATGGATGCCTTCCTGCAGCGCCGGACCGCGCACCGCAAGCCCGGCTGCGCCCAACGCCGCAAGGATCCTCGCACGCGCAGCGGCGACCGGCTCGCGCCGCCCGCCCGTCGCCGCTGCGCGTGCGAGGATCCTTGCGGCGTTGGGCGCAGCCGGGCTTGCGGTGCGCGGTCCGGCGCTGCAGGAAGGCATCCATGTTTCGAACGATCCTGATCGCCAACCGGGGCGAGATCGCCTGCCGCATCATCCGCACCGCGCACCGGCTGGGGGTGGCTTGCGTCGCCGTCCATTCGGACGCCGATGCGGGTGCCGCGCATGTGGCAATGGCCGATGCGGCGGTGCCGATCGGTGGTGCGGCGCCGGCCGAGAGCTATCTGCGGGGCGATGCGATCATCGCCGCCGCGCTGGAAACCGGCGCCGAGGCGATCCATCCGGGCTATGGGTTTCTGTCGGAAAACCCCGATTTCGTCGAGGCGGTGGCGGCGGCGGGGCTCACCTTCATCGGGCCTTCGGCTGCGGCGATCCGCGCGATGGGGCTGAAGGATGCGGCCAAGGCGCTGATGGCCGAGGCCGGCGTGCCGGTGGTGCCGGGCTATCATGGGCAGAATCAGGACCCCGAGCATCTGTCGGGTGCTGCCGACGCGATCGGCTATCCGGTGCTGATCAAGGCGGTGGCGGGTGGCGGCGGCAAGGGGATGCGGCGGGTCGCGCGCCCGCAGGACTTCATGGCCGCGCTTCAAGGCGCCCGGGGCGAGGCGCGCACCGCCTTTGGCAACGACGCGGTGCTGATCGAGAAATGGATCGAAAAGCCACGCCATATCGAGCTGCAGGTGTTCGGCGACGGGACCGATGCGGTGCATCTCTTCGAGCGCGACTGTTCGCTGCAGCGCCGCCATCAGAAGGTGATCGAGGAGGCGCCCGCACCCGGCATGACCGAAGAGATGCGCGCGGCGATGGGTGAGGCCGCGGTGCGGGCCGCCCGCGCCATCGGGTATCAGGGCGCGGGCACGGTCGAGTTCATCGTCGATGGCTCCGAAGGGCTGCGCCCCGACCGGTTCTGGTTCATGGAGATGAACACAAGGCTGCAGGTCGAACATCCGGTAACCGAGGCGATCACCGGCATTGACCTGGTGGACTGGCAGTTGCGGGTCGCCGCGGGCGAGGGGTTGCCGGCGTCTCAGGACGACCTGGCCATCGACGGCCATGCCTTCGAGGCGCGGCTTTACGCCGAGGATGTGCCGGCGGGCTTTCTGCCCGCCACCGGAACGCTGAGCCATCTGGCCTTTCCGGACGGCGTGCGCGCCGATGCCGGCGTGCGGACAGGCGATGCGATCAGCCCGTGGTACGACCCGATGATCGCCAAGCTGATCGTGCATGGGCCGACCCGCCGCACGGCGTTGCAGGCGCTGGCGCGCGCGACCGAAGCAACCGAGGTCGCGGGCTGCGTCGCCAATCTGGATTTTCTGGGTGCGCTCGCCCGGCACCCCGGCTTTGCCGCGGGCGATGTCGATACCGGGCTGATCGACCGCGACCTCGACCGGTTGATCGCCCCGCCGGAACGGCCCGCCGCGGTCACCGTGCTGGCGGTGCTGGCCGCCGCCGGCCTGGCCGATCGCGGTGCGGCCCTGACCGGGTTTGCCTTGTGGGGGGCGCTGGCGCGCGATGTGACGCTGCGCGCGGGCGATGCGGCGCTGACCGCGCGGCTGGCCGTCCACGGGCCGGGGCGGGCAACGGTCACGCTGGACGGTGTCGCGCATGACTGCGCCCGGCGCGACGGGATCTGGCGCATTGATGGCCGGCCGATCCGCGCCAATTTGCATCGCGACGGGCCGCGCCTGACGGTCTTTGCCGGCCGCGCCTGGGGGTTCGGCCTGCCCGATCCGCTGGCACGCGGATCGGCCGCCGGGCCGGATGCGGGCCATGTCCTGGCGCCGATGCCCGGGCTGGTGAAATCGATCGAGGTCACGGCCGGGCAAGAGGTGGCCGAAGGGGACCGGCTGGCGGTGCTGGAGGCGATGAAGATGGAACATGTGCTGGTCGCGCCGCGCGCCGGGCGGATCGCCGAGCTTGGCGTCGCGGCGGGCGATCAGGTCGAAGCGGGCGCGGTGCTGATCGGGTTCGAGGCGGCGGAGGCGGTGGACGCATGATAAGGCTGCATCATTGTGCCCAGGCGCGGTCGTTCCGCACGCTGTGGCTGCTGCATGAGATGGGGCTCGATTTCGAGATCGTGCGGCGCGGCTTTTTCGATCGCTCGCTGCGCGCGCCCGATTACCTGGCGCTGTCGCCCGCCGGCCGGGTCCCGGCGCTGGAAATCGACGGGCGCGTCCTGTTCGAATCGGGCGCGATTGCCGAATATCTGTGCGAGACCCGGCCCGAGGCCGGGCTGGGCCGTGCGACCTACGACGCGGAACGCGCGGACTTCCTGCAATGGCTGCATTTTGCCGAGACGATCGTTCAGCATCTGGTGATCCTGACCCAGCAGCATATCGTGCTGCGCGAGGACCAGATGCGCTCGCCCACCGTGATGCGGCTGGAAGCGAAGCGGCTGGAAAAGACGCTGGAAGTGGTCGAACGCGCGGTCGCCCGGCACGACTGGCTGCTGCCCGGGGGCTTTTCGGCCGCCGATGTGGGTGTCGGATATGGCGTTCTGATCGCGCGCTATTTCGTCCCCGCTGATCTGCTGCCCGCTGTGGCGGCGTATCATGACCGGCTGGCGGCGCGCCCCGCCTTTCAGCGCGCCCTGGCCGAGGACGGCGCGCCTGAGATCTACACGCAAGCCTTTTATCCGGCGCCCGATGGCTGAGTTTGTCGAGATCTTCGAAGTCGGCCCCCGCGACGGGCTGCAGAACGAGGCCCGGATGATCCCGGCCGACGAAAAGATCGCGCTGATCGACGCGCTGTCGCTGGCCGGGTTTCGCCGGATCGAGGTGGCGAGCTTTGTCTCGCCGAAATGGGTGCCGCAGATGGCCGACGGGGCCGAGGTGCTGGCCGGCCTGACCCGCGCCCCGGGCGTGCGCTATGCCGCGCTGACGCCCAACATGACGGGCTATGAGCGGGCCCGCGCAGCGGGTGCCGACGAGGTGGCGATTTTCGGCTCGGCTTCCGAAGGGTTCTCGCGCGCCAATATCAATGCGACCATCGCCGAAAGCCTGGACCGCTTTGCGCCGGTGGCCGCGGCGGCGCGTGCCGATGGCGTGCCGCTGCGCGGCTATGTCTCCTGCGTCACCGATTGTCCCTATGACGGGCCAACCCCGCCGGCGGCGGTGGCGCGGGTGGCCGCCGCGCTGTTCGCCATGGGCTGCTATGAGATCAGCCTGGGCGACACGATCGGGCAGGGGCGCCCCGAGACCGTCGCGGCGATGCTCGACGCCGTGTTGGCCGAGGTGCCGGCGAACCGGCTGGCCGGGCATTACCATGACACGGGGCGCCGGGCGCTCGACAATATCGAGGTGTCGCTGGAAAAGGGTCTGCGTGTGTTCGATGCCGCCGTGGGGGGGCTCGGCGGCTGCCCCTACGCCAAGGGGGCGACCGGGAATGTGGCAACCGAGGCGGTAGATGACCGGCTGCGGGCGCTTGGGCATGAAACGGGGCTCGACCGCGACCGGCTGCTGGCGGCGGCCGGGCGCGCGCGGGCGATGCGGGGGCAGGCATGACGGATCAAATCCGGCTTGAGGTGGATGCGCGCGGTATCGCCACATTGTGGCTGGCGCGGCCCGAGAAACACAACGCCCTGTCGCGCGCGATGCTGGTCGGGTTGAAGGATGCCGCCGCGCAGATCGGCGCGGACGATGCGATCCGCGCAGTCATTCTTGCCGCGGAGGGCAGGACGTTCTGTGCCGGCGGGGACCTCGCCTGGATGAAGGCGCAGATGGCGGCCGATCCGGTGACGCGCCGGGCCGAGGCGCGGCTGCTGGCCGAGGCGCTGCAGGCGCTCAACACCCTGCCGAAGCCGCTGATCGGGCGGGTCCATGGCAACGCGTTCGGCGGCGGGGTGGGGCTGATTTCGGTCTGCGATGCAGCCCTGGCCGCCGAAGGCGCCCGCTTCGGCCTGACCGAGACCCGGCTGGGCCTGATCCCGGCCACCATCGGGCCCTATGTCGCGGCCCGGCTGGGCGAGGCGCGGGCGCGCGAAGTGTTCATGTCGTCGCGGCTGTTTGACGCGGCCGAGGCGGTGCGGCTGGGACTTCTGACCCGAATTGTCGCGGCCGATGACCTCGACGCCGCCGTCGCGGCCGAGGCCGAGCCCTATCTTGCCTGCGCCTCGGGCGCGGTGGCCGATGCCAAGGCGCTGCTCCGCAGTTTCGGCCTGCCGATCGACGATGCGGTGATCGACGCCACCGTGGAGGCGCTGGCCCGNNATCTGCAAGGGAGGCCCCGTTGGACGCGCTGTTAAGCGAGTATTTGCCGATCCTGCTGTTCCTGGGCGTCGCGGCGGGGCTGGGCCTGATCCTGGTGCTGGCGGCGGTGATCCTGGCCCCGTCGGACCCCGACCCGGAAAAGACCTCGGCCTATGAATGCGGCTTCAACGCCTTCGACGATGCGCGGATGAAGTTCGACGTGCGCTACTATCTGGTGGCGATCCTGTTCATCATCTTCGATCTCGAGGTCGCGTTCCTGTTCCCCTGGGCGATCACCTTCGACCAGATGACGATGGCGGGCTTCTGGTCGATGATGGCGTTTCTGGGCGTCCTGACCGTGGGTTTCGCCTATGAGTGGCGCAAGGGGGCGCTGGAATGGGAATAGGCACGGCCGATCCCGCAACGCTGGAGGCCGGCACCCAGGCCCTGAACCGCGAGCTGCGCGATCAGGGTTTTCTGGTCACCGCCTCGTCGGATGTCATCAACTGGGCGCGCACCGGCAGCCTGCACTGGATGACCTTTGGCCTGGCTTGCTGTGCGGTCGAGATGATGCAGGCCTCGATGCCGCGCTACGATCTCGAACGGTTCGGCACCGCGCCGCGCGCCTCGCCCCGGCAATCCGACCTGATGATCGTCGCCGGCACGCTGACCAACAAGATGGCCCCGGCGCTGCGCAAGGTCTATGACCAGATGCCCGAGCCGCGCTATGTGATCTCGATGGGGTCGTGCGCCAATGGCGGCGGGTATTACCACTACAGCTATTCGGTGGTGCGCGGCTGCGACCGGATCGTGCCGGTGGACATCTATGTGCCGGGCTGCCCGCCCACGGCCGAGGCGCTGGTCTATGGGATCATGCAGCTGCAACGCAAGATCCGCCGCACCGGGACGATCATCCGCTAGGGGGCGCCATGTCGGAAGAGCTTGAAGAACTCGCCGCGCATCTGACGCTGAGGGCGCCCGATGCGGTGGCGGGGCAGCGCATCGCCCATGGCGAGCTGACGCTATATGTCGCGCCCAGCGACCTCGTCGGCGTGGTGACCCTGCTGAAGACCGACCAGGTCTGCCGCTTTTCCACCCTGGTCGACATCACCGCGGTCGACCACCCCGAACGGCCCAAGCGTTTCGATGTCGTCTATCATCTGCTGTCGATGTATCGGAATCAGCGGCTGCGGCTGAAGGCGGCGCTGCGCGAGAACGAGCCGATGCCGACCCTGACCGGCGTCTTTCCCTGCGCCAACTGGTTCGAGCGCGAGGTGTTCGACATGTTCGGCATCGCGTTCGCCGGCCATCCCGACCTGCGCCGGCTGCTGACCGATTACGGCTTTCGCGGCCACCCGCTGCGCAAGGACTTCCCGACCACTGGCTATACCCAGGTCCGCTATGACGAGACCGCGAAGAAGGTGATCTACGAACCCGTCGACCTGGTGCAGGAATACCGCCAGTTCGATTTCATGTCGCCCTGGGAGGGCGCAGACTATATCCTGCCGGGCGACGAGAAAACCGAAGGAGCGCGATGATGGATGGCGGCAAGACCCCCGACGAACAGGCAATCCACGCCCTGGCCGAGAAATACTGCGTTTCCCTGCACCACGCCCGGGCCACCGTGTTCGAGGACATGTGCCACGACCGCTTCCTGATGACGGCGGTCGATGGTGCGGGCGGGGCGGTGTACTGGGACAAGCCGGCCTTCATCGCCCGGGTCGCCGGGCGCGACCCGTTCCCGGGCGATCCGTCCTACGAAATCCTCGGCCTCGATGTCGCGGGCGGTGAGATCGCGCGGGTGCATCTGTGGGTCGATATCCCGCCCCGCCGGTTCGAGGATCACCTCGGCTTCTTTCGGTTCGGCGGCGAATGGAAGCTGATCACCAAGGTGTTCCGGACCATGGCCGGCCCCGCGCTGGCCGACGGATAGGGCAGGCATGATGGATGGCGGCACCCCGGCGGACAGCCTGACCGACGACCAGGACGTCCGCAACTTCAACATCAACTTCGGCCCGCAACACCCTGCCGCGCATGGTGTCTTGCGGCTTGTGCTCGAACTCGACGGCGAGATCGTCGAACGCTGCGACCCGCATATCGGGCTCCTGCATCGCGGCACCGAGAAGCTGATGGAAAGCCGCACCTATCTGCAGAACCTGCCCTATCTCGACCGGCTCGACTATGTCGCGCCGATGAACCAGGAACACGCCTATTGCCTGGCGATCGAGCGGCTGACCGGGGTCGAGGTGCCGCGCCGGGCCAGCCTGATCCGGGTGCTGTTCTCGGAAATCGGGCGGGTGCTGAGCCATCTGCTGAACGTCACCACCCAGGCGATGGATGTGGGCGCGCTGACCCCGCCGCTGTGGGGCTTCGAGGAGCGCGAGAAGCTGATGGTGTTCTACGAGCGGGCCTGCGGGGCGCGGCTGCACGCGGCCTATTTCCGGCCCGGCGGCGTGCATCAGGATCTGACGCCGCAGCTTCTGGACGACATCGCCGCCTGGGCGGACCACTTCCCGAGGGTGCTGGACGATATCGACGGGCTGCTGACCGAGAACCGCATCTTCAAGCAGCGCAATGTCGATATCGCGGTGGTGACCGAGGACGACATCCTCGATTGGGGGCTGTCCGGGGTGATGGTGCGCGGCTCGGGCCTTGCGTGGGATCTGCGCCGCGCCCAGCCCTATGAGTGCTATGACGAGTTCGATTTCCGCATCCCGGTGGGCAAGAACGGCGATTGCTTCGACCGCTATCTGGTGCGCATGGCCGAGATGCGGGAAAGTACGAAGATCATCCTTCATGCCGTTGAAAAACTTCAGAACGAACCGGGCGAGGTGCTGGCGCGCGGCAAGATCACACCGCCGCCCCGGGCCGAGATGAAGACCTCGATGGAGGCGCTGATCCACCACTTCAAGCTTTATACCGAGGGGTTTCACGTCCCGGCCGGCGAGGTCTATGCCGCGGTGGAGGCGCCAAAGGGCGAATTCGGCGTCTATCTGGTGGCCGACGGGACGAACCGGCCGTGGCGGGTGAAGCTGCGCGCGCCGGGGTTCCTGCATCTGCAAGCGATGGACCACATGACGCGGGGCCATATGCTGGCCGATGTGGCCGCCATCATCGGGTCGCTTGACGTGGTGTTTGGGGAGATTGACCGGTGAAAACCGCTGTCGTTCCCGAGAAGGGCCTCGAGGAGTTTCTTGAAGAAGGTTTCGAGATCAAAGGGATCACGATTGATGCCGGCAGGTATGTGGTGGCCCTTCAACGCGGTCGAAGGGCCGCAATAGTGCATGTCGAGGGTGTCGACGGTGACTATCCCGAGACAAAGAGAGTAATGGAGATTGGATACCCATGATGCGCCGTCTTCACCACGACCAGCCCAAGAGCTTTGCCTACAGTCCCGAAAACCCGAAGCGGATCGAAACCGTGACAGGCGGCCGAAGCGTGCCGGTCCTGCGATGACATGCCCGTCCTCGCCCGTCTTCAATTCTGCCTCATCGCGATGTATTTCGAGGATCACAACCCGCCGCACTTCCACATCATCGGCAATGACGGGCGCGAGGCGGAGGTGCTGATCGACGGGCTGACCGTCAAGAAGGGCGCGGTCGACCGCCGGGCGTTGCGCGAGGCGCTGGACTGGGCACAGGAGAATCGGACGCTGCTGACGGAGACATGGGATGCCTATCAGAGCCGCTGACATCTACGATCCCTTCGCACATGAAGAGGTCTTGCGTATCGAGAAGATCGATGTGCTTGATACACCGAAACTGCGGGTTGTCTTCGACGACGGCGCCGAGCGGGTGGTCGATTTTTCCGACACGATCGCGCGGTCGCGCTGGTTCCGGACCCTGTCGGTCCCCACCACCTTCGAGACAGTCGAGGTCATCCATGGCGGCCGCGCGCTGCAGTGGGTGACGGGCGCGGATTACTGCGCCGATGCCCTGCGCATCCTCGCGGACAAGCAACAAGCAGGGATCGCCTGACCATGCTCCGCCGTCTTCATCCCGACCAGCCCGGCAGCTTTGCGTTCAGCGCCGACAACCGGGCCTGGGCAGAGGCGCAGATCGCCAAATATCCCGAAGGCCGGCAGGCGAGCGCCATCATCCCGCTTCTGTGGCGCGCGCAGGAGCAGGAGGGCTGGCTGACCCGGCCGGCCATCGAAGCGGTCGCCGACATGCTGGGCATGGCGCATATCCGCGCGCTCGAGGTCGCGACCTTCTACTTCATGTTCCAGCTTTC